>JAOFDG010000036.1 GCA_028033615.1 Verrucomicrobiales bacterium | reverse complement strand
AGCCATTGCTTTTGCTGTGCTCCGAAGATGGTAGAAGAATATCCACTAATAAGTTTAAAGGTGAGTTCGAATCTGATAAGAAATTTTCTCTAATTTTTTCATTACGAAGTGATCTTTCTGGTGATTCCTTTTATAAATTCAACTACGATGGTGATAAGCCTATTAGGTTTTTTTCCGCTGCAAACCAAGAATTCATGGTAGAGGAGCCCTTCATTACTGAAAGTGGTTACTGTTATTTTCTGTTATCAAGTCATGGAGATAAATTATTTAATAATTGGTATGATGAATACGGTAGATCTTCAACAATTGTGGATAATATACCGCAATCAGGTCTAGCTGAGGGATATTCGATTAGGGTAATAAGTAATATTGAAAACCTCGACGAAATTGCTCGTGAAAAATTTCCTGTGGCCAATATTCGTAAGAAAAGAGGAGTAAAAATCGCGAAACTTCTGGAAGGAACCAGAGTTAGAACAGGTGGTGCGCGTAAAGCATACCTTTACTATGATCTTCCCTATCTAATCTGCCAATCAACAACTGAGCCTACAATTACATCATCGCAGGCAGAGTTTAATCTTGTGTATAGACCATCCTCAAACTTGCCAAGCACATTAATTTGGGAGTTTGAAATCAAATTGTTAAATGAACCATCAATTGTTGTTGCTAGTATTCAAGTTGATGGCAAAGATGAATCCATCGCCTTTGGAGTTTACAGGGATCAAAATCAATTTAAATGGGAAATCATTCAGGAGGACTTGTTCAGGGTAAACAAGTTTGGCAGGCCCGCAAAAGATATTGGATTAAGGGGGGTTATTCTAGATGAATCTGAATTGCTTCGTGAGCAAGATTCGATTGATCTGGAAGAAGTTTTAGCAAAGCAATTTGGTGACCATGATGAAGGGCTTATTGATAGAGGGTTTCGATTTATAGAGTCGGTTTTTGTTGAAAAGAATCGGTTAATACCAACTAAAGAAGTGCATAGAAAAGCTCAATCTATTCAAGGGCTCAATGGTGTCAGATTCTATAATGAGCTTAGGTGGTTGCGAGATCTTGCTTTCGTTGAGATAAAAACTGATGACAAAGGAAGGTGGACACATTGTATTCATTCACCAATATCTATTGTTTTATTACCCATTACAATAAATGGACAATATCAGGCAGTGCTTGCTGGATGTATGAAAGTGAGTATGGCCAAAATAATATGCGAAAAAGCGAGGAATTTTGGTATATGCGTTAGTGTTAGTGATCAAGGGAAAAATATTGTTCCACCTAGGATATGCTTATCTCACCAAAGGATTGATTGTTTGGAATCTTTTGCATCTGAATTGGGTGTTTATTGGAATGATACACCTCCAGCAAAAACTATTGCCTATTGGGCGGCATCGATGAACGATTGGGAGCAAGATATTGGTAGTCCTTGGTATGAAGGAAGAGGTCCAGATGCTGATGGTGGATATATTCCTGAAAAATTTCAAAGTATTCAGGGAGAATCCTTTAGTTGTCCATTTAAACTTGAGAACGTTGAGGATACTCTAACAGGGAGGCATCGTTTGTTTAAGGTTATAAAGAACAATTTTGGAGAAAAAAAATACGCTTTTGTACGTGATCCACAATGGGCAAAATGGATGTCCAATAATAGAGCCTCTGTCCACTTGAATGGTTTGGACCCAGATGAAGTTTTTGAATTGTTAGGGACCGAAGATCTTATTTTAGTTGATTACGATATTCATACGAAAAGCCTTTATCTGCCTAGAGAGCTTTCATTGCCATACGTTTTGTCTCGTGCTCTAACAATGTGTAATGGAAAAGTTCCTGAAGAAATTGAAACTATTAAAGGCGTCTATTTTGTATATTCACCTGTACCAGAGAAATTTTGCAAAATGATTCTGGAAAAAGTTCTTGCCTTGCCATTCGCAAAAAAATAACACTTAAAAAGTGAAAGACCCTATAAAAGTTTATGATTCCATAAAGGAATCACTAGTGCTTTATATTGAAACTGCATTTGGTTCCAATTCTAAAACTTTTAAAAAGGAAAGGAGAGAACTGATTTTTCAGGAAGACGGTATCTTTCAAGAGCCATTAATTGAGCCAATTGAGAGCTATAAGTCTGGTAAAAGTTTAGAGGATCTTGATGAGAAGGATTTGCCTGGATTATCTGAAAAAGCTAGAAAAGCATTTATTGAATTTATCGGTTCAAAGTTAATTCAATTTCCACTTTTTGATCATCAGCAGAAGATGCTGACTCAGTCATTACAGGGAAATCATTGCGTCGTTACATCTGGAACGGGTTCTGGTAAAACAGAGTCATTTTTACTGCCTATGTTGGCTTCGATTATCTCTGAAGCCGATACGTGGGAATCAGCCAAACCAACTCGTGACTGGAATGGTCAATGGTGTAAAGATAATGGATTTAAATGGGAAAAAAATAAAAGAAGTGATTGTTGGGGGGAAAAAAGGGAGCCAGCAGTTAGATCTTTGATTCTCTATCCAATGAATGCTTTGGTTGAAGATCAATTAAGTCGTTTAAGAAGTGCTATTAATTCAGATGAGGTCCATCAAGCATACTCAAAATTGAATAGTTTTTTTAAGGGAAATAAAATCACATTTGGTAGATATACAGGAGATACTCCCGTTTCAGGTCATCCCAAAACAATGCGTGATGGAAGAGCTCTAAAAAATAGTGCTGCAATCAAAAGGTTGAAAGATCAATTGGAGTTAATTAAAAGTACTTACGATGATATAGTTCATAAAAAAAGAGAGGCTGTGGGCAACAATGAGGAAGAGGAAAAGGTTGAGGAATTGGAGGGGTTCTTTCCAAGATTTGATGATGAATCTTCTGAAATGTTGCACAGATGGGAGATGCAACGATGTCCTCCCGATATATTAATAACAAACTTTAGCATGCTATCAATAATGCTAATGAGGCAAGCTGATGGAGACATTGATGACGATCAAGGAGATACAGATATCTTCGATAAGACAAGAAAATGGTTAGAGTCAGATTCATCGAGAGTATTTCATTTAGTCATAGACGAATTGCATCTATATAGGGGCACCTCAGGAACTGAGGTTGCATACTTAATAAGGCTACTAATAGGAAGACTGGGGTTAACTCCAAACAGTCCGCAACTAAGAATATTAGCATCTAGTGCATCTTTAGATGCTGAAGATAACCCTGATCAAACTTTTGACTTTTTAGGAGGTTTTTTTGGGATTGATGAAGAAACTGCTAAAAATAAATTTAAAGTAATACCAGGTCAAAAAGATATTCCTGAGCTTAAAGTTGATAATCATTTAGAACTTGATAAAGCGAAAGAATGTATCGAGACGGGTAGGAAGCTAATTGAGGGATTGAATTGTGAGGATAGTGATTTAAAGGCGTTAGCAATTAAGTTGGGAATGGGTTCGGATGCTGAAAATGATCTATCAGCAAAACTTGTTTCTGTATGTGTTGAAAAAAATCAAGTAAGAGCAGTAAGCATTTCCAAAGTTAAAGAAAAACTTTTTCCGACGTTTTCAGAAGAGGATCAAAGTTTTGCTATTCGAGGTTTGCTTAGAGCTTTATCTTTTGATTCCGAAAATGATAAATGGAAAAAAATTCCTAGATTTAGACTTCATTTGTTTATTAGAGCTGTCGAAGGTATATGGGCTTCACTGGATTATAAATCGGCAAAGTTACTTTCTGATAAAGGTGAAGATGACAACTGGAGAACGGTAGGAGAGTTGCTCTCGCATTCTGGTACTTTTTTACATAAGGGTAACAGAGTAGCCGAAGTTCTTTATTGTGAATGTTGTGAAACATCATTAGTTGCGGGTAGGAGAGGGAAACCTCCAGCTTCAATTGGCCTGCCTGGAATACCCGCTGGATCAGACAGTGTGGAACTGCTGCCAGAGTCTGAGCTATTAGAGAACCTTCCTTCGAGTTTTTCCGAGGTTCTGGTTGATAGGCTCAGCTATGAGGACCTTGTCGTGTTCTGGCCCAGACCACGAGGAGATATCGAAAATAATTGGAATCATTGGAATCGAGAGGGTTGGGATCAAGCACTATGCACTGCTGTTTTGGAGAGAGATGCCAAATTAAGAGATCCCAATAATCGAAATGTTAGAATTAAATCGGCCGATAAAAGGGGAGCAAGTTGGCAAAGAGCATGCCTTGATCCTGTAACTGCGATTATAAAAGATCTTTCTGTGGACGAGCCGCTGCCATCTGGAACTGTGGAAGGAAGGGTGTTTAAGGTAACTCTAAACACAAATGAAAATACCTTCGCAATGCCACATGTCTGTCCTAATTGTCTTCAAGACTACAGTGAAAGGCAAAGAATGTCTCCAATCAGGTCTTATAGAACTGGTCTTAATAAAGTAAACCAACTACTTGTTAAACATTTATTTAGTGAGCTTCCGAATAGCAACCGTTCTCTTGTAGCGTTTTCTGATAGTCGTGAATCTGCTGCTGTTCTCGCTAATGGCATCGAAAGAGAGCATTGGCGTGATTTATTGAGAACGATTGTTTTTAAAGAGCTAATTAAAAAAGGTTTCAACCCTTTAATTGAGGCTAAGGGCGAAATGTTATCATATTGGGACAGGCGACAATCTGATGGGGTAACTTTAAAAGACTTTGATTCAGAGGCGATAAAATACATTGAAGCAATGGACCTTGAAAAACAAAGTGCTGCCTATCAATGCTATGAGCAGATACAAAAAGCTTTTCTAGATATTGAAAGTCTTCCTGCATTTCAAATTGAATCAGCGAAGGATCAAAAGAATCAGGCAATCAAGGGAATTCAAAAAGTAAAGGCCGGTTTGAGGCATCAGGTCAATCTAGCAGATTTTGTTTTTGGTCGTGATTCTCCGATAATTAATAACTTGTTGAATTTAGGGGTTTTCCCATTTAGTTCAGATCTTTCTAGAAGAGTCTACAAGATAGGAAATAGGCATAAATGGTGGTCAACTTTAATTGATTGGGATTCAAAGAAACTAAGATCTGATTTTTCTGGAGATGAGGAAGATAGAGTTGACTCTTTTAATACCCTTATGAAGGGAGAGGTCATGTCTGTTTTATTCGGAAGAATAATATATGATCTGGAAACACATGGTATAGGTTATCCTTGTTTAACAAAAAGTGTTGATTCAATCGTTCCGGAAGGTATGAATACAAATGCTTTTGAGGATACTTGTAATTCAATTATAAGGATACTTGGAGAAGAATTTAAAATTGACCCAATGAGATTAGGTGATCATTTAAACTCTGCCGTGTGGACAGAAGATGATCCGATCGTTAATCCAGGGACAGGTCGAAAGAAAAAAAGGGTTTTAGCCTTCATTGAAAAGGTTGCTGAGCTTCACAAGTTAGGTACTAATACATTAAGAATTGCAATATATAATGCTTTAGTAAAAAACGGACATCATAATTGGATTGTCAGTTCAGACTCACTGTCTGTCAGAGTTTTAAGTGAGAAAGAAAAAAGTTTGGATTGTCATTCTTGTGGAAGAATTCATTGGCACAGTTCTGGAGGAGTATGTGTAAGATGTCTGGCTGAATTAGGTGACAATCATTGTGGACCTGAAGCTTCTTTAATTAGAAAAAGTCATTATTATACAAACCTATCAATGAACAACGATAACAACTTGTTTAGATTGCATTGTGAGGAGCTTACTGGTCAAACTGACAATCAAGGGCAGAGACAAAGACACTTTAGGGGGTTGTTTCTTGATAAGGAAAAAATCTATCAATATCCCGAGAGAACGGTAACACCTGCAATTGATGGAATCGACCTTCTAAGCGTAACGACTACAATGGAGGTTGGGGTTGATATAGGGCCACTTGTTGCAGTAATGCAAGCAAACATGCCACCTGAAAGATTCAATTATCAGCAAAGAGTAGGTAGGGCAGGAAGAAGGGGGCAACGTTTTTCACTAGCAATGACTTTTTGTAGATCCAATTCACATGATCGTCATTATTTTGATAATCCAGAGTCCATGACAGGAGATGCGCCGCCACAGCCTTTTTTATCGCTTGGTAAAGATCAAGTAATGATTGCAAAAAGATTGGCAGCTAAAGAGTGCCTCAGGAGAGTGTTTTTTGAATTGGGAAAAAAATGGCATCATTATTTTGAAAGACCTGATACTCATGGAGAGTTTGGCACTATTGATACCTACGACCCCGATCAAACCGCTTTAGTACTAAAAAATGCTTCGTACGTTTCAGAAATATGCAATTCAATATGCGCGGCGTCGGAAGTTGATAAAGACGAGATAGAAGATTTCGTCAGAAATAATCTTGCTCTAGAGATTCAGGCAGCAATTAATAACAAAGAGTTTATTGAACAAAACCTTGCTCACAGGCTAGCCGAAGCAGGTATTCTCCCTTTGTACGGGATGCCTACTAGAGTTAGAACTTTATTTCATTCCCCATCTGGAGAAAGGGAAAGTAAACCAAAATTCGATGGTATTAGTAGAGATCTTGATATTTCAATCACTGAATTTAGTCCTGGAGCTAATCGTACGAAAGATAAACAAACTTTAGTTCCAAATGGTTTAATGGGTGAGCCAATGTGGGATAAAGGAATGCGGAGATGGAATGCATCTGAAGCAATTCCTTACAAAACTAGATTGAGGGTTTGCAAAGTTTGTATGTATTTAGAAATTGATCTTGAGGATGATGATCAAGATGAAAGGTGTTCGAATTGCGGAGCCTCTGGTTCCATTATAAATTCTGTTGTACCTGCAGGATTTCGTACAGAGGAATACCCAAAGGATGGCCCTGAGGGCGACACTATGGGATCAGGAGGTAGTGCCTATTGTGCGGTTTCTGTTGCTGATGATATTCCTGTTCACATTAAAAACGTCACACTCGATTTTAAACAGCAGGCAAGAGTTTACAGGATTAATGATAATTCCGGAGAAGGTTTTCACTTTAGGCGAGTTGCAGGAGCTAATTCGAATAAGATTTTAAATAGAGAAATACATGGTGAAGATCAGTTCATTATTGATCAATCCAAGGATTCTAGCTCAGAAGTTTATGCTCTTATAGCCCCTAAGATAACTGATCAGTTAGTAATAATGCCAAGATCAGTACCAAACGGCCTTAGATTAAATCCTTCAGGGCAATCTTCTGTAGCTATTAAGGCTGGATACTATTCGTTAGCCACAATGCTAATTAATGAGGCTTCATTAAAACTTGATATTGCGACCTCTGAAATTGATATATCCTCAATTGTAGGTGGTAACCCAAAAAATCCGGATGTAAGGGGTCGAATAGTTTTATCAGATTACTTGGCCAATGGTTCAGGCTTTGTAAATTGGATAAAGGAAAATTGGAGTTATCTAGTTAAAAATATTAGGACATGCGATTGCGATGGAGCTTGTTATAAATGTCTCAAGGAATACAAAAATAGAAGTATTCATGGTCTATTAGATTGGAAGCTAGGTCTTGATCTCCTCCAAATTTTAATTGATGAAAATTGTGATTTGGGTCTGAATCATGAAATCAGTAGAGATGCTTATGAAGAGCAAGTTGCATTAGTTAATCAATTAGTTAAAGCATTTGATGATGCAGAAACTCTGGATGGACTTGGATTACCGGCATTCAAAAGAGGAAACGAGGCATACATTTTAGTTCACCCTTATTGGTCCTCAGAACCTCCGACGGATTCTGTTCTTGGAAAAGCTTTAAACAAAGCTCAGAATAATAATTTTAGTAAAATACGTATAGTTGATATATTTAATTTGAAGCGCCGTATGGCTTGGTGCTGGGCAAATTTAGATGATTTTCCTGAATTGAACTCAAGTAGGTCTGAAGTATTCAACGAGGCTGTTTTTGAAATTCCACCTCCTCTAGAGGGAAAAATAATATTAGAATCAATACCTAGGGGTACACCTGTTATATATCAGAGAAAATTGGTGTTTAAGGAAATTAATTCGCAAGAATGTAGGTTTGACTTATCGCAATTTTATTTAGTAAAGGTTGGAGATGAATATGTCGTTGGTCGAGTTACGGAGCGGGAGGATTTATCTGGTGAATCCACAATAATCAAATATAGACCTGCAAATAATTCATCCGATTTACTGAATTCAGATATCGATCGAAATTCAATTTTGGCATCTTTAGATAAAGAAGCATCTGAATAATGGCTATAATGATTCCAGATTTAGAATTGAGAAATATCTCTAATGATGGAGAAAGAGATGTTTATAAATCATTAAAAGAGAATTTACCCGATGACTGGTACGTTCGTTACAGTTACGCCAGCACTTGGCTTCGGAATGGCTGTCTCCAAGATTCAGAAGTTGATTTTATAATCGTTGCTCCTCGTTTTGGTTTAATCTTTTTGGAGGTCAAAGCAAGTAGAGGATACAAATGTGAAAACGGGAAATGGTTCAGACAAGATAAATATGGCCAATATCACGAAGTGCAAATTTCCCCTTTTGAACAAGCAAAAAGAGCGAAGCATAATGTAGTGAAGAGAATAGCTGAAAAGGTTTTCAAAGTACACAAGAATGAATTTCCAGGGCTTTGGGGGCACGCTGTTGTTTATCCAAGAGCCAAAAAAAGGGGCAGACTTTGTGAGTCAACGGACCCTCAAGTGATCATTACTTATGATGACATGAGTGAAATAAGTCAAAAAATTCATGAAGCCTTTGATGCCTGGGAGGGAGACTCAAATAATAGATCTGAATACAAAAAAAAATTTAAGGAATTTAATGCTAATGAGGTTGTTAAATTTTTAAAAGATGAATGTAGATTTATTTATACTCCAGCTGTTAGTGCTGCCGAGGACGAAGAGATAATTGATGAACTAACATTAGAGCAATATGAATTTTTCAGAAAATCACTTTCATCTAATCGAATTAGAATTAAAGGCACAGCGGGTTCTGGAAAAACTCTAATTGCTCATCGAATTGCAAACCAAAAAGCGAAAGAGGGTAAAAAAGTTTTGCTTGTCTGTTATAACAAAGTTTTAGGACAGTGGTTAGAGGGTTTGCCAAAAGATGAGAAATTTGAAATCAGGACAGTTTTCTCACTATTTAAAGAGGTGACAGGAAAAGCTCACCAGCAAGTAAAACAAGAACCCCACAGAATACTTGAGGCAGAAAGTCTAGAGTGGAGATCACCAAAAGGGAGTGCATCAAAAAAAGAGAGGGATTTGTTTTGGAATCAAAAAGTTCCCAATATGGTTTTGGAATCCGTTGATGAACTTAATAATAAAGTTAAATATGACGTAATTATCGTTGATGAAGGTCAGGACTTCGCAGATGCATGGTGGGATCCTATAGAATATTTGCTTTTGGACGAAGAAGAGAGCTCGCTATTCATATTCTTTGATCCAGAGCAAATTCTTTATGAAGGAGATAACAGAGGAAAAAGTTTTCCCTCTAAAATGGAAACCTTCGAATTAAATGAAAATTGTAGGAATACAAAAAAGATAACGAAATATAGCAGCAATGTAATCGAAAAAGAAATTAATACATTGCCAACATTGCCTGTTGGAACGATTCCTCAAATAAATCCATCAATAGAAAATGTTACACATCGCGCTAAGTCTCTTAAAAAAGTAATAAATGAATTGCTCGTGGATTTCCTGCCTTCAGATATTGCTATCTTATCTCAATATAAAAATAATAACGATAAATGCTCCTCTGCTTTAATTAATTCTGTAAATAATGTTCCTTTGGAAAGTGGTGATGAAAACAAAATTGATAAATGGAAATCAAATGAAATTATATGGTGCTCTACTATAAAGTCATTTAAAGGGTTGGAGGCAACATGTGTTGTGGTCACAGATATTGATTACGCAATCAAAAGAAATGATCTGTATGTTGCGATAACTAGAGCAAAACATCGACTTATACTATTGCCATCAATGGATGAAAATTATGTAGAGCTTACCGAATGGAGAAATTCGATTGAGTAAAACTTGCAAAGCGTATTGCGCAGAAATTCTTTAATCCATAAATTATTATTTTGGATGTTTTATCAGAATTAAACTGGTGTTGTGGCCTAATTTATCTAAGATTCCTTAATAAATTGACTCATTAGAAGTATATATGTAATATGTTCAATTGAACAGTTATGTCAAAAGCTCAAATTAAGATAAATTCTGAACAAAATCACTCACATCAAGAGGTGAGCGATCATAATTCAAATCTTAGCTGTATTGATTTATTTGCCGGCTGTGGTGGACTCTCATTGGGGCTTGAACTGGCAGGTTTTAAACCTCTTTTATTTAGTGAGATAAATAAGTCAGCCGCAGAAACTTATATCGCGAATCGAGTAGGTGAAAATATTATACCAGTTGGGGATATTTACAATTTAACGAATACTGATCTTGAATTGCTTAAAGTAAATTGGGGGTATCAAGGCATTAAAGACATTGATCTTGTATGTGGGGGGCCCCCTTGTCAGGGTTACTCAGGTATAGGACATCGAAGAACATTTGATTTGGAAAAGCATGAGATACCCTCCAATCATTTATATCAAGAAATGATTCGAGTCATTAAGTCAATAGAACCGAAGATGTTTGTGTTTGAGAATGTGAAAGGTCTCTTGTCTGCTCGGTGGACGAAAGAAGGAAAAAAAGGGGAAGTTTTTAATTCTGTACTTAAGGAATTCAAAAAGCTTAAGAATTACAAAATTAAATGGGACTTAGTTTATGCCAAGGACTATGGGGTTCCACAAAACCGTCCTAGAGTATTGCTAGTTGGTATTAGAGATGATGTTACAAACTCCGTTTCTGGAATAAGAAATCTTGATCAGAATACAGATGACCCATCTGCGATTGATCATGGGTTTTTGCCTCAACCCTCTGGTGAACCACCTACTTTGAAAGAGCTGTTATCAGATCTCATTGACCCCAGTTATATTAAAAATGGAGTTACTGAGAAATACGTGCACCCTCCTATGAATGCTCACCAAAGAGAATTAAGAACAACGCCGGAGGGTAAATTATCAAGAAAAGGGACTAAGCTCACGGAACAAGAATATTCATCTCATTCTGAACAAATTCGGAGAAAGTTTAAGCACATGATTCAAAACAATGGTGAAATTCCTGATGAGATGAAAACTAAAAAGTTTGCTCAAAGAGTTTTTCCAAAATCATGGAACACTAAAGGTCCAAATATTACTGTGACATCATTGCCTGAAGATTATGTGCATTTCTCCCAGCCAAGGTCACCGACTGTTAGGGAGTGGGCAAGAATCCAAGGCTTTCCTGATTGGTATTTATTCAGAGGACCACGAACAACAGGCGGAAGAAGAAGAGCAGGGGATCCTGACAAAGGTGAGTGGGATAGGGATGTGCCAAAGTACACTCAAATCGGCAATGCTGTGCCCGTTAAATTGGCTCATAAAGTTGGACTTCATTTAAAAGAGTTACTCTCATCGAAGTCTTAGTCACTTACTGAAGATAAATTCCTTTGGTTCACCTAAGAATAATTCATTTTTCCGATTGGGGTTTATTTTAAATATTGGACCTTTTTCATCACACGCTCCCGTGGGAGTTGTTTTTGAGAGGTGATCCATGGTAATAGCTCCGTCCGCAATGAGATTATTGAAAATACTTATCGAAGGTTTTTTAGTATAGGTTGCACTTTTTAATAAGAACCCTCTATCTACTTCCTTGGCTTTGATCCAAAATGTTTGGTTGTGTTTTTGCAGCAACTTTTCGTGAAGGCTTTCAAATTTCCAAACACAAAATGGACGGTCTTCCTTGGTGTCTTTAATGCAGAATTCCTCTAAAATCTCCTCTTCCCAATTCATTCTAAATTGTAGGCCTTGAGCATTAGGCTTTTGAGAGGAAACCGTTACATAAAGCTTCAAACCCTCTGGTCGCTGGTATCCATATTTGACGAGTATATCATTTGAACTTCTAAGCCTGCTAATATTCCAGTCTGCTACTTTTGCAAAAAGATTTTCTCGCACTCTTCCTCTAGTAGATTTTAGTTCTATCCCCTTGTAGTCAGGCTTGGGGTTGGAATTGATACCGATTCCTAATGCTGTTTCGATGCTCCTGCCAATAGCAGTGTCACCTTTGCCGTCTCTGGGTACAGGGCCACTAGCAGCTAGCTCTTTTAGTTTTACCGCCAATTCCTTTGCAATTGCATCATCTTCTTTTACAAAAGAGCTAAGCTTTTGTATTAAATCTGATTTTACATTATTTGCTCTATCTAGTGCTAAATTTGAAGTGGTTAGATTAATGACCGCAATAGATTCATGATAAGGAAAAACGGCGCATACATCATGGGGTGAAACAATGTCTTTCATCTTGTAAAACCACAAGCGAGGGTCACCCTTCTTTGTATTAGGTCTATATAGTGAAACTACATTCTCTTCAAATTGATCATCCTTGATTCGATATACATTTTTTTTTACTTTGTTCTCTGGCCCTTGAGGTTGTTCAGAATAGTTATGAAACTTACAGTTTTTTAGCAGCGCTCTCATAGGCTCTGTAGCATCAAGTATGCTTTTTTCGAGTCCCGTTGGAGTAACGAAAAGTAATGTAGATTCGAAGCCGTAAAGTGATAGGGCTTGCAAATTTAATGACTCTTTTTCATTAAGGTTTCTGGTTTGCATAAAAATCCAAATATTTTATAGCCTATATTATTAATGTTATGATATAAAAGTAATTAATATATGGACGAATTTAGATACATACTCTCTGAGGAAAATATTCCATGGGAGATTGGCCCAGGTCACGCACGGAGGATGACTAATGATGAAATCTTGTCAGATGAAGATCGAATGCGTAAATTAACATTCATCCTGTCAGGTGCCATTGATATAACTAAAGAAGAGGCAGAAAGAAGAGCAGGGAACTGAAAAAGAAGTATAAATCCTCTTAATTAAATTTCTTGAGAGGTTAATAGTATAAGATTTACAGGTTTTAGAGGAGATTAGAAACCCGTTCATCCGCCCTCCAATATGATTCAGGAATGATACAGGGTTTACCATTTTGATCTCTACTGTTCATACTCTTTTCCATATTTTTCCCATAATCACCTCGCTGATATCTATCGCTTCCTTTTGTTGCTACCACCAAATAATCAGTATTTCTAGAGGCTTTTTTTTTGGTGCTGCCTCCTAATTTTTCAATAATCTTAATGCAATGATCTTTTCCATTCTCAATATTTCCAGTGAATACAAATATTTTCCCTTCGAAATCTAACTCTGGAAGAGGGTCATTA
>JAOFDG010000035.1 GCA_028033615.1 Verrucomicrobiales bacterium | reverse complement strand
TCTACAAAAAATTCACTTAATTTTACAGATATATCGGCAGTCAGCGGTATAGATTTTATTGACGATGGTAGAGCCTTAATTGCCACCGATTGGGATCATGACGGAGATCTAGACATTTGGTCGACGAATCGTACTGCACCAAGAATTCGTTTTTTAAAAAACAATCTCGCCGAAAAAAATAAATCAAACTCCGTAAGCTTTAATCTGGAAGGAACAACATCTAATCGAGATGCGATCGGCACAATTCTAAAACTAAAACTTGAATCTCAATTAAGAACACATCACATCACAGCTGGTGACGGTTTCTTAAGCCAATCAAGTAAACGCATAACATTTGGAATCAATGAACATGACTCCGACCATCCGATCGACTTGGATATCATGTGGCCAGATGGATCAAAAGAAAAATTTATAAACATAACCCCTGGCTCTAATTACCAAATCACCCAAGGATCAAAGAAACTTAACCTAATAGACAAAAAAACTAGGAATATAGAATTAATAGAATCAAAAATAAAACAAGAGAACTCATCTGAAACTGCAAGGATTGTATTAACGCAAAGAGTAAAATCACCAACCATAAATTATGTGAATTTCAAAGGAGAATCTTCTACATTCACCCCACAAAAAAATGGACAGTCTGCAAAGTTAATAAATCTCTGGGCAAGTTGGTGTGCTCCTTGTCTAGCAGAATTAGAAGAATTTAAAAAAAATCATCAACTCTTTACTGATAGAGGGCTTCAAATACTAGCCCTTTCCACAGACTTTATAAGCCTTGATGGTTCAAAACCTAATCTCGATAAAGCAAAAAAATTGGTAAGTGATAATAACTATCCATTCGAAGTTGGAGTTGCTGATGATAAAAGCTTAAGGCTCCTTACTGTGATGCATAACCAAATATTTTCTAGAGAAAGACCCTTACCTTTACCAACGAGCTTCCTCATAGATAGGCATGGACAGCTAGCGGTTATTTATAGAGGAAAAGTAAGTCCTAAACAACTTCAATCCGACATCAATTTATTAAATTCCTCGCCTAATGCAGTCGCAGAATCTTCTTGGCCTTTTAAGGGGCGAGATGGTTATGAATTTTTTAAAATCGGTAAGCTTGACTTTGCGAGAGCCTATCAAAGAGGTGGATACTATGAGGAGGCTTTAGAAGAGGCCCAAAATTATTTGAATGCCGAAATAAATAATACAACCAAACCCAGCCTCATCAATCAAGCAAAGGCATGGATATTTATTGCAGCTTTAGAACAAAGTAATAAAAAATGGTCCAATTCGGCTGAAGCATATCTAAAGGCAATAAATTTATTACCAAATCAAAGTTTACTTAAAATTCAGGCAGGTGTGGTTTTATGGATGTCTGGAGAAAAAGACCAGGCTAATAAACTTTTCACAGAGGCATCAATCGAAGGAGCCAGTGACCCCAAAATCTTGAACACTCTTGGAAAAGCGCACCAACAAATTGAGCGTGAAAATGACGCAATTAAATATTTTGAATCCGCTATATCCTTGAGCCCTGAATTAACAGAATATCAAATCAATCTCGCCATTTCCCAACAAAGAAACAATAATATCTCTAAGGCGATACAGTCATACAAAACAATCATCTCAAAAAACAAAAACAGCATTAATGCGAAAAACAATCTCGCAATGATACTTTCGACTGAACCCGACGACTCCTTGAGAGATGGTAAAACAGCACTAATAATTGCAACAGAAATAGCAGAAGAAACCCAATATCAAAATTACTCAATCTTGGATACACTCGCTGCAGCACTTGCAGAAAACGAGAACTATGATCAAGCTATCATAACAATAAAAAAAGCTATTTCGATTGCTCGATCGACTGGAAAAACAACCGTCACTTCTAGCTTAATTAACAAGTTAGAAACCTATAAATCAGGAAAACCCTTTAGAAAAGACAACCTATAATTATTATCTTTTATATTTAATTGTAATAGTTTAGTTTTGGAACCATGAGTCTATCGGTGAGAGCATATAATTTAATATTCGTATCCTTTGTTTTTCTTTTTAGCTGCCTGAACAGTAATGCTTATGAAGTAATTAAAGGCGAAGTATTTGAAATAACCGGACCGGATGATCTTGATTTGGAGCCCGAGAAAGTACTTCTCGCCGTTGATGTATTTGGCAATAATGATTCCATTATAAACGGAGTTAATTTTTATAGTGATCGTGTGGGCCTAGGAGAATTGACAACCAGTGAAGGTAGCGTCGACAAAGATGGTGTAATCATCACCACATCCGCTGCCAATCAGATTGATAACTGGGCTGGAGCTCAAAATTTCACAGCTCAGGATGAAGACTCCGCATTTAATCTAAGTGAAGTCATGAGTGATATAAGGTGGAACGGTGCCCCTAATCCATTAACGGTAGATATCAGCGGTCTCGTTGGAGGCTCGATTTATAATGTCAAATTACTATTTAACGAAGGAGCTGATAGAGACAGAGGTTGGGATATTTCTGCTAATGATGAACTCGTCGTAGATAACTTCACTTCAGAAGGTGGAGATGGATTCTGGTCACCTGAGAACTCCTTCGTCTACTCAGTTAATTTAGAGGCCGATGTAAGCGGAAATTTATTACTCACTCTACAAAATGATATTGGTGGAGAACCTCAAGTTAGCACTGATGGAAACCCCATATTACAAGGAATCATTTTAAATGCGACGACTGCTGCCGAAGACACCGACGAAGATGGATTACCTGACACATATGAGGAGCGTCTCGCAGATAATCTTGATGATTTAAATGGTTCTGCTAGTGGCCCTGGACCTGGCTCTGGAACTGGAGACTTTGATGGAGATGGAATCTCGGACATTGATGAATACGAAGAAACTAGAACCGACCCAACTAAAGTGGATACAGACGATGATGGACTTAATGACAACGTCGAAACAGACACTGGAGAATACGTTAATATCAACAATACAGGGACTAACCCTAGAAAAACCGACTCAGATAATGACGGCCTCAATGATGGGATCGAAACTAATAGTGGAATCTTTGTCAGCGAGAATGACAGAGGAACTGACCCTAATAATATGGATTCCGATGGAGACGGCGTCAAAGATGGAATAGATATCGATCCATTAGACCCTGAGTTGACTATTGATACTGTATTTACGGGAGAGGTCAGAACTTTTAGTGGTCCTGATGACCTAAATCTCGAGCCTTCTACTGTTGTCATAGCCATCGACGTTTTTGGTAATATGGATAGCACAATTAACGGAGTTGAATTTTTAACAGACAGATCAGGACTCGGTGCCGCTGTTACAGACGAGGGCGTCGTTGAAAAAAATGGCGTGACCGTGACTACCACTGCAACGAACTCCATCGACAACTGGGCTGGCCAACAAGCTTTCACCGGAAACGATGAAGAATCTGCAAACAACTTAAGCCTAGTTATGCAAGACATACGCTGGGAGGGTGCACCTAACCCTCTAACCGTTGATGTTGATGGCCTAGTTTCAGGGGCATTATATGAAATCCAATTACTTTTTAACGAGGGCGCAGACAGAAACCGAGGATGGGATATCGCAGTCAATGATGAGCTCGTTGTTGATAATATCTCATCGGAAGGAATTCAAGATGTGGATACATGGGCCCCTGATCTTGGTGCTTTCTATTCAGGAAAATTTAATGCTTTAGAGAATGGATCTATTAACGTTGAAATGAGAAATAATATTGGAGGACAAGATCAAGTTTCCGCCGATGGAAATCCAATTCTTCAAGGTTTCATTCTACACCTTGCCGTGCCCGCAGCACCATTCGAAATTACGGACATAAACTTAATAGATGGGATACCCACAATCACATTTAACTCCATACCGGGAAGCGTTTATGCTGTCGACTCACTAGAAATCAATGAGGACGATGGAAGTTCTTTTTGGGTAGAGCTGGACGACGGTCTAACTGCAGATGATACAGAAACCTCATTCACAGATGAATTTGTTGATCAAAGCCTTAGAGTAAACATGTACCGAGTAAGAAAGCTGGAATAGCTTTTCTTTAATAACGTTCATTCACGTCTAAAGTTCGTGCCATCCAACTCCAAGTAACTCAATAATTTCTGGAGCTCTTTTAGAATCGTTTCCAGAGCTCGGCTTGATCAGAAGAATCAAAGGAACTGAATTCTCTCTCTTATTAAGCAGAGGCTTCATTTTTTCAGCCTCCTCAGAATTTCTCTGCACATAGGCTAAGATATTCTTATCGGTATTAGGGTAACTCAGCTCTATAGCCTGCCATTCTTTTTCTTCATAAATTCCTGAATAATACCCATCGGCCTTGGCATAAACCCTATAAGTACCTTCATTCAGCGAAGGGTCCTTAGAAGAATTTAAGGTTTCAAATGGCTCGTCACAATAAGCAACTAGAGCCTCCCAAATAATTGCATGCGGCTTTTCCTCTGTGAAATATAACTTTGTGAACTTCTCATTCTCATCTTGCAGGCCAAGCAAGTATAAAATATTTCCACCTCTCACCTTTATAACATCAATCGGCTGAAAAAGATTCACGCCAACTGGCTCCTTAGGTGAACGGTCTTGATAAATTCTAAGTTTATTCTCAATGCCTGGACTAGATCTTACATATGGCAATGCATCACTCCAATTTTTAGCTGCTAAGAAATTTGTAGCGTTACTCTTAAGTTCATCTTCACGAGCCACAAACTCAGTAGGTAAAGGCACTTTAATAATACCTTGACCTTGTTCCACAGGGGCTCTGTCAGAAACCATCTCATACAATACCCAACAGAGCATAATGAAAATCAAAGAACCAACAATAAACAAAGTTCTTGGCTTTATGCGTTTTACCTTGAGCTCTGGGTCATTGTCTTTTTCCCAAGAACCTGCAGCTTGTTGTAAAGCATTCTTCAGCAAATCCTCAGGAATAAATTTGGCCATTGGTAAGCCTAAATCATTTGGAGGAGTGTAAGTTTTTTCATTTTTTTCAACCTCCGGATTCTTGGAAACTTCTTCAATCTCTATATCCGAGCTCCTCTTATCATTAGAAGGAGTATAATTTTTTTCCTTCTCATCAGATTCAGAATCTTGAGACTCATTGCTCCTCTTTGGTTTGGGATCTGGTAATTTGCTTGGCATATGAAGCTAGTTTCATTGTAGCAGAATTTTACCGTCAACATATCTTAAATTAGTAAAAACTATTGTTTTCTTTTCTAATGAAAAAATAGAACAATTTCCGCGAATTTAAGTGTAAATTTATAATATGACGTTATAAGATTCTTCGATGAATAAAACTCTGACCTATCTTCTTCATTTTCTGGCAGTTTCAATTCTTAGCACAAGCCTGCAAGGAACTAATAAACCTAACATCCTCTTCATATTTGCAGATGACCAGTGTTACAAGACTATTGGATCATTGAATAATGATGAAATTAAAACGCCACACCTAGATAAATTAGTTAAGAAAGGGACGACATTTACTCACGCCTATAATATGGGGGGATACCATGGAGCTGTCTGCGTAGCCAGTAGAACGATGCTCATTACTGGGAAACATATTTGGCACGCAAAAAATTCTGAAAAAGAACTCAAAAAATCACTAGATGGCAAGCTATGGCCTCAACTGATGGCAAAAGCAGGTTATGAAACATTCTTCACGGGAAAATGGCATGTTAAAGCGGATGCGAATCACCTCTTTCATATAGCAAGAAACATCCGAGGAGGCATGCCAAGGCAAACACCGGAAGGTTATAATAGACCACTCGCTGATGGCACTGACCCATGGGATCCTAGCGACCCAAAATTTGGTGGATTCTGGGCAGGCGGAAAGCATTGGTCAGAAGTAGTAGCCGATGACGCTATTAGTTATTTAAATGCTTCCAAAAAAACAGATGATCCATTCTTCATGTACATTGCTTTCAATGCACCACACGACCCGCGTCAAGCTCCGCAGGAGTTTGTCGACATGTATCCTACCGATAAAATAAAACTACCCAAAAGCTTTATGAAAGAGCACCCTTGGAAAGAAGAAATCGGTAGTGGAAAAGGCCTACGTGACGAAAAACTTGCTCCTTTTCCTAGAACAAAGCATGCCGTTCAAGTCAATCGAAGAGAGTACTATGCTATAATCACACACATGGATTTTCAAATTGGGAGAATCTTAAAACATTTGGGAAAAACTGGTCAGACTGAAAATACTTATATCTTTTTCACTGCCGATCATGGTCTTTCAGTAGGACATCACGGACTACTTGGAAAACAAAATCTTTATGATCATAGTGTAAGGGTTCCTTTCATTGTAACTGGACCCGGAGTCGAGAAAGATAAAAAGAATCACTCCCCTATTTATTTCCAAGATGTAATGGCAACTTCCCTTGACCTTGCTGATGCAGACAAGCCAAATCACGTTCAATTTAATAGTTTATTACCTATGATTAAAAATGGAAAACCAGGTGGCCTTAAAAGCGTTTATGGGACTTATGTGAATTTCCAAAGAATGGTTGTTTCAGGAAACCACAAACTACTTCTTTTTCCTAAAGTAAAAAAAGCCTTACTATTCAATCTCAAAAATGATCCCGAAGAAATGAAGGACATTTCAAAACAACCTGGCTCTCAGAAAAAAATGAAAAATCTTTTTAATGAATTAATCAAACTGCAGAAAGATTCAGGCGACACGCTAGAATTAGGGCCAATTTACCCAGAACTTGCAGGAAATTAGGCTTTATAAAGCTTTTTAGACTAAATAAGTTATTTTGACTGATTTGGTTAAATATATTATTATCAGAGCATTATGAAAACTTTTCTTCAATTCACATTAACAATAATTGGCTTTGCCTCAATATCCTTATCATCAGCTCTCGCTGATGATTGCATTAATAAAACATGTCCTTACAGCGGTAAAGACGTAGACGGTTCAAATAGTGTAGAATACGTCGCTAAGTTCTGTTGCGGTAAATGTGTAGATAAATTTGAAAAAGACCCAACTGCTTACGCAGAAAAAGTATCAAAAGCTGAAGACGGCAAATGTGCTTTCAGTGGTAAAGCCGCTGCTAAAGAGTCTAAGGTCACTATAGCTGTTTGCTGTGGTAAGTGCGTAAAGAAAGGCAAAGCAGATCCTAAAGCGCTATTAGCTAAAGTTCAGAAAAAGACTAAATAGAAAATCATTACATAGTATTTCAAAAGGGCGTCTATTCAGGCGCCCTTTTTTATTTGTTAAAAATCAAACGATCTTCCATGTAAAGATTTCCATGCCAACCTCTCTTCAATAAGAAACGTTCACGGGTCATTCTGGAAGCATTATCAAATTGATATTCAATGTCAATTTTTGCAGAGTTTTTCTTTAACTCTAAAGAACGAACCCTGAAAATTGGTTTCTTTTTAGCTCTAATAAAACAGTGCAATGGAACATGCCGATGAGCTGCATTCCATAGCAATCTAGCAGGAGGGAAGCCTGAAACATCAGACAACACCGAAAACACTTCTCTTACTGCAATTTCTCCATGCTTTCTGGCTAAAGAAAAAGCGAGACGCTTGTTTCTCATAGATTCAACAAAAGCCTCGAGAGGATTTTTTCTATGCTCTTCCATTTCATCAATAAGTTCTATTGCATGAAAAGACATTGCTTCATGAAACTCTTCACGACTCATGCGCCCTGATTCAAACTCTCTGAATAAAACGTTCGGTGGAAGGATGGGCTCTTTTATTGAAACCATTTAAGCAAATGATAATGACTAAAGTTTACTTATTTGTCCAGCAAGGCTTTTATGAATACCACAAAAAAAGCGCGACCCCTTTTACAAGGCCGCGCGATAATTAATAAAATTTTAAAATGTTTATTTTTTCTGCTCCTTCTTTTTATCAGCTCCTTGCTTCTTTTTCGCTTGCCCACCCTTTTTCTTTTTAGGCTGCTGCTTTGCAACGAACTCCTCTTTACTTAATTTACCATCTGCATTTTTGTCCTTTTTCTTAAACATTTTGGCAGCATCTTCAGCCTTTTTTTTCCAATAAGGATTAACCTTTAATTCTTCAATAGTAATTCCACCGTCCTTATTTTTATCTAGCCACTGGAACCTCTCTTCTGGAGTTTTTGTTGGTTTCTTCGCTGGCTTCTTTTTTTCTTCTTCTTCAGCAGCAACTAGAAAAGAACACGTCAGAGAAGAAATAACAAAAAGTCGTATGATATTTTGGGTAATCTTTTTCATGATATAATTATATGCCAAATTTTGAGGTAAATCTCAAAAAATATGTCATGAAAGATTCTTAATCGGTTCCGAGTCAGTTATTAAAGATTTAACTTTCCGAGGAATATTCTCCATGAGCCGAACCTCGCCAACATTCATAAGAGTATTCATCACAGTCCCAAGTAAATTATTCATAGTCACTGGATCACTATTAGGTTCGCCCCCATCTCGAGTAGATTCTCCTATAACCTGACCATGATTAAAACCACCACCTGAAAGCATAAGTGGAGCTAATTTACCCCAGTGATCACGCCCTCCCCTATTGTTTAATTTTGGAGTTCTACCCATCTCCCCACAGCAAACCAAAAGAACTTTATCCTGAAGCCCCCTGTTATGAATATCTTCTATGAAGGCTGATACAGCATGATCAAAAGGTCGGCCAACATACTGCATCCCCTCAGTCACGGTTGCATTATTTTTGTCTGCATGAAAATCCCATACAAAATTAGTAGTGACTGTAACAAACCCACAACCTCTTTCAACGAGCCTCCTTGCCATAAGCATTAATTTCCCTAACGAGTTAACATGGTCTCTATAATTCTTATGATTATTCCATACTCGTCTAATTGAGGAGTATGGAATAAGTGGAGATGTATCATACCTTTCAATTATCTTAGGATCTTCAGCAGAAATATCAAAGGCATCAGCTACTCCACCCATAATAGTATCGAAGGCTTGCTCTTGGAATCCAGTCATTCCATCTAATACCCCACTCTGATCAACTCTTCTTTTTAAATTATCGACACTATTTAACAATCCTTTTCTGTCGCTAAGCCTCCCCTGTGGGACCGAAAGCACCATATCTCTCTGTAAGTTTCCATCACCTCCTGGTACAAAAGGAGCATAAGATTGACCAAGGGACCCAGTAGAAACGAACTTTCCAAAATTTGTATTCCTTTCCTGAGATGCAGGAACAACAGCTCTAGGAAAGAGAGCAACATTGGTAGGCATGCCCGTGTCATTACGATTAGGACCAGCTACCCTCGAGTACAACGATCCTAGATTAGCTCCCCGAGAAGTATTACCAACAATAGGTTTAATGTCATGGTTTCCATTGCCGGTGGTAAATGAACGAACTACCGTAATTTTTTCAGCGTGACTAGCCAAACGCCTAAGCGTTGATCCATAGCTAATACCAGGAATACTCGTCTTAACTTCACCAACCTGACTTCGCACGTTATCAGGAGCATCCATCTTTGGGTCAAAAGTTTCAGTTTGTGGTGGCCCACCATGCATGAAAAGAAAAACGACAGCCTTGTCTTTTAATGAAATTCCACTCTCGGAAGCTCTCACTTTAAACTCTAAAAGATCAGCCAAACTAAGACCTCCTAGCCCTAATCCTCCGACGCGAAGAAAATCCCGTCGTCCTGATGATAAACCACCTCTAACCGCAAGCATTACAATACAATAATAGACTCACAAACAACTTAATTGCAAGGATTTGCGTATGTTAATCTAAACTGCAACTATCTTAACATACGCACTATACCTTAGGTCTAATTTACTATATAATTAGGATCCAAAAATCAAAGATAATGAGCAGTAAACAATTTAATGTAGCAATAATCGGTCTCGGCTTTGGCGCCGAATTTATTCCAATTTATCAACGTCACCCTCAGGCAAATATGTACGCAATTTGTCAAAGAACAGAGGAATCACTTAATGAGATCGGTGATAAATACAAAATAGAAACTCGTTATCAAAATTACGATGATGTTTTGAATGATCCAAACGTAGATTTTGTTCATATTAACACTCCAATTCCAAATCATGCTGAACAATCTATAGCAGCATTAAAAGCTGGAAAGCACGTTGCATGTACAGTTCCAATGGCAACTTCTGTAGAGGACTGCGAAACCATCGTAAATCTTTGCAAAGAAACAGGCCTCAAATACATGATGATGGAGACCGTTGTTTATGCTCGTGAATTTTTATTTGCTAAAGAGATGTATGAGAATGGTGAGCTAGGAAAAGTACAGTTTCTCAAAGCAAGCCACCAGCAGGACATGGATGGTTGGCCAGGATATTGGCCAGGACTTCCCCCAATGCATTACGCTACTCACTGTGTTGGTCCGGTACTTGGTCTGACGAAGGGTCAAGCTGAATACGTGTCCTGCTTTCCATCAGGAACAATCAGAGAAGAAATGCATGAATGCTACAATTCTCCATTCGCCATTGAGTCAACACACATTAAGTTTAAAGACTCAGACTTAAGCGCTCACATATACCGATCACTATTTGATGTCGCTAGACAATACAGAGAGAGCTTTGAAGTTTATGGAGATAAGAAAGCCATGGAATGGCCTCTCATTGAAGGCGAGCCTTTAATTCTTCATACAGCGAAGAAACCCGAACCTGAAATTCCTGAAAAAATTGAGTGTCCTGACTACGCTCACTTATTGCCAGATGAGATTGCTCCCTTCACCACTGGTGGGGTCTATGGAGGAGAGGACGGCGAAGACCACTTAAGCTTTACTCAAGGCGCAGGCCATGGTGGTTCACACCCTCATCTCGTTCATGAATTTTTAACTGCCCTCGAAGAAGACCGCGATCCATTTCCTAATGCAATTCAGTCTGCTAACTGGACATGCACAGGAATTATTGCCCATGAGAGCGCTCTTGCAGGCGGAGAATTGAAGAAATTACCAGAGTTCACTCTCTCATAACAACACATCAATATATGATAAAATCTCTACTCTTCATCATTACAACTATCTCCTTTATCGTTTCATCAGAGGCTAAGAGGTTAGAAGTTTTATTTCTAGGTGACAATGGTTCACATAAACCTTCAGAAAGATTCCCCCAAATCATGCAAGGACTTGGACCAAGAGGAGTGAATTTTACTTACACCTCTGATCCCAATTGCCTACACAATGGAACCTTAGAGCGATACGATGCTCTAATGATCTTCGCTAACATTGGAAAGATATCTGAAGAACAGGAAAAAGGTATACTTGACTACGTTTATAATGGTGGAGCATTTCTGCCTATTCATTGTGCATCTTATTGTTTTCTGAATTCTATGAAGTACGTGAAACTGGTAGGAGCACAGTTCAAATCTCACGGAGCAGGAATATTTACGACGGACATTGAAAAACCTGATCATCCTATTATGAAAGGCTTCAAAGGATTCGAGACCTGGGATGAAACTTATGTCCACCGTTTAGGGACTAATGATCGTAACGTCCTTCAAACTCGAGAAGGTGAACCATGGACCTGGACTAGGGAACCAGGAAAAGGACGAGTTTTTTATACAGCTTATGGTCACGATCAAAGGACTTGGGGTAATCCCGGTTTTCATGACCTTGTTCATCGTGGCCTGTTGTGGGCTATAGGGGAAGAAAAGTCTAAAGAATTTCTTTCTTATGAGATTCCAAATCTAGTTCGTCGTGATGGGGATCTGGTACCAAATTATGAAAGGCGACCAGAACCCATCAAAGTCCATATTCCACTCAACGCTAAAGACTCTTTAAAACACACTCAAGTGGCTAACGGAATTGATGTTTCTTTATTCGCTTCAGAGGAACTTGGATTGTATAGCGTAATTGAAATTGATTGGGACGAGAAAGGAAGAGCTTGGGTCATAGAAACTCGAGACTACCCAAATGAACTTAAACCTGCCAAACAGGGTCAGGACAGAATCAGAATACTTGAAGATACAAATGGAGACGGCAAGGCCGATAAGGCTATACTCTTTGCGGATAAACTCTCGATCCCTACAGGCATGTGTTTTGCTCGAGATGGATTGATAGTTCAAATGGCTCCACATTTCTTATTTCTTAAAGATACCGATGGAGATGACAAGGCAGATGTAAGAGAAATACTATTTTCTGGGTGGAGCACTGGCGACACTCATGCAGGCCCTTCAAATCTGAAGTATGGATTTGATAATTGGATATGGGGAGTCATGGGATATGCTGGCTTCAATGGTGAAGTTGGCGAAAAACAGCATCGCTTCGGGCAAGGTGTTTACAGATTCAAACCAGACGGCTCAGAGCTGGAATATCTTGGTAGAACATCTAACAATACATGGGGACTTGGTTTCTCCGAAAATAATGATGTTTTCATTTCTACCGCCAACAACCAATCAAGTGTTTATATGCCTATACCCAAAACTCAATACGAGAGGTTTGAGGGACTTGATCAATCCGGTTCATTACCTGGCATTGACTCGAATAAGAAATTTTTTCCTATTACACCAAACTATAGGCAAGTGGATGTTTTTGGTGGTTTCACTGCTGCTGCAGGACACCATCTCTACACGGCGAGAAGTTTTCCAAAGGACTGGTGGAACAAAACAGCTCTAGTTAATGCTCCAACTGGTAACCTTGTTTATAGAGCACAGATTAAACCAGAAGGTTCTCATTTTGTTGCCGAAAATGGTTGGAATCTCGTCGCCTCAGTCGATGAATGGTTTTCTCCAATCTATTCAGAGGTGGGGCCAGATGGTGCAATCTGGATGAGTGATTGGTATAGTTTTCTAATCCAACACAATCCAACACCTAACAAAGGTCGCGGAGGTTTCGATGCCAAGAGAGGAAGAGGAAATGCATTTGAATCTCCACTCCGTGACTATACTCGAACAAGAATCTACCGCTTTACAGCAAAAGGTATTAAGCCCAGCCAAACCTTTGATCTATCTCAAAAGAACCCTGATGATCTTCTTAGCGCGTTGCAAAGCGACAATATGCTATGGAGAATGCATGCTCAAAGGTTAATCGTAGAAAGTAATGACAAGAGAACTTTCACACCCAAACTTAAAGCTATTATAAAAAATTCAATACCCGATGAAATCGGGATTGCAGGCGGAGCCATTCATGCACTATGGGCACTTCACGGACTCGGCTCAATAGATCATGAAACAGTAGAATTGGGCCTAGGTCACAAATCTCCTGGAGCGAGAAGAGCCGCTGCAGCCGTTGCCCCAAAAACAAATAAATCGACCGAATTACTTCTCACTATGGTCAATGATCCAAACCATCAGGTGCGCAAAGATGTTTTATTAGCTATTTCAGAAATGCCTCCATCAGAACAAGCAGGAAAGACGCTTCACTCAATCAGAAAAGACGATTTCATTCTTAGTGACAAATGGCTACCAACTGCCTTTCAAATGGCTAGCTCAAGACACGGCGCAGGTTATTTAAAGGCTGCATTAGCTACATCCGTGCCAGCAAATGCGACAGGAACACCAAA
>JAOFDG010000034.1 GCA_028033615.1 Verrucomicrobiales bacterium | reverse complement strand
GGATCCAAAGAATTATGTAAAATATTAATGCTGAAAAATATTTGGCAAAAAGCACATCAATTGTTTTAACCGGTGCAGTTAGAAGAGTTTCAATAGTACCAACCTTTTTTTCTTCTGAAAAAAGTCTCATTGTAATAACAGGAAATATGAAAAAGTAGGTCAACCAAAAAGAAGTGGAGCTGAAGGTGTAGCCTACTAGAGTTTCATCTACATCATTTTTTCTTAATATTTCTAAAGCTGCAGTAAAAGAAAAACCATTTAATAACATTACTAGAGATATTATTATCCAGGCTATAGGTGAGTAGATAATTGATTTAAGCTCTTTCTTTAAAATAATAAAACCTGATTTACTGGAAAAAAAATAGATTAATGGTGCCAGAGTAATAACGACCAGAAGCAATATAATTATAAGTTGAGATCTTGCCATTCCTTAAATCTAGTTGTTCTTATTTTGAATCAATTCAATGAATGTATCTTCAAGATTTGTTCGTTGATGATGAATTTCTCTTATGGTCCATTTATTATCATGTGCCAGATTCATAATTTTTTCTCTGACATCATTTCCGTAATCGACTCTAATTCTTATGAATTGCCAACCTTCAGTCTCATTTTCTAAAGTGATTTTTTTTATTCCTGGAATATTTGATATTATATCTCGACAGTCTCTAGCTTGAGTTTTTATTTCCAAGTTTATTATGGAAGAAGACTGTATCCTTTGAGACAATTCTGATGGACTATCATTGCCAATAATTTTTCCTTTATTTAGAATAAGTACTCGGTCACAAGTTAGTTCAACTTCTCTTAAAATATGTGTTGATATGAGGATTGTATGCTTATTCCCTAATTCTTTTAATAGATCACGAAAGCTTCTTATTTGACTAGGGTCCAAACCATTTGTGGGTTCATCAAAAATGAGGAGTGGAGGTTTGTTTATCAGGGCATCAGCTAAACCGACTCTCTGTCTGAAACCCTTCGAAAGAGAGCTTATCATTTGCCCTTTTATATTTTTTATTGAACATAGATCCAGAGTCTCATGCATACTCTTTTTTAGATCTTTTCCTCTTAAGCCCTTCAATTCTCCCCTAAATTGTAAATATTCTTTAACTCTCATGTCTTCGTAGAGAGGAACATTTTCTGGCATGTACCCAATATTTTTCTTGGCTAGTAGCGATTGATGGAAGATATCATGCCCACCAATCAATGCTGTCCCAGAGGTGGGGGGTATATAACCTGTTAATATTCTTATAGTTGTGGTTTTTCCTGCCCCGTTAGGGCCTAAGAAACCCACGATTTCCCCTGATTTTACATTAAATGAAATGTCATCAACTGCAGTTCTTCCTACATATTGCTTAGATAGATTAGATACCTTGATCATTGGAGAAATGTCCCCAGACTTAGTTTTGGGATTTTTAATTTAACAGAAATTAGTCTTAATGCCTCTAATTTTTTATTTGAGTTTATATTCGATACCTCTCAGATTCTCTCTTGTAGATGCTTGAAAATGAATAGCAGTATTGCTTCTGGATTTAATGCCCAATTACTGGATGAACAATTCCACCTTTGGTTGGATGATCCTACCTCTGTAGATCCAACTTGGGCGGCATTTTTTGAGGGGTTTTCTTTGGGTATGTCCCAATCAAGTAAAGAATCGATTGAAAGCAATTCTTCAAAAGCTCCGCAATTACAGGCTGATCAATCGAGTGATAGCCTTAGGGTTACTCTGACTGATCCGGTTTTTCGTGCCAGAGTGGTCAGCCTTTTATATAATTACAGAGCGCTTGGTCACACTGAAGCTTGGGTTGACCCATTGAGTATTTCTGCTCCAACGGATTCTAAATTAAATTATGAGCAGTTTGGGTTTACTTCTAATGACCTAAACGAGCAGGTTGCTAGTCAGTTTTTTGCTGAAGGTAAGCCTATGCCGCTTGTAAAGATGATTGAGCAGTTGCGGCGAATTTATTGTGCAGGGGTTGGTTTCGAATATATGGGTATTCATGACTCAACGATTCGACATTGGTTGCGAGATCGTATTGAAAAAAGGCCTGATATTAATCAAATCGAAATATCGAAAAAGTTAGAAGTTTTAAAATGGCTCACAGAAGCTGAGGAGTTTGAAAATTTTTTACATAAGAAGTTTGTTGCTCAGAAGAGGTTTGGTCTAGAAGGAGGGGAGTCGACTATTGTTGCCTTGAATACTTTGTTGAATCGAGGTCAAGAAAATGGTGTGGATGAGATTGTTATGGGTATGGCTCACAGGGGGCGGTTGAATGTTTTGGCAAACTTTTTAAAAAAACCACTTTCTGTTCTCTTTAATGAATTCTCGGAAAATTATATACCTAATCTTGTATGTGGTGACGGTGATGTTAAATACCATTTGGGATATGAAACAGAAAGAGAAATAAATGATAGCGTAGTTAAAATTTTCTTGGCGCCTAACCCTAGCCACCTTGAGGCAGTTAATCCTGTTGTTGAAGGGATGGCTCGTGCGCGTCAACGAATAATTGGAGATGCTGGAGAAAGGAGACGTGTATTGCCTGTATTACTACATGGAGATGCCGCTTTTGCAGGGCAGGGAGCAGTGGCAGAGGTTCTGAATTTTTCACAACTGCCGGGATATAGAACTGGAGGTACTATTCATGTTGTGATTAATAATCAGATTGGTTTTACAACAATGCCTTCTGATGCGCGTTCTTCGGCTTATTGTACGGATATAGCAAAAATGATAGATGCGCCAATTTTTCATGTCAATGGAGATAGCCCTCTAGAAGTTGCTTATGTTACTGAGTTGGCTTTGGAATATAGGCGTAAATTTGGTAGAGACGTTGTCATTGATATAGTCTGTTATAGAAAGCACGGTCACAATGAATCCGATGAACCTGCATTTACTCAGCCAAAGATATATAGAACAATTAGAAATAAAAAATCGACTTTAAATATTTATAAAGATTATTTGCTGGAGCGTAATGAAGTAAATGAGTCGGATCTAGAGAAAATCACCAATGGATATATTTCGAGGTTAGAGTCAGAATATAATTCACTCTCGGAAGATAGTGAAAATCCACAGATTTCTTTCAAAGGTGCTTCTGCTCAGATTCAAGAAGATTCATATTCATATGACATCATTCCAACGGGAGTATCCTCTCAAAAGTTAAGTCAACTAGGAGAAAAGCTTGTTGATATTCCCAAAGATTTTGATGCTAATTCAAAAATCAAAAGAATGTTTTTTGGCTAAGAGGGCTAAAGCAACGATTGAAGGTGGGCCTTTTGATTGGGCACATGCTGAGGCTCTAGCATTTGCAACTTTATTAGACTCTGGATTTCCTGTTCGGTTATCTGGGCAAGATGTACGTAGAGGCACGTTCAGCCATAGGCACTGTGTTTTATATGATTCATCGACTCGAGAACGTTACGTTCCTCTTCAGAATTTAGGAGCTAGTCAAGCAAGTTTTTGTGCATACAACAGTTTGTTGTCTGAGGCTGGAGTTTTGGGTTTTGACTATGGTTATAATATAATGGTTCCTAAAATGTTAATATGCTGGGAGGCGCAGTTTGGTGATTTTGTCAATGGGGCTCAGGTTATTATAGATCAGTTTATTAGCTCAGCCGAATCTAAATGGGGTAAACCCTCTAATCTTGTAATGCTTTTACCCCATGGGTATGAAGGTCAAGGACCTGAACATTCAAGCGCAAGACTTGAAAGGTTTCTTCAGCTGTGTGCGGGAGGTAATCTGCAAGTCTGCAATCTAACTAAACCTGCTCAGTATTTTCACGTCCTAAGGCGTCAGATACTAAGAGAGTTAAGAAAGCCTTTGATTTTAATGTCCCCTAAAAGTTTGCTTAGGCATCCGGAGTGTTTTTCTGTTGAGGAGGATTTCACTGAAGAGACGCATTTTCGAGAAATTTTAGATGATGACCAATTAGTAGATGTTCCAGAAAGAGTTACTAGAATCATTTTTTGCTCAGGAAAGGTTTATTATGATCTTTTAAAATATAGAAACGAAAATGAGATTAAAAATACTGCAATAATCCGAATAGAACAGCTATATCCCTTTCATTGGAAAATGCTTAATGAAATTATTGAGCGTTATCCCAGGGCTAATAAGAAATGGGTATGGTGCCAAGAGGAGCCTCTAAATATGGGGGCATGGAGCTATATTAGCCCTAGGCTCAATGAAGCAGGGAGAGGAAATGTAAGGTATGCTGGACGAGAGAGGAGTGCTAGTACGGCAACAGGTTCAAAGGCAATTCACTCTGCTGAACAAAAGCGCCTGGTTCGACAAGCTTTTAGTGTTTAGTGATTTTAATCACGTTGATAGAAGCTAATAAATTACCTTTAGATATCTTAAAACTTGGTTTTTGATTAAAATTGTTCTAATTATTATTCTAACTTTCCATTTTAACGATACAGAAAGATTTTATTAATTAATGAGTGTTGATGTAACGATCCCTTCAGTTGGAGAGTCTGTATCTAGCGGATTCATCACTCATTGGCATAAAGCTGAAGGAGAACAAGTAAGTTCCGGGGATTTGCTGCTTACATTAGATACAGATAAAATTTCAACCGAAATAACTGCCGAAAGCTCAGGTGTTCTCGAAATTCTGGTTCAAGAGGGTCAGGACGTTATGATAGGTGCAGTGGTTGGCAGAATTTTCCCTACTGAAGAGGTTTCGGAATCATCTCAAACAAATATTGAAGAAATACATGAACCGGTTGTTTCCAATGCCATTGAAAGCGTTGAGGATGTAAAAGTAGATCCAGTTTCTGTGCCACCAGAACCGACAAAGGAATCATTAAAATATGTTGAGCCTGATGAGCAGACTCAACCTCCAGCCATCAACATAACCGATAGTCAAACAAAGAAAAAGAAGAGAGACCTTAGACTTGATCGTAAAGCTCCAGTTTCGCCTGCAGTAAAACTTCTAGCAAAAGAAAAAGGCGTTGATCTCTCATTGATTATCGGAACAGGAAAGAAGGGATCTATTCTTAAAAAAGATGTAATGGCATTTATAGATGGGGGCTCATTACCGGCTACAAGTGTTAAAGATTCTTCAGAACCTTCTCAAAATACATCTAGGAAAAACTTACCTAATTTAAGTATCAAACCAACTAAAATTGAGAGACCTGCACCCTCGAAGGTAGAAGAAAGTGGCAGAATTACTCGTACTCCTTTATCACCTATAAGAAGGAAAATTGCTAATCATTTAGTTTCAGCTCAAAGGGATTCAGCATTACTTACTACGTTCAATGAATGTGACATGTCTAGCGTTATGAGTTTAAGGAAAGGGTTGCAGGATGATTTTGTTTCAAAGTTTGGTGTAAAGCTTGGTTTTATGTCAATTTTTATTAAGGCAGTTGTTGATGGCCTCAAAGAGGTAGGGCAGATCAATGCACGTATCGATGGAAATGATTTGATAACAAATCATTTTTACGATGTTGGTGTCGCGGTTGGTAGTGAAAGAGGGTTGGTTGTTCCTGTTATCAGAGATTGTGATAAAAAGAATTTTGCGGAGATAGAAAAAGATATTGCTAATTACGCTTCACTAGCTAACGAGGGTAAGTTGGGATTAGATGACCTTCAGGGAGGAGTTTTCACTATTTCTAATGGTGGAATATACGGTTCTATGCTCTCTACGCCCATAATTAACCCTCCTCAGTCAGCGATACTTGGAATGCACAATATTATTGAGCGCCCTGTAGCCATTGATGGAGAGGTTGTTATTCGGCCTATGATGTATTTAGCTCTTAGCTATGATCACCGAATAGTTGACGGTCGAGAGGCAGTGACATTTCTTAGGCGAGTTAAAGATTGTGTGGAAAATCCAGCTAGATTACTAGTCGGGGCCTAAAAAATTGTTTAATATACTCAAATTTCGATAGAGTTAATTACTTTTTATTTTCTTCAGGGCTAAAAAAATACGAGTATTTCTTAAGAAGAATCTAGTATTTCAAGCATCTTTTATTTTCCGCGCTTTGCTAAAAGACTATTATGCTTTATTAGATAATAAATTGAAAATAATCAGCAAGATAACTAATGGCATTTAATGAACCTAGTCAGATCGGCGATTTTCTATTCGCTTTCCTTGGTATTCTTTTTGAGGGTGCCCCCTACATACTTTTGGGAACTATCATTTCTGGTTTTATAGATGCTTACCTTCCATCAAATATTATGGATCGGTTTCTTCCAAAAAACCGTTACTTTGCTATTATTATTTCAGGGCTTTTAGGAGCAATTTTTCCGGTATGTGAATGTGCGATTGTTCCTGTAATAAGAAGGTTAGTACAAAAAGGTTTACCTGTCTCTTGTGCTATCACTTATATGCTATCTGCTCCAATTGTTAATCCGATTGTTGCTATTAGTACCTACTCCGCTTTTTCAGGTGACGATGCTCTATTCATGACACTTTCTCGGATAGGTGTAGCTTATTTCGTTACGGTATTATTTGGGTTTGTAATTCATCAGTTTTCTGTTCGGAGTATCTTGAAAGATAAATTATTAAATAAGATTCAAAAAGCGCCTCTTTCTGCGGTTAAGGATAGTAGTGAAGAAGCTAAGTTAACTAATCCAGCGTCTGATAAATTATTAATAGCTTTACGTAGTTCATCCAGAGATTTCTTAGATGTTGGTATGTATTTTATTATTGGGGTTATGATCACTGCTTTATATAGAACTCAAATTGATCAAAGTATTGTCGATGGATTTGGAGAGTCAGATTGGGTAGGGATACCTACAATGATGATTTTATCATTTGTTCTATCACTCTGTAGCACTTCTGATGCATTCATTGCTTCACAGATGCTGAGTTTTTCCTCTTCTGCTAAACTTGCCTTTCTTACCTATGGTCCAATGATGGATGTTAAACTTGTTTTTATGTATGGTGCAATCTTCAAGCCTAAATTTGTGATGATGATGGCCATAAGTCTATTTCTAGCTATCGCAATTATTTTTGGACAATGGGGTAATATCCCAGTACCCGGCACTTAAACTCTCATGACTCAACGCTTAATTTACTTACTTCAGTCATTCGCACTATTAACGTTCGGATCAGTTTTTATTTGGTTTTATGTGCAAGACAGGATTGGAAAATACTTAACCAGCGCAGGGACTTTTCAGATCCAGGCTCTTGTTGCCGGCATGGTGATATGCATGATTGGTGTTTTTCTTGCGATCACTTCTTCGCAGAAGGCATCTTGTTCCCACGACCACGACCACGACCACGATCACGATCACGATCACGATCACGATCACCATACTCATGGTTCAACGAGTCTAGGAGGCAATGCGCTTAATCTTTTAATTGTGATAGTCCCAGTGTTATACTCAGCTATATATACTCCTGATGCTTACAGTAAAAGTTGGGTGCAAAAAAATAGTTCTTATTGGAGTAAGGGTGTAATTGGGAAGACTCCAGAAGCGTTTAATCTTAAGAAAAATGATTCACCTAGTAATGAAACAACTCCTCCTGAAGGAGCTAAAAGTAAAAATAGTGATTCTGTAGCTGAGGCTGCAGGTTGGGGGCCTTATACAATTGAAGATTTAAAGCAACAAGTTGACCAAAATGATGACGGTGAATTTATCATGGACGTCATTAGTATTTTCTATACTGGAGGTGATGATGAAGTTCAGCAGGTTGTAAAAGGGTTGCCTGTAGAGACAATTGGTCAGGCTATGCCCGAGACAATGAGAAATGAAGATGGTAATAGAATTAGGGTATTCCGATTGATGATGAATTGTTGTATTGCTGATGCTAGGCCTGTTTCAATACCGGTTGAATTCACTGGTTCAGTTCCAAGTTACAAGGAAATGGGTTGGTACAAAATTAGTGGTGTTATGGACTATGAGAATTGGGACGAATTCACTATACCTGTATTGAAAGCAACCGAAATGCTGCCTACAGCAGAACCGGCTGAATCAGCATTTGGTCAAAGGCAATAAAGTTTCTCCAAAGTCTTATCCAGCAAGGCTTCTTCAATTATCTACGATTGTTTCTTCTTTTATTTCTTTTATCCCCATCACTCGGGCTCCAATCGTCGTTTCCACCTTTTGAAGAACGCTCTGCACGTTTTGCTGATGCTTTTTCTCTTAGCGCATCATCGATGTGTTGTTCTCCTCTCTCGGCTAATGCTGCCTGACGGCTCATTTTCACTCTTCCTTTATCATCAATGCCAATGCACTTCGCGTAGATTACATCACCTACGCTGACAATATCCTCTACTTGGTCAACTCTGAAGTCAGCCAGTTCTGAAATGTGAATCATTCCGTCTTGGCCTGGAAGAACCTCCATGAATGCACCGAAGTTTGTCGTTGAAACAACTTTACCTTGATAAATTTTATCAAGCTCAATTTCAGCTGTGATATTATTTACCATCTCAAGCGCACGGTCTAAACTTTCTTTCTTGATTGCATAGATTCTTACCGTGCCGTCATCCTCAATATTAATTTCAGCACCAGTTTCTGCTTGGATACCCTTAATGATTTTGCCACCTGGCCCAATAACGTTACCGATTTTCTCAGGATTAATTTTTATAGATTCAATCCTTGGAGCATGAGGGCTTATTTCAGCCGGACCTTTAATTCCTTCAGCCATGACTGCAAGAACTTTTGTTCTGGCTTCTGTAGCTTGTTGAATGGCTTCATTCAAAATTGTAATTGGCAGGCCTGTAAGCTTTAGGTCGAGCTGGAAACCCGTTACGCCTTGTTCCGTTCCACATAATTTAAAGTCCATGTCCCCGAAGAAGTCTTCAGAGCCAATGATGTCTAACAAGCGCTTATAATCAGTAATGTTTCCAGAATCATCCATTTCTGTTACTAGTCCTACTGATATGCCGGCAACAGGTCTTTTTAGTGGTACTCCAGCATCCAATAGCGCCATGGTTCCTGCGCAAACTGAAGCCATTGAAGTTGAGCCGTTAGACTCCATTACTTCTGAAGTAACTCTGATGGCATAAGGAAAATCATCTTTATCGGGAAGTGCTGGCTTTATTGATCGTTCTGCGAGCGCTCCATGGCCAATTTCCCTTCGGTTTAGTCCTCCCATTCTACCAGTTTCACCAACTGAAAATGGAGGAAAATGATAATGTAGTAGGAAGCTCTTTTCCTCTTCTCCTCCAGTATAAGCATCTATGAATTGTGCTTCATCTGCAGGAGCCAGAGTGCATAATCCTAAGGCTTGGGTTTCTCCACGCGCGAATAGAGCTGAACCATGTGACCTTGGCATTAAATCAACCTCAGCGCTTAGTTGTCTTAATTCATCAATCTTTCTTCCATCTGCTCTGATTCCCTTTTCGAATATAGATTTTCTGAAAGCCTTCTTTTGCATGAAATCAAATGCTTGATCAATAGCGAATTCTGATGCGTCTTCATATTTTTCCAGTATTGCGTTGGTGACTTCTTCCCGCAATCCATCAACAGCTTTGCCTCTCTCTACCTTAGAAGGCTTGTAAATTGCTCCTTCAATTCTATCTCCAGCCACTGAATAAGCTATATCTAGCATTTCATCCTTAACTTCGAGTAACGGTGCTTCTCTCTTAGGTTTTCCAATTCGTTCTGTTAATTCTTTTTGCGCTTGAACAAGCTTAGTTACATAACCTTGAGCAAATTCTAAGGCTTGGCAGAATAGATCTTCTGGCAACTCATCTGCAGCACCTTCGATCATAACGACTTCAGTCTCGTTTCCTGCATAAACAAGATCTAGTACAGAATTTTCCATTTCTGTATGGGTAGGGTTAACTACAAATTTTTCTTCTATGTATCCAACTCTGACTGCTCCTATTGGTCCCGCGAAAGGGATATCGGACAGGCAAAGTGCACATGAAGCTCCAACCATACTCAAAACATCTGAATCATTTTCTCCATCTGCACTAAGCAATAAGGCAACGATTTGTGTATCATAAAGGTATCCCTTGGGGAAGAGTGGTCGCAGTGGTCGATCCGTCATCCGACAAGTTAGTATTTCTTTCTCAGTCGGTCTGCCTTCTCTTTTGAAATAACCGCCTGGAAAGCGGCCTGCGGCTGCAGCTTTTTCTTTATATTCAACAGACAGAGGAAACCAGTTTTGCCCCTCTCTCATTTTTGTTTGAGAAACAGCAGTAACCATTACTGTTGTTTCTCCACAGGTAATTGTACAGGCGCCGTCAGCTAGTCGACCCATTTTACCAGTTTCTATAATAATTTCTTTGCCGTCTAATGCTACGGTTATGTTTTCTGTGCTCATTTTTTTTCTAGCGGGCAGTAGATATACTGCGGGTTAATTAAATTCTTTGAGGATTCGATCAGATTAAATATTAAACTTCTAGCTCTTGCATATAATACAGAGGAACCGTATTAAAACGTTTGATATTATAACTTAAATAATCAGAGTAAAAATAATCTAAAAGACTAACGACGAAGGCTGAGTCCTTTGATTAATTTCTGATAACGCTCGACGTTTTTACTTTTTAGGTAGTCGAGAAGTTTACGTCTTCTTGCAACGAGTTTGAGTAGTCCTCGGCGAGTTGAAAAATCTTTCTTATGCTTACTAAGATGTTGAGTAAGGTGATTAATTCTCGAGGTGAGTTGCGCTACTTGAATATCAGTGCTGCCAGTGTCCTTTTCATGGAGCTGGAAATTTAAATTTTCTGTTACTGCTTCCGTCATTCTTTGTCCATCATTAGAATCGCCTCCTTGGAGATTCTGTATTGTTGTTTGCCTTTGTTTGTGGCTTTTAGTTTTTATTTATTTATTAGAGCGCACACGAAATCATAAGTTTAGATAATTTCAAATCATTTCCTAAATAATAACATTGGAACTAGAACATTGTAGAATTCGTTTAAATAAATAAATGATTTTAAGACTTTTTAATTAAGACATATTAACTAATTACACTGTGTTTTGAGAATACCTGAAAAATTACCAATTATAGCCCTACCGAACACTTACCTTTTTCCGAGTACGAGCATTCCCTTGCACATTTTTGAGAATAAATACCAAGAAATGCTTTCAGATGTAATTTCGGGTGATCGTATGTTCTGCATAGGAACAATTCAAAAATCAGAATCTGTTAATGATTATTTAGACAATATCTATCCTTATTCGACCGCGGGTCTACTTAGGGCTTGTGTTGTAAATGAGAATGGGACTGCCAATTTAATACTTGAAGGAATCAAAAGGATAAAAATTACGGAATTAGAAAATCACAAACCCTATAAAATTGGCCGAGTACAGGTGATAACTTCTAATACGACTGATGAGAAATGGGTGCTTTCTGCAGATGAAAAAATCAAGTCTATTCTATTAGGAGATTCCTTCTCATATCAGACTGAAAATTCAGAAATGAATATCAATCAGATCTTGGAAAACCTAGGTAAGCCAGAAGATACCGCTGATTTTGTGTCTCAGTATTTTATTTCAGATCAGTTAACGCTTCGAAAATTATTGTCTCTGGAAAGTATTGATGAAAGATTGGAAGTGATACTTAAATTTTTATTGAATTAGATTTCGTTATAGCTTCATTATTTTATCAAATTCTTCAATGATGTATCGGTCTGTCATACCCGCTATATAGTCACATACCGTTCGGTGAAGGCCATGGTTACTAATTCTTTTGCTTGTGCTGTCACCAAGCAGTGAAGGTTTTTTTGTGAAGGCTTGAAAAACTGAGGTAATTATTTCCCCTCCTCTTTTATTGGGTTTAGCAACTTCTTGATGGTTATAAAGATTTTCGTAAAGAAATTCTTTTAACTGCAGGCTACTCTCATTAACTTCGTTGCTATTTCGTATAAGTCGGCCCGAATTTCTTCGTGCTTGATCGCTTGAATCTAATTTATGTTCCGATATGTATTGAGTGCTTGCTCTTATTACATCCGCCACCTGAAAGTCTAGAAGGTTTCTGATAATATAAGATCTTCTTCTTTTACCTTTTAAATTATTATAATTGGTATCTACAAAATTTACACATCTCTGCCACAAATCTAGTTCTATGAGTTGTTCTTCATTAATTAGATTGAAATCAAGTCCATCATCTAAATCATGTGCATAATATGTAATTTCATCTGCTAGGTTTGCAATTTGTGCCTCTATTGAGGGATTGTTGAAAGTTTCTTCCATTTTGTTCCCGTAAGGATGCCTGTTAAACCCTTTGGAGTGTTTCATTATTCCCTCTAGCACCTCGTAGGATAAATTAAGCCCATCAAAATTAGGATATAAATTTTCGAGTAACTCTACTGTTCTAAGGCTTTGATTGTTATGCTCAAATCCTCCGTGTTCAGACATTAGTTCGTTGAGTTTCTTTTCACCTGAGTGCCCAAAGGGTGGGTGCCCTAAGTCGTGCGCAAGAGCGATTGCCTCAGTGAGGTCTTGATTAACCCCAAGAGCAGTGGCAATCGTTCTACTCACTGAGGAGACTTCAATGGTATGCGTCAATCTTGTTCTCAAATGATCTCCAGTACCATTCAAAAAAACTTGAGTCTTATATTCTAACCGTCTGAAGGCCTTAGAGTGAATTATTCTTGCGCGGTCTCTTTGATATACTGTTCTAAATGGGTGTGAGGGTTCTGAATGTTTCCTTCCTGCACTATCAGCGCTTAATTGCGCGAATGGAGAGAGTGTTTCCTCTTCGAATTTTTCTATTATGGAACGGTTTCTGAGGTTCCAGGTCATTTTGATTCGATGTTTTTTGAATCTTTCTTACCGGGAAGATCATCTTTAATTTCATTTACTATTTTTTCTAGTTCTCTTCTCTCTTCATTAATGATTTCAACTCTACAAGCTAGCATATCGTAAAGAGCGAATAGAATCATAAGCAAGACCAAAACAATTGAGAAGGTCCAATAGATAAAAAATAATATTAGATTTTCTTCGAGATATTCATCTATCAAGAAGGTTCCTATAATTGGAAAAATTATTGTTAATAATGTAAACAATAATATGAATTTTCTTCTAGTTTTTCTATTCCTTAATATGCCTAAGGAAATTAGAAATAGTTCTTCCTTAATCATTTCTTGTTGATAAAAAAATTGACGGTTTTAGATCAATCGTTTCCTTAAATTATCCTCTGCTTTTTCCAATAATTCTTCTAACGTTTTTGGAGATATTACATTGGTCCCAAAGGAAGAGCATGTATCTAAGACAGCTTTATCTCTTGATGCAACGGTAATGCTTCTGCTCCTAGAATATTTTCCTGAGAGGCGTTCAATTATTTGATCAGCGGTTATTCCGCTTTTAGAATAGAAAATTTGAATCCCATTGTCTTCATTAATACAGTCATTTTCTTGACCTCTTCCATCAAAAACTATCACAACTCTCTCTTCTGTGATGTCTTGATAATTTGTCATTCTTCGAATGAGATCTTGCCTAGCTGATGATTTACTCGATCTATGAAGCTCATAGAGGAAGCTCCACGAGTTTATTATGCTGTGACCATCAAGGATCAGGTATCTAAGAGATTCCTGATCGACTGGGTTCATTGAATAAGAAGATGTCTTTTTATCTAAGACTTATCCTCTGAGGTTTTTTTAGTCGCGGTTTTTTTAGTCGCGGTTTTTTTTACTACTCCTTTATTGTAATTAGTTGATTTGCTCAACTTTTTTGCGGCCAATAGTTTTTCACGGTTGCGCTTAAGGTAATTTTTACGTCTAGTACGCTTCTCAACTTTGTTGTATTGTTTTCCCATTT
>JAOFDG010000033.1 GCA_028033615.1 Verrucomicrobiales bacterium | reverse complement strand
ATATGAGCTCGCTCTTGTCGGTAACATCACAGACCTCGGTGGAGATATCTCTTCCAAGTCTCTCGGAGTTAGCTTCAATAGTGACCGTGAAAATGCGGAAGCAACTATGGACGCTGACACTGTTGCAGGTGTTGTTCCATCCAAAGGATGGGTTAGCACTGACGGTGGAGCAGACGCACAAGGCGGAGCAAATGGTTCAATCACTAACGGCTTCACAGTTGACTGGAGTTCTAACGGAACTTGGAACACCAACAATGCTACAAGCAATGGTGACAACAAGCTCATGAACGGTTACATCGATGCAATCAATGCTGAAGGTGCTGCTCAAGTAGCAATCAGCGGAATTAACGCTGAATTTGCTGACGGCTATGACCTTTACGTCTACTTTGGTAGTGATGGTAATAACAGAACTGGTAAAGTCTCACTCGTTGATGGAGCTACTTACTCCTACAATACAGCATCTGCTCAAGGTGGAGACTTCCCAGCTCAATATGCCAGAACAACTGATGAGGCAGACGGTAATCCAGCCGCTAACTACGCTCTCTACGAAGGACTATCAGGTGATACTCAGACCGTGGACTTAATCCGCGGCAGCAGTAACTCAGGATTCCACGGAATTCAGATCGTTAAATCATCTGGAGACTATGACGGAGACGGACTCTCAGACTTTGCAGAGTACGACGGAGTCACCTCCCCTATCATTGCTGATGGAGACGGAGACGGACTCAATGACGGAGCTGAGATAGCTGCCGGAACAAATCCAAATAACTCTGACACTGATGCTGACGGAATAGCTGACGGCGCTGAAATCACTGCCGGAACTGATCCAACTGACGCAGACTCTGACGATGATGGATACTCTGATGGAGACGAGATTGCTAAGGGATCAGATCCAACTGATGCCGACAGCTTTCCCGGCCTTCCAACTCCGATCGCGTTCTACAACTTCGAAGCCAAATCATCGGCTGCACTTGACCGCAGCTTCAATGACAATACGGCAACCGTAAGTGGAAACATCACATTCGTTGACGAGGGTGCACCATCTGGATCATCTCCAAATGCTGCAGCTAGCATGGCTGGTGGACACTTCCGTGTACCAGGAATCGATATGAATTCTCAAATTAGGGACTCTGGAGACGGTAGCTACTCAATGGTTGCTTGGATCAAGCCTGACTCAACTGAAGGTGAGCGTTTCATCTTCGGTCAGACTAACCAGGGTATCCATAACGGAATTCGTAACAATGCATTCCTCCACCAAGCTCACTGGGGAGCTGACACCAATGGTGCCACAAACCTCAATGACTACCTTGCTGCTGACGATGATGGCTGGGTTCACGCCGCGTTCGTTTATGATGGTGCCAATGATGTTGGTAGAATCTATCTCGACGGTCAGCTTGACTGGGAAGGTGCAAAGAATGCTCCTAACGGCGGTGGTCACCTCATTATCGGTGGTCGTAACAACGGTGAAAGAAATTACACTGGTCTTATCGACGACGTCGCTATCTGGGCTGAAACACTCGCTGGATCTGAAGTTGCTGAACTTGCTGCAGGTGGCAGCCCAATCGCATCACTTACAGACTCAGACGGTGACGGATTCGTTGACGTGTGGGAGAACAAGTATGCTGGTAACCTCACTGACTTAGGTGCCGGAGCGTATGCTCAAACCTTCACTGGCCCTAATGGAACGACTGACCTTGGCGATGGTTCTTCCATGCTAGGTGCGGCTGCATCATTACATGAAAATGCTCTAAGGTTAACTATTGATGGTGAAGCTCTTGGAGCTTCAAGCTTCGCAGTACCTGCACTTGCAGGAAGCGCTGAAGGTTGGACTGCTGAGTTTGATTACACTCTATTCGACTCTGAGGGTAACAATAATCCAGCTGACGGATTCTCACTTAACTACGGCGACGCTCCAGCTGGAACGCTCGGCGCAGCTGAAGAAGGAATGGCTGGGGTTGCCGGAGTTACTCAAAACATCTCTTTTGAAGTTGATACTTGGGAGATTGGTAACGCAGGATCAGACCCTGGAGTTAACATCTCAGGTATAGTTAATGGCGCTGACGCCGGTGATTTTGCCTTCAACAGAGGTGACGTCTTAGAGGACAATTCAACCAAGACTGGTAAAATGAACATTGCTTGGAGCCCATCCAGTGGTGCCACATTCATTACTACTGGACTCACCACAAATGCTGACTTCGCAGAAGTTGAGACTGGTGACTTCGCAGCTAGCGATGATCACACATTCATCTTCTCAGCCCGTGTCGGTGGTGCAAACCAAACGCTCACTATTGACAACCTTGTCATAAGAGCTGGTTCTGGTGACTTCGATAATGACGGACTAACTGACCTTGCGGAGTACAACTCCGGAGCAAGTGATCCGACTAAGTCTGACTCTGACGGTGACGGACTAACTGACGGCGAAGAAGTTGCTGCAGGTACTCAGCCTCTCATAGCTGATACTGACGGTGATGGAATTGCTGACGGAGCTGAAGGAACTATAGGTACTGATCCACTGGATTCAGACTCTGACAACGACGGATACTCTGACGGAGTTGAGGTCGCTGTTGGAAGTGATCCTACTAAGTCTAGCAGCACACCTCCAAACCTCCTCGCTTACTACGACTTCGAAGCACCTTCTGGAGCTTCAATCACAAGTGTTGTTGAAGAAGGAGTCGGCGGAGACGAGCCAGCAGTTATTGGTAATGAATTCAATGAAGATTCTCTAACCTTCTCAGATCGTACTCACCAGCATAATGGCGCTGCCTTTAATGCTGAGGGTAACCTTGATGCGAACGGTGAGACTATCGTTGGATTACCTGACTACCTCATCGGTGGTGACTACATCCTCTTTGCTAACAATGCACGTGACAACAACCCTTACACGGCGACTGTCACTGCAGACAAGGCAACAAGCTGGTACTTGCTAGTTGATAACCGCCTCGACGGTGAAGCTGGTAACAGAGACTCTTCTAACACAACCGACCCTGTGATTGCAGGGACTCTTCAGTGGATCACTGATGACGGTTGGGAGCGTGTTAACACTGGAATCTCTCCAAATGGTCAAGCTGACTACACAGGAGTTGACGAAGGTGGCGATGGAGAAGGTGCAGGACAAGGACTTAACCAGTTCTACTCAGTATACTCTCTGACTTCAGATTCAGTAAGTGTTCTTATCGGTGGCCAAGGCATAGGCGGAAGCAATATGCTCAGCCTCGTAGCCAAGACTAAGTCAAGTACGACAGTCGTAGCTGACAAAGGAACTTGGGGCAACAATGCTTCAGTTGAGAGACCAGATCAGACAGTCGTTGGCATCGAAGGCGGTGCACCTAACGGAGCTAGCCCAGGAACTGCGGCTGACTTCCAAGGTGGATACCTCAACGTACCAGGAGTTGACATGAGCAATGTAATTGGCGGCGAAGGCAGCTACACACTTGCAGCATGGATCAAGCCTTCTGACCTCGGTGGTAACAAGTTCCTCTTCGGTCAATCAAGCCAGGGTATTCATAACGGTATCCGTAACGGCGGATTCCTACACCAAGCTCACTGGGGAGCTGACACCAACGGTGCCACAAACCTCAATGACTACGATGCATCTGCTAATGATGGTTGGGTACACGCAGCATGGGTTTACGACGGGCCTTCTAACACTGGTAAGATCTACCTTGACGGTGTTGAAGATTACTCCGGTGATAAGAATCCTCCTAACGGAAGCGGCAACCTAATCGTTGGTGGAAGTAACGGTGGAGGTGACAACTTCCGCGGACTCGTTGACGAAGTTGCTGTCTGGGACATTGCAGCACCTGCAGATATCATCGCAGCACTCGCTGCCGGTACAAGCCCACTTGATATTAGCACTACTCCTTCTACATTGGATGTAACCTCATTCTCATACAATGTTGGAACTGGAGACTTGGGTATCAGTTGGACATCAGATGCAGGCAAGTCTTACGGACTTGAATACTCACTTGACCTTAAGACATGGGTTGATCTGGACGTAACAGTTGAAGCTGACGCCGATGCTGCAACTTACAACCTACCAGGTGCTCAGAACCCACTTGTAGGTCAGTCAGACGTATTCTTAAGAGTTTACGAGAAATAATTAAACTTTAACCAAAACATGCCCTTTAAGGGTATGCCCAGGAGGGGGAGGCCAAAAGCCTCCCCCTCTTTTATTCAATCACGAAGAATTATTGGCCACTTGAAAAAAGAGGTAATTAAAATAGATTACTAACCCATCTCATCCCTTAACCGTGAACTACTTTCAAAAAGCCATACATTTGCTAGTCGTTTCAACACTTCTTTCAACATCATGCAAAGAGAAGGAAACTGAAAACACTTCAGAGAATAAAGATCAGTCCTCACAACCTACCAACACTTCAGAGAATAAAGATCAACCCTCTAAACCTACCAACACTCTGGCTAATTATGATCCTCAAGGGAGCATTAAGTCATCCCCTTTGTCAGCCTCACAAGATCAAACAATAACTGACAATAAACTCTTCACTAGATTAGCCCCAGCAAAGACAGGAGTTAATTTTATTAATCCAATCCTTAAGAATAACCCTAGAGCTTATCTCTACGCCTCTGCAATGGGTTGCGGAGGAATTTCTGTTGGTGATGTAAATGGAGATGGTAGGCCTGATCTCTTTTTTACAGGAGGGCCAGTACCAAACCAATTACTAATCCAAACAGAATCTTTAAGATTTAAAGACTTCACTCAGCAAGCAGGACTGGCCGGGAACAAATCTTGGGGAACAGGCTCATCGATTATAGACATCGATAAGGACGGTGACCTGGATATTTATGTCTGCAATTACGATGCGGCAAACGAGCTTTTTATTAATGATGGTAGCGGCAAGTTTATTGAGTCTGCTAAAACTTATGGACTGGACTTCATCAGTGCAGGTCATACTCCAGCATTCAGTGACTATGATATGGATGGTGATCTTGATCTCTATCTAATGACTAATTTCTTTTATGATCCGAGAGGAAAAACTCCACCCAATGAAAGAATAGTAGGTAGAGACAGGACAGGGAAAGTTATTGTATTTCCTAAATACAAAAAGTTTTACGGTATCACTAGCATTAACGGAGACATCGTAAACCATGACACGGTAGGCCAGTCCGACAGGCTCCTACGAAACAATGGCAACGGTACTTTCACAGAACAAACCAAAGAAGGTAATCTTGTAGGAAAAGGAAACTCAGCTATATGGTGGGACCCTGACGCTGACGGTAGACCAGACTTATTCGTTGCAAATGATTTTAGAGATCCTGATTTTTACCTCAAGAATCAAGAAAGCGGAACCTTCAAGAACGTTATCAAAACAACTATTCCTCACACCGCCTGGTTCTCTATGGGAACAGATTCAAACGATCTTGATGGAGATGGAAGACCTGATCTTATCGTTGCCGATATGTCAGGCACGACTCACTACAAACAAAAAATTGGCATGGGCGCGATGTCAGCAAGTGCTGAATTTCTAGCAACAGCATTCCCCCGTCAATATATGAGAAATGCAGTATTCCTTAGTACTGGTACTGGCCGACTAAGAGAAGCTGCTCACATGACTGGTCTCGCCAACTCAGATTGGACTTGGACCGTTAGACTTTCTGATTTTGATAATGATGGGAAAGTTGACGTCTTCTTCACAAACGGCATGGCGGTGAACCTCAACCGAGCAGATAGCTCAGAACTTTCAAAAGTTCTCCCAGGAGAAACAGAATGGGACAAGCACCAACGAGCCAAAACAGGACCACTCAAGGAACAAAACCTAGCCTTCAAGAATCTTGGTAATCTGAAGTTTAAAGACAATAGTAAGGAATGGGGACTCGATCATGTAGGTATGAGTTATGCAGCTACTGCAGCTGACTTAGACAGGGACGGAGATCTTGAAATCATTGTGGCAAACCTTGATGAGGAAGTCAGTATCTATAAAAACAATTCGAACAATGATCATAAGGTTCTCGTTAAACTCGTTGGAACTTTGAGTAACACTCAAGGAATCGGATCCACAGTCAAAGTCTCTACAAAAAAACAAAAGCAGTCACGTTTCATTACACTTACCCGAGGATATATGGCCAGCGGTGAAGCCATCGCACATTTTGGAATAGATTCTGAAGAGCAACTGACCGAGCTTTCTGTGCAATGGCCAAGTGGTCACGTCCAATCATTCAATGACCTTCCAGCGGACCATATCTATACCATCACAGAACCAACAAAACCACCATCAAGTGAGACTAAGATTGAAAACCAAAAACTGTTCACCCCCTTAAAATCTTCTTTGGCCGGAATAAAGCATAAGGAAACTCTGTATGATGATTATGCTGTACAACCCCTACTACCGCAGAAGAACTCGCAACTAGGTCCAGGAATGGCATGGGGCGATATTGATAACGATGGCGATGATGATTTTTATTTCTCAGGAGCGAAAGGAAATCCTGGTAAATTAATTAGGAATGATGGTAATGGAAAGTTCGCTAGCCTAACAGGTGGAGCGATAGGTGCTGATTCGGGTGCAGAGGATATGGGGTCACTATTCTTTGACAGTGACTCGGATGGAGACCTTGACCTTTACGTAGTGAGCGGTGGTGTGGAATGTAAAAAAGGAGATCCTTTACTTCAGGATAGACTCTATATCAATAATGGTAAGGGCGTTTTCAGCAGAGCCAAAGACGGTGTGCTGCCTAAGATGTTTGACAGTGGAGGCACGATAACATGTGCTGACTTTGATAGTGATGGAGACCTTGATCTTTTCGTCGGAGGCAGAGTCGTTCCTGGAGAATACCCAACCTCACCGAGGAGTTATTTATTGGAAAATAATGACGGCAAATTTACAGACGTCACTGAAAATGTTGCACCTACACTGAGTCAAAAAGGTATGGTCACCTCCGCAATATGGACTGACACCAATAATGACCAGAGGCCCGATCTTATCGTCACTTATCAATGGGCTCCTATAGGAGTATTCATGAACGTTGACGGCTCAAAACTTGACGATAATACAACAACTTCAGGAGTCGGTAAACTTTGGGGGTGGTGGAACGGAATCAGTGCCGGTGATATCGATAACGATGGTGATATCGATTATGCAGTCAGTAACTTTGGATCAAATACAAAATATCACCCCAAAGATAAAAAACCGATACGTCTATTTTATGGAGACTTTGATGGGACCGGACAATCAACTATCGTCGAAGCAAAGTACGAGAACGATGTTCTTCTTCCAGTCAGAGGACGAAGTTGTTCATCCCACGCAATGCCATTCCTTTTGGATAAATTTAATACCTTTGACAGCTTTGCTAGAGCATCACTACAGGAAATTTACACACCTAAAAAACTTGATGGCTCAAAGATCTATAAGGCCACTGAATTAAGATCTGGAATCCTCATGAACGACGGTAAAGGGAAATTTGAGTTCCTTCCCCTACCCCGCATAGCTCAAATAGCACCTGCATTTGGAATCGAATTATTTGATTACAATGGAGACAGAAACCTAGACATTTACATGGTTCAAAACTTCTTCGGTCCAGAACCCGAGACCGGGCACATGGCTGGTGGATTGAGTCAACTTTTGATGGGTGATGGAAAAGGTAACTTTGAACCCATCTCGCCTGAGAAAAGTGGCCTCGTCGTTTTTGAGGACACCAAGAGTCTCACTCGTAAAGACCTTGATGGTGACGGATGGCCTGATCTTGTTGTCGGTGTCAATAATGGCAACCTTAAGGTCTTTAAAAATAACAGCCCAAAAACAAAACGAAGTATTCTTGTAAACTTGATTGGCAAAAAGGGAAATCCGAATGGAATTGGATCAAAAATAACAGCCCACTTTAGTGACGGTTCTACAAGGATTAAAGAGCTACACTCTGGATCCAGTTACTTATCTCAAAACCCTTCTTCCATTGACATTACTTACTCAAAAGAAATTTCTCTAAAAAGCATATCGGTGATCTGGCCAGACAATGGAAAATCAACTCATGAAATTCCAAAACCAGAACAAGTAACTCTCAATATTAAGCAGCCATAATAATTCATGTTCAAGACCCTAGGATATAAATTTCTTAGATCAATCATAGCTAGCACCCTATCAATCCTAGCTCTTTGTCTTGCTAATTCGTGCTCTAAAAAAGAGGAGCCCACTCAAAAATCGGCCAATGTAACAGCTGAAATTAAGACTCAGAAACTCAGTTCGAATAACAATTCTAAAGAATCAGCGAAAACTCTATTCGTACCCTTATCACCAGAAGAATCTGGTATTAAATCTAAAATCGAGCAAATTCCCAATCATCCTTACGCTTTTTTTTACAACACAGGATTCGAGGCTAGCGGCGTTGCTGTCGGAGACATTGATAGAGACGGCCTCCCCGACTTATTCTTAGCAAGCTCACCCGGAGGAAACCGTCTTTATAGGCAAGTCTCTCCACTGAAATTTGAAGACATTACTCAAGGGAGCGGATTAGAGAACGATAACGCATGGGGAAGAGGCGCAAGCCTCATTGATATCGATAACGATGGAGACCTTGATATCTATATAGCCAACTATAGCCAAGACAACAGCCTTTACATCAATGAAGGGCCAGACTCAAAGGGCAAAATCACCTTCACTGAAAAAGCCAAGAGCGCTGGTATTGCAACTAGTGACGCAAGCCTCATGCCCTCATTCTGTGACTATGATATGGACGGTGACTTAGATCTTTACCTAGTAACAAACGAATACAGGCTTCCACCTAGCTTAACTCCGCCTGATCCGAAAAAAATGATAGGTAAGGATGAAAACGGAAGACCATTCCTTATTCCTCCATACAACATGGCCTTCAAGCTGCTCGTTAAAAAAGGGCCCAAAGGTCCAATGTTAAAATGGGATAAAACAGGTCGCCCTGATTATCTCTATCAGAATAATGGTGACGGGACCTTCACCGACGTAACAAAAAAGGCAGGCATCATAACTGATACAGGGAGAGGTCTCTCGGCTACTTGGTGGGATTATAACGATGATGGGCTTCCAGACATTTATATTGGAAATGATTGGGGAGACCGAGATTATCTTTATCATAATAACGGTGACGGCACTTTCCGTGATGCAATTGAAGAGGCTGTTCCTTATACAACCATGTTTAGTATGGGAGCTGATGCCGGCGATCTCAATAATGACGGACGAACAGATTTTGTAATTGCAGACATGTCAGGCACGACACACTACAAACGAAAAATAAGTATGGGCAATATGGAAGCTTCTGCGACTGAATTCATGCTAAAAGCCAGACCTCCGCAAAATATGCGCAATGCTATTTATTATGGTACAGGAACACGGAGAGTATTAGAGTCCGCCTATCTAGTCGGTATGGCCAATTCAGATTGGACTTGGTCAGTAAAAATTGATGACTTAAACAACGATGGACTTTCAGACGTCTTTTACACTAATGGAATGGAGCAAAACATTAGAGAAGTTGAAGACGGTGAAACTATAAACCCAACAGAAACCCAGGATCTAAGAAAAGAGAATAATCTGGTCTTTCAAAACAAAGGTAACTTCAAGTTTGCAGAGTCTGGTAAAGATTGGGGCCTAGATCATTTCGGTTTTAGCTTGGCTGCAGTCAATTGTGACTTCGACCGTGACGGTGACATCGACGTTTTTGTGATGCACCGTGATGAAGCTCCCATACTTTACAAAAACAATACTAAGAATCCGGGCACATTGGTTAAACTCAATGGAATAACCAACAATAGAGACGGTGTCGGCTCTAAGATCACCATCGAAACTGACAAAGAAACACTGACGAGAACACTAAACATTGCTAGAGGCTATTTAAGTGCAGATGAATCCATGGCTCACTTCGGAGTCACTAATGACACAAAGATTACAAAACTCACTGTAAAGTGGCCTAGCGGGCAAAGCCAAGAATTTGAAAATTTAGTCGGTGGAAATCTTTATGAGATTACAGAGAAAATAAAAGACTCCGAGGTAAAGAGCACTACGCCTTCTTCTAAAGCCAGTTTTTCACTCAACCCTAGCCTCTCAGCCACAAGACATAAGGAAGTCACTTTTGATGATTTTGAGAAACAGCCCCTTCTACCAAATAAGCTATCACAACTAGGTCCCGGCATGGCTGTTGGTGATCTTGACGGAGACAATGATGATGATCTGATCTTGGGTGGAGGTGCTGGATCCCCTACCCAGATAATTATTAATAAGGGCAATGGTAACTTTGCTTCCCCCACCCCGGTCAAAGGGTCTGAACAGCATGAGGACATGGGAGTTCTTTTAATGGATTTTGATCAGGATAATGATCTGGATCTTTTCTGCGTCAGTGGTGGAGTCGAGTCCTCAGGTCCAGCCCTTCAGGACCGGTTATACATAAATGATGGAAATGGAAATTTTTCATTAAATCAGAAAATAAAAATTTCTTCAGATACTGATTCGGGTGGCCCCGTGAGCTGCGCAGATGTAGACAGGGACGGTGACCTCGATCTCTTCATAGGTTCAAGAGTGGTCCCAGGAAAGTACCCTACTTCAACTAAAAGTAGATTATTAATAAATGATGGGGGTAGCTTTATTGAATCTGAAAGTGCACTCCCTATTTCGGTATCTGAACTAGGGATGGTGACGGGTTCAACTTTCACTGATCTTAATAACGATGGATGGCAAGACCTCATCATATCAATAGAATGGGGACCTTTGACTTATCTTGAGAATGAAAAAGGGAAATTTGTTAACAAAACAAAAGAGGCCAACTTATTAGAGATCACTGGCTGGTGGAACGGCATAGCCTCTGCCGACCTTGATCAGGACGGAGACATGGATCTCATAGCAACAAACTTTGGACTGAATACAAAATATCACACCTCTGAAGATCACCCCGTTCTTTTGTACTACGGCAAATTCGGCACAGACGAGATGAGACTAGTCGAAGCCGAATACGAGAATGGCCAGTTATTTCCCGTAAGAGGAAAGAGCTGTTCTACAAGAGCCATTCCACAACTAGCAGACCGGTTCAACACATTCCATTCATTCGCATTGGCCGAACTTAATGAAATCTATAGCCCTAAGGAAATGGATCAGACTCAAAAGTTTTCAATAGTCGAACTTAATTCAGGAGTTTTTATGAATAACGGCGAAGGAAAATTTAAATTTAAGGAACTTCCAAAAATTGCACAATTAGCCCCTGGTTTTGGCATAGTTGCTGAGGATCTCGATGGCGATAATATTACCGATCTTTTCATCGCTCAAAATTTTCACTGGCCACAGCCAGAGACTGGTAGAATGTCAGGAGGAATGAGTGTCATTCTTAAAGGAAATGGAGACGGTAGCTTTGACCCAACCTGGCCCCATGAGAGCGGCATCATCGTTCCTGACGATGCTAAGTCAGTATGCTTGTCTGACTTCAATGGAGACTCATTTCCGGACCTAGTAATTTCAACTAACGATGGACCGCTGAGAGGATTCTCATCAGTCAACAAAGGTCAAAAGAAAAATTATACAGTAACCCTAAAAGGCAGCATTCAAAACGCACAGGGAATCGGAGCAAAAGTTACGGCAATTTTTGGTGATAACTCTAAAATTACAAAAGAAATTAAGGCAGGTTCAGGGTACCTATCTCAATCCACAAATAAATTAATTTTTAGCGCCAACTCAAAGGAACTGATTAAATTTAATATAATTTGGCCAACCGGTGAAACCACCGAACACGCTATTGATGGAGTTGAAAAAAGTATCATCTTTGAGCAACCCGAAGCTTGAACCGTAATCTCTTCTGTCCGACATAAAATTTCACCGACACTTCACCCTGCCTTAATCAATATTTCACACTTCGACACCAGGTTCTATATGCTATGAGCAAATCAATATCATTACTCAACAAAGCGGAAAATAAACTTCTCGCTGCAGCATGTGCCCTTCTCGTGCTTGGCGATTTATCCTACGCTAATCCCACGACCGAAAAGACTTCAGACATTATTTATTCAAAGACAGTGGTCTTTCAGAATTTTCACGATCCGGGTCGGTTGATCTCAGCCAATGGAAAGGAATACTTTTTTTACTACAAGGGTTTCACTTACGACAACATCAAGACTTGGGAAGAAGGAAGGAAGCTCAATCTCACCTACAGCAACACGAAGGGCTCGCAACTGCACGACCCTATATCGGGCGCATCGGCCAGAGTCAAAATCCCCGGATCACATCTTATTGAAGAGATCAGGCGGAAATACGTGTCGGAGAATGGGTCAACCATGGGTATCGCTAGTTGTTATCGTCAAGAATACGAGCTTTGGGATGCGATGATCACTCGGCTTCTCAAAGAGTTGAAAGCATCCCGCACACCGGATACCTACAAGGACATTGAGGCCATGCATAACTCGTGGCTGAAATACAAGGAGATGCGGTTTAAAGTTGGACGGTCTGAATTCGGCGACAGATTAGGGACGAAGACCATCATCGAAAGCTCCGTGCGTGCTGTGACCGCCATAAAACATCAAGCATTATTCTTGAGGTCATTGGTCGGAAAGCACGAATAATCCAAGATTCAAACGATACTGAAAAATCATTGGAAATGAAGAAGTCCTCACAGTCATCTCCCAGCACTCCCGACAGCAATCAAGTCGAACAAGCGCATGGAGAGCAACGGCTGACCCGCCCCAAGTCCGCATGATCAATCCCAACTACAACCCTAGTCCTGCATCGAGCTCGCGCCTCCAGTCAGCCGTGCCTCATGCTCTACGTTTATCTAACGATAACAGGATAACCTAATCCCTCCACTTGCGAGGGAAAAAGTAAAGATAATCCTAACTTATTGAGAGGAATAACCATCAATCAAAAAGCTAATATGATCTACTTTTTTGAAAGATTCGTCTCCTTCTCTTATTACAATAGACTGATCAACTGAGATATTATTGAAGACCTGGCTTGTATTAGAAGTCGGCCAAAATATTTCGATCTTATCAATCTCCTTATAGGCTCCTATCCCTACATGCTCTTGAAGAGGGTTCGCTCCAAAACTTCCACCAGTATTAATAGACCGGTAAATTGACCTCTCTCCTCCTCCGACGGTCAGTTTTATTTTCGCTCCTATCGCTGAACGGTTCGAAATAACTCCTTCGAGTCTTATTTTTATCCAATGATTATTATGACCAGGATTTGCGTACAATGAATCCCTGTACTTATCGACTCTCTTGGCTCCTCCCATCTGCTGAAAAACATCCTGATCCCCATCGTTATCAATGTCTGCAAATGAAATCGCATGCCCCTTCTGTAAATGCCCCATGCCAATAGCCATCGTTACATCATGCACCGCTGAACCTCTTTCATTAAAGAACATTTGATTCGGCACGAGTTCAGCAATGTCGGGCTGACCTGTTCCAAGATAGAAATCTAGGAACCCGTCGTTATTTAAATCTCCGAAATTTGCTCCCATTGATAATACAGGGCCATCCAACCCTTGGGCTTTAGCAAGGTTCTTAAACTTCAAATCTCCTTGACCAATATAATGACCAAATGTTTGAGGGGCATTTTCAATTCTTTCGCCCAAAGCATAACGCATGTAGGAAGAAGTCGATCCTGTATACCCAGCAATAAATATATCCTGCACTCCATCATTATTGAAATCCCAAACCCAGACTGGAAAACTATTAAATGGTTCTGTGATTCCAGCCTCTTGAGCCATATCTTTAAAAGTTCCATCACCATTATTGATATATAACCGATTCTCACCCGACAAATTAGAAACAACCAAATCAGGCCACCGGTCGTCATTCAAATCCCCCCAAGAACAGCCCTTGCAGAATCGATAATTTTTCACACCTGCCAACTCAGCCACGTCAATGAAAGTGCCGTCACCCTGATTCTGAAACAACTGAGAGGGAGCAACTATCCCAGCGACCTGACCGTTTCTCTCGGCAATGGATCCATTCGATAAACTGTGTTCATTGCCTACGAATAAATCAAGGTCTCCATCATTATCATAATCCGCCCACGCTGCTGCCTGAGAGGGATAGTTTTCTCTTCCCATTCCAGCCATATAAGTCACATCAAGATAAGTTCCGTCATCTTGTCTCTGAAGTAGAGAGTCTGGAATCTTACCCTGTTCCCAGAGCCAAGCTCCTCTCGAAACATAGATATCCATATCCCCATCATTATCATAGTCTGCAGGGGTCAGATTTAGACCACCAGGAATCTCATTAAGACTGGTTATTTTAGTTTTTTCAATGAACCCTTCGGCTCCTTGATTTTCATAAAAGCGTAGAGACTCTGACTTCTCCCAAGAAGAAACAATGACATCCATATCATTATCACCGTCAATATCCTCAATGATGACTCCTCCGGCTAAGCTATCAGTCGCTAACCCAATATCAGGTGCCACATTCTTAAATTTTTTGAATTGAATCTTAGTTTCGAATGCCTTTTGGGGGATACGATATTCAACTGGAACCTTGTCCGGATAATCTCCTAGAGTCATATATGCCAAATTTATAAGCCACATGCTCCTATACTTAGTTTTTTGGAGAACCCCTTTGGTGTTAATGGCTTGCGCAAAAAAGCGTATAGCTTCCTCTGAGCCTCTTCTATTTGAATGAATAGCACTCTCAGCAAAAGGAATAATACAACTCTCAGCAACATGGTTAGCACAGCAATTTTCAGTCTCACCGAGCCTCATATGAGCTACTCCAATAGCATAGGCTAGTTCTCCTAGTGTGTTCTTGGGCAAGGGAAGAGAATCATAGAGCTTATAGGATTGATTAAGTTTATCTATTCCATCCTCGATGCTACCGTAGTCAACCAACGCGAGCCCTAATCTCGCCATCAAACCAGCCATCGCAGCTTTGTTGTTGTCCTTTGAGGCCAGGTTTAAGGCTTTTTCATACCTCTTAACCAATGTATTCCCGTAATATGGATTACTTACCTCATCATTTTTAATGAGTTGTGAATAATATTGGCGCATGGCCATGTGAGATCTAATGGCATCGGCTCTCGATTCTTTGACTACCGCTTTCGGGCTGACCTTTTCTTCGTTAATGTGATTTTCTGTACTAGGATCTTGGTTATTGCATCCATTTAATAGTCCCAAGAAAGACAAAAGAAGAATAATTTTTTTATAACACCTTAATTTAGAGGGATTTACTTTTTGACACCTGTCCACACAACCAAACCAAATAAATGCTTTAAGAGTAACAAGACACTTGTTGGCACTTTTTTTGATAATAGTTCCTTGGAATTTTAACATTAGAGGTTGTCCTCTATACGCAAAAATCATGCAAATTCTCAAACGATTTAATGCTAATTCGTGTGCCTGAATTGTAACACTAACAGACCAATAATTATAACCTATTAATGATCAAATAATTCTGAAAAAATAAAG
>JAOFDG010000032.1 GCA_028033615.1 Verrucomicrobiales bacterium | reverse complement strand
TAAGGAAAGAGAAAGGCAAGAGCTTGCTCGCAAACAAGCCCAGGATGAAAAATTAAGACAATCACAAGAAGCTCAAAAACAAATCGAAGCTCAAAAATCGAGAGTCACCATTCAGGAAAGGCAAAGGCAAGAACTTGCTCAAAGAAAAGCACAAGTCGATAGAATTAAGCAAACGCAAGCCGCCCAAAAACAGATCGAAGATCAGAGAAGGAGATCTACTGTCCAGGAAAGACAAAGACAAGAAAGCGCTCAAAGAAAGGCACAAGTCGATAGAATTAGGCAAGCTCAAACCGCCCTAAAACAGATCGAGGATCAGAGAAGGAGAATAGCAGCTCAAGAATTACAAAGACAGGAACGTAGCAATAGTTTCGCTAAAAGAAGACCTGCACCTGCAAGCTCCACCCAGAGAACCATTAAAAATTCAACACCTAAAACTATCAACAAAAGCTCCAAAAGTTTCTCCAGGAACATTCCATCTAGTCGTAGTAGTAGCAAGAGTTCCGATGTAAAAAGTGCACCCAAAAGCTCTAAAAGCTTCTCTAGGAATATTAAAAAATAATTTCTTCGTACAGACCCAGAAATTATTCATCAATACTAGTTTTATTAAATATAGCCTCTAAATCAAAACCCAAGCGACCTTGATTAGATTCATATGTTCCTGACAAGGATTGAAGAGTACTTAAAAAACTATTTATATTATTAAAGTCTCTTTGTCCTGATTGCTCATCTCCTCTAGCTCGAGAGAGTTCTGATAAATACTCTTTTTTGTTAAGAGAGAAAAATTTTGTAAGTTGGTCGAAATCTAAATTAAAATTTAATCCCTTATTAGACACGAGGAGGGTTTCGGTTTCTTGGATCTTCTTTATGAGCGAAAAGCTCAAATCAAGAGAGGAGCTAAAACAATATCGTGAGCCAATCTGAAAACAATTTGGAGTCGGATAATTTCTCTCAGGACTTTTTTTAGACCTGGCAACTAATAATCGAATTTCTTCATGGGTTTCAACTTGCTTTGTCCATTCAATTTCAACATCAGATTTTGACACATTCAGCTCTGATAGCATCTCTTCAAAAAAGACATGCATACTTGATTCAGCACCTTCAAGTTTATTGAGATCAACTAAAAAACAAAATCCAGGAAGACTAATCCCATTTTCATCTTTGCCTGCATCATCTGCTAATGCTGAAAGAAAAACAAGGCCATCACCGATGTATCCTGCTTCTAAGTCCTTAGAAGCACCAAAAAGTAAATTACTCAGTTTACCTTTTAGCAATTCAGATCCTGGGATTATCTTAGATTGAAATAAATCATTACGCTCTCTTTGCCACTTAGAAAAAGGCTGGTACACTGAAATGCCTCCAAGGTAACCAGGGATTTTAGGCGGTAAAAGAATCTCTATACCCTTAGTAGAGACAGACGGCTCAGCCTCTCTTTCTTTTTCCATATCAACAGAAAAATTAAGTTTTTCTCCATCAAAATCTATAACTAGCCCTGCGTACGAACTGTCTTCCAATTGGTTAACGACACCCCCAAGAAACAAAGACAACATGGGATCTTCAATTTTTTCAGGAATGCCAAATCGACCATCAATCTTTGAAATTTTCCGTGTATTAAGAAATACTGTCGCTTGATGATCAGTTCCCATTTTACCAATCATTGAAGAATATTTTATATCCCTTGAAATAGGATCTACTTTTTTAGCTCCATCAACTTTAGTCCCCTGAAGAGAAACAGTATCCTTCAATAACCTCCTGCTCGAGGTAACTATAATCCATTCATCATTAAGAGCAAAATATGTAGCCTCATTCTTATCACCCCTTGTCCGATATGCATATACACCCTTCTCAAAATCTGTCCTCCCAATCCTTTTTATTCCAAGCCGTATAAGAGGGGCAAAACGAATACGGTTTTTCAGCCAAGCGCTTGCCTCTTTCGGTTTTATTAGAATAACAACATTTGGATCTTCAGGGTCTTCAGCTTCGTAAGCCGCTACACCCATTCTTCCACTCAATAATCTTTCATTGAGGACCCATATATCTTTTCTCAGAAAAAGCTCAAGAAAATCAAATGTCGAAGAAACATCTTTAATGAAATCACTAGATTTAAGTTCATCAAAATCTCCGCTCTCTAAAAGAGACTGAAAAAAAGTAGAGTCTCTTACTTTTATAAGAAACTCAGAGATACCTTTGGTTTCAAAAAAAACAAGAGCGTCAGATGGCATCTCTTTGGAAACCAACTCATCAGCCTTTAAGTCATTAAAGAAAAGAAAAAAAACTAAACAGAGACTAGCAACTATTTTTGCCATCGTTCACTATTCTGTAATCTTATTAAGTTAAACATTCAACATTTTTAAAATGCTCCATAATGACCAGTTATTTGCCTACGGAACCCTTACATTTCATGAGGTAATGTTTCACCTTATTGGTAGGGAGGTTTCTTCAAAGGGTGCAATTATTAAAGGATATTCAGCATACATGATTAAAGGGAAAAATTTTCCTGGTTTACGCATAAATACTAAGGCCTCACGCACTGAAGGCATTCTTTACTCGGGCTTAGAAGAAGCTGATTGGGAAATACTTGATCAATTTGAGGACTCTTTTTATCAAAGAGAAGTGCTCAGCGTTAACCTAAATGATGGATCTAAAGAAGATGCTTATACTTATCTCATTCATTCAGAAAACTATTCTATTCTAAGTAAGCACCAATGGAATTCGAATTATTTTGAGGAAAATTTCCTAGATTCCTATTTAAATATGATTCTCGGTTTCAATAAGAATTAATTTTGAGTTGTCCCTTAACTTGCATATTTCTGGGAGCGTATTTAGTTATAGTCATGGACCCCGAAGAAGAAAGCTTTGAAAAAAAACTTCAAGAATCAATTTCCAACCCAAAGAATATGGGAGAAATGGAAAATGCTGATGCTGTTGGCACTGTGGGTAATGCTGATTGCGGGGACATGGTAAGAATGTTTTTAAAGTTTGATGAAGCCAATGGGAAAAAAGTTATCAATAAAGCTTCGTTTCAAAGTTTCGGATGCCAGACAGCAATAGCGGTTGCAAGCATGGCTACTGAAATGTTAAAAGGAAAAACGATCGAAGAAGCCAAAGCGCTCTCTGCATCGGAAATGACTGACGAAATAGGAAAACTTCCACCAATGAAGCTTCACTGTGGACAAATGGTAGAAGGAGCATTGAAATCAGCGCTCAATGCAGGAGATGATAAGAATCAAAGCCAAGGTGTTAAAGACCAATCAACTTTAACTAAAAGCTTCGTGCAAGATGGTGCCTCATCTGGTAAGATTAAAGTAATTCCACTAACATAAATTAATAGATATAAATATGAACGAAACGAATCAAAGCGGTGGCGAACTTGAACTATCAAGGGAAGTTGAAGCCATTCAAATTCCGAGTGGAGACACCTTTAAATTACCTGCAGGTACTAAAGTTATCATTACTCAATCACTTGGTGGTACATACACCGTGGCGACTGACCAAGGTTTAGCCAGAATATCAGATAAAGACTCAGATGCCCTTGGAATCAAAGAAGAAAAAACCGATCAGCCAGCCACTGAGAAGGTAAACTCAGGAGTAGATGTTAAAGGAGAAGATTATGAAGCTGCAGTTTGGGAACAACTAAGAACTGTTTTTGACCCAGAAATACCAGTAAACATTGTGGACCTTGGCCTCGTCTATGATTGCCAAGTGGTAGAAGAGGAAGGTAAGAAACAAGCAAGCGTCAAAATGACTTTAACTGCTCCCGGATGTGGTATGGGACCGACAATTGCCGCAGACGCTGAGAATAAGATACGACAAATTTCTGAAATAGAGGCTGCTAACGTTGAACTTGTATGGGATCCGCCGTGGACTCAGGACATGATTTCAGAGGAAGGAAAGATGAAACTAGGCATGATTTAGAGCAATTATTGGCGAAAATTACGATTCTTTGTGCATTTTCTAAAGAAAATGCCTTGCGGCGTTGGCTAAAACAAATAAATTCACCGCCCTACTCAAAAAGAAGCGCTAACCTTAATATATAACAATAATGTCTCAACACCGCAGTCTTAAAAGTTCATCAAGCATAGGTGCCAAGCGAAATGTTCTAAAACGCTTTGAAAGAGTTAAACTTCTCAAGGCTAGTGGTCAGTGGAAAGATTCCAACAGCCCTATAGGTCTTCCAAAGACCAAGCCTTTGGAGTAATTCATATTTTATTTTTCGATATTTGTCCTCCTCAGGCAACCCAATACGGATAAACCGATTTCTTGCAGACTGCGGTCTAGGCTCGAGACGGTCCTGTGAGGAGATTATAATTGGGGGAAGAGTTACTGTTAATGGTGATGTCTGTATCTCTTTATCAACAAAGATTAAAGAAGATGATGAGGTTATTGTTGATGGGAAAAGACTCACTCCTCATAAAGAAACTATCAATATTCTTCTATACAAGCCTCCTGAATATATTTGCTCAAGAAATGATCCAGAAAACAGACCAACTGTCTTTGAATTATTACCCAAGCATTTAAAGCAGCAAAGAAACATTCACTATGCTGGCCGCCTTGACTTTAAGAGTGAGGGGCTCATCATTCTAACAAACTCAGGCGATCTTTCTCAAAAACTCTCTCATCCCAATTCAAAAGTTGATAAAGAATACTTAGTAAGTTTGACAAAACCATTCAACATGGATGACAAAGATCGATTACTTGAAGGAATGGAAACACCCTCAGGCCTAGCAAAAGCAATCAACGTGGAAAAGGTGTCTAAGAGAAGCATAGCAATCACCCTCAACCAGGGGCTAAATCGTCAAATTAGACACATGATGAATGCCCTTAATTATCGGGTGAGTCGTCTTGTCCGGGTCAGAATTGGTGGACTCACGGACATTGCACTCGAGCCAGGATCATGGCGATTCATTGGCAGAAAGGATCTTTACAAAATATTCAATCAAGCAAAGGATTGATATCAACCTACAAGCTTACTATTCTAATCAAATTATAGTGTTATAACATAAAATGACTAAGAAGATTGAATCCCACCTATCAGAAGATAGGCTTTTTGCGCCACCCAAAGAATTCTCAAAATCAGCAAGAGTAAAGAGCCTTTCTCAGTATAAAAAACTATATAAAGATTCAATAAAATATCCTTCTAAGTTCTGGGCCAAAGAAGCGAAGGAATTAAAATGGCAAAAAAAATGGGACAAAGTTTTACAATGGGATCCCCCCTTCGCAAAGTGGTTTGTTGGAGGTAAAATAAATGCATCAGAGAATTGCATAGATCGACATCTGGAAGGTCCTAGAAAAAACAAAGCCGCCATTATATGGGAAGGTGAACCTGGTGAAATCAGAACTCTCACCTACGCTCAACTGCACAAAGAAGTCTGTAAATTTTCAAATGTTCTCAAAGCTCAAGGCATTAAGAAAAGAGATCGAGTTATTATTTATATGCCCATGGTTCCTGAGGCTGCCATAGCGATGTTGGCTTGCGCAAGAATAGGAGCAGTCCATTCCGTTGTCTTTGGTGGTTTTTCTGCAGCAAGCATCTTGGACAGAGTTCAAGATTCTGGGGCCAGTGCTATAATTACTGCAGATGGAGGATGGCGCCGTGGAAAAATCGTTTCTTTAAAAGACAACGTAGATGAAGCAATAAAGAAATCTAAATCAGTAAAAAAAGTCATAGTACTTGAGCGCTGTAAAAATGACATCAAAATGAAAAGAGGCCGTGATGTCTGGTGGCATAAAGAAATGGAATCAGCTTCCTCAGATTGCCCACCCGAAAAACTCGATAGCGAACACCCATTATATATTCTCTATACTAGCGGGTCGACTGGAAAGCCCAAAGGGATTTTACATACTACAGGCGGTTATTTGACGGGTACATACAGTACAACCAAATACATATTTGATATAAGAGATGACGATATTTATTGGTGCACTGCCGATGTAGGGTGGGTTACAGGTCATAGTTACATAGTTTACGGCCCTTTACTTAATGGAGCTACGTGCTTGATGTATGAAGGAGCTCCAAACTTTCCAGACTTCGGAAGGTTCTGGGATATTGTCGAAAGACATGGTGTAACAATATTTTATACAGCTCCTACAGCAATTAGAGCTTTCATAAAGGCTGGAGATCACCTACCTGAGAGTCGTGATCTTAGCTCCTTAAGACTTCTTGGAACTGTTGGAGAACCTATTAACCCTGAGGCTTGGATGTGGTACCATGAAAAAATTGGTAAGAAGAAATGTCCAATTGTAGACACTTGGTGGCAAACTGAAACCGGTGCAATAATGATAACACCCCTACCTGGTGCAGTTCCTACAAAACCAGGCACTGCTACTCTACCCTTCTTTGGTATTGATGCGGCAATCCTAGATGAAACAGGTAAAGAATGTAAAGCTAATGAAGGTGGGCGACTCGTCATAAGAAAGCCTTGGCCGTCCATGTTGAGAACTATTTATAAGGACAAAAGGAGATACAAAAAGACGTACTGGGATGACTATGATGGTATTTACACAGCAGGCGATGGAGCAAGGCGTGACAAAGACGGTAACTTTTGGATAGTTGGCAGACTTGATGACGTACTAAATGTTTCGGGGCATAGGCTAGGAACAGCAGAAGTTGAAAGCGCTCTTGTATCTCATAAATCTGTCGCTGAGGCAGCGGTAGTTGGTCGACCCGATGAAATCAAAGGGCAAGGGGTAGTAGCATTCGTAACACTGAAACATGGAATTAAGCACGGGGCAAATTTAGCAACTGAATTACGTAATCACGTAGGAAAAGAAATTGGACCAATCGCTAAGCCTGATGATATTAGATTTACTGAATCGCTTCCAAAAACTCGAAGTGGAAAAATAATGCGCAGGCTATTAAAAGAAATATGTGCGGGAGGAGAAGTTAGTGGTGACACCACGACCCTTGAAGACTTCCAAGTAATTGCAAATTTACAAAAAAGTAAAAATGCATAATCTTCAATATTTCACTTTAAGGTATTAAGGCAATTCAGCCGATGACAACTTTTGGTTTTATTGTAAGGCGAATAATTAAAGAAATCGGTATCTGCAATCGACAAGAGCACTCAAAGAGAGCATCAAAATTATCCCAAAAAATAACAGATACTAAAGTTCATTTAGGATCATTAGTATGGGAGGAAATAAACGAAATTTCTGAGCTAAAAGAGGTCTACCTAGAATTAAAAAGCCTCACCAAAAAACAGGAGAATATTAAGATTGCTCAAGTAGTTTTCATAGAGAGCAATAATGAACTCAAACTAAAAGTAGAAAAGATTGAATTCGTCTCTACTCAAAATATAAATTTAGCCTATAAAGAAAAAGGTGATCTTTCTTTAGAGCTAAGTGAATTAAAAAAACAAATTCAGGAAACTGAGGAAGAATGCAAAAAAATTAGAAAACGATTTATTGGACCAGATAATAGCCTAGAGAATGAAACGGTCGAAACCTTTAAATCACTTTACACAAAAGAGCGGCAAAAACTCGTAAAGCTTAGACTGGAACTTGAAGAAAAGAATAGACTCATTAAAAAATTGAATGAGAGACTCAACAAAATTCTTGAAGCTACAAAACTAGAAATTTCGGAAACCATGAATGAAGTTTCTAAAACGTCAAAGAAAGTCGCCTCTCAAAGCGCCGAAATTGAAGCAATAGAAAGCTCCAAAAAAGAATTTTTTATTGATATTGGTACATTTATATTCAAAACCCTTGAGAACAGTGATCCAAATCTCCAGTCATTGAAGGAAAAATATAAATTAAACTCAAGAGGGCATAAACAATTAATCCAGTCAATGGATCACCATTCAATACTTGCAAGCTAGAGAATAAAAAATTGTATTCCGGTAGTACGATTAATGATTGATAATCAACTAGTTAAATGTTAGGTTAAAACTAACCATGAATAAAAAAACTTTCACAACCATTGTCCCTGTTTGCATCTTAGCGATAGCAGTCGGTGCTTCAAACGCCCAAAAAGATAAAAAGCAAATCAATGCAGAAAAAATTGCTGCAAACCTTCCAAAAGAGGCCCCAGTAAAACCTAGCAAGGCAAGAAAGGTTCTAGTCTTCTCAAAGACCGCAGGCTTCAGGCACGGATCAATTCCAACTGGTGTAGAAGCAATGAAGCAGATGGGTAAATCCACTAAAGCTTTTGAAGTCACCGCAACAGAAGATGACTCATTCTTTGAACCAGAAAAATTAAAAGAATTTGATGCTGTCATCTTTTTAAATACGACTGGTGAAGTTTTTAAATCCAAAGAAGCTGGCCGTGAAGATAAGTTAAAGAAAAGCTTAGTTGATTTTGTCAAATCCGGCAAAGGCTTGGTAGGGATGCACTCAGCAACTGACACTTACAAAAACTGGAAAGATTTTAATGACATGATGGGTGGGGCATTTGCGGGCCATCCATGGCATACAAAAATCAGAGTGAAAAACCTTGAGCCTAAACACCCCTTAAATGCGGCATTTGCAGGTAAAGATTTTGAGGTGGCCGACGAAATTTATCAATTCAGAAAGGACACAGCCTCCGCCGACGAGCGACGTATGTTACTTAGTTTATCCGGCGAAATAGTTGATAAAGGAAAAGGGAACACCGGTAAAGAAGGTCTGTACCCTATCGCTTGGTTAGATGAATATGGTGAAGGTCGAATTTTTTATTGCTCCCTCGGACACCGTGACGAAATTTACTGGAACCCTCAGGTACTTAAGCATTACTTAGCTGGAATCCAATATGCTCTAGGAGATCTCGATGCTACAGCAGAGCCAACCAAAATATCATCAACTGATTTTCTTAAGGGGACAAAAAACCTGGCCTCCAAGTAACCCAAGGAACATTAAATTCAAACCTTTTAAAAGCCGACGCTAATCAGCGCCGGCTTTTTTCGTTTTTCATGAAAATAAAATAAGAAGCTCGACATTTAAGGCTACTTTCTATTTAAATTCGTATTAAGATTCTAACAATTATGACCATCAAAAACATACTGATCACTATAGTAGTTCTATTGGCACCTATGTATCTCTCATTTGCTGAAGATGATAAGAAACCGCCCGTAAAGGCTGAACCAAAAATGAGTTCTCCGAAAGGTGCTAAAGTATACATCATTTACCCAAAGGACGGCAAAACTGTTAACAAAAAGTTTCCCGTAAAATTTGGAGTTAAAAAAATGGGAGTGGCTCCTGCAGGTATTAAGTTTCCAAATACTGGACACCATCATCTAATAATTGATGGTGCAAAATTTGATATGAAGTTGCCTTTACCTATGTCGGATACAATCAAACACTTTGGAGCAGGACAAACTGAAACTTTATTAGAGCTGAAACCTGGAAAACATACTCTAAAATTAGTATTTGCTGACCATTTACATAGAATACATGAACCCGCAGTAATTTCTGATGAGATCACAATAACTGTTAAAGAATAGAAACTCTTTAAATTCACTTTTATTCTCTAAGACAATTCATTAATGGCCGTACCAGTAAACTTCAGAGAAGCGTCCATTAGTAAAATTGCCTTGGCCAAGGTTGGCAACCCGTTAAAGGGAGAGCCTCTTTTAACTTCAAAGGACTTATGCCGCTTCGAAGAGAGCGAAGCAGATCTTTTGACTTCTTCATTCTTGGTTCCTTTTAAGTCACTTGAGCCATATCGACTAAACATCGAAAGCAATCAAGAAGCTTCGTTACATAATTATACAAAAAAAGTTTTTGATAATGGCTCGAATTTACTTGAGGAGGCTAAGGATATTTCACAGTACCTTTATTCGAAATCATATCATCCCAACATAAAATCTGGAGACCTATGTATCTCGCTAATTGATGGAATCATAATTGCAGGAAATTCTGTTCCTGCCCTTTGTATAATAAAATGTGAAAACAAAACTCCATTCTTGCAAATTTCCGAAGTTGACGGTGATCTTACTTTAACCACTCAACATGGCATATACCCTGACAAAGTTGATAAAGGTTGCCTTATTTTAAACTATCAGGAGCAGGACGGTTATACGGTTTATCTATTTGATAAATCTGGAAATACTAATTTTTTGGAATAAGGACTTTGTTAACGCTCTACCCATTCGTGATGACGACTATCTTACTAAACGTTTCGGTGAGTTATGCGTTAACTTCGCAAAACGTGGGATACAGGGAGATGCTGACGATAAAAAAAGAATTAAAGTAGCGAATACTGCGTTAAATTATCTAAATGAACATGATGATTTCAAAATTAGTGAATTTGAAAGCTCACTTGAAGAGCCAGAGATAATTGATCAATTTACAACCTATAAATCGCAATATGAAGAAGATTCTGGCCACAGGATTGGTGACCAATTCAAAGTATCAAAAAAAGAGGCAGGTAAAGCAAAGCAAAAACTAAAAGAAATAATTAAGCTTGATACAGGTGTACAAATATCGTTGTCATCTGAATTTCTTGATCGCTCACAAGAGCTTTTAGAATACGGTTATGACGAACAAAAAAAAATGAAATACATCAAAATTCTTTTTAACGAAGAATCTTAAAATAGCTCTCATAAAAAATCATCTTTTATCAATAATACTTTCAAACAAATACAACAAAATAAGCATGCAAAAGAAAATCAAACTTCTCACTTTTTCTCTATTATTAACACCTGCATTTGTATTCTCAGAGGAAAAAGAAAAAAATAAAGAACAGTCACCTCCAACGCCAAGTGAACATGTAACGACTGCTGCTCCTTTTAAAATCACTGTTGAGCTAGATGGGTTCTTCAGTCCCACAAAAGAACACCACATTAGCTTAACCCCCGAAGCTTGGCCGGATATGACAGTTGTTAGTGCATTGGAACACGGCCAAAAAGTTAACAAGGGTGATAAACTAGTAACATTGGAAACAAAAAAATTAGGAGAAGCCATTCAACAAGCAGAAAATGCAGCTCCTGGAGCCATTTTAGCACACGAAATCTTAGAATCCGAATTAAGCACTCTTGAAAAAAGTACCCCAATGATAATAGAAAATACGAAAAGGGGGAAATCCTTAGCCGATGAGCAATGGGATTATTATGAAAAAGTTGGCCATGGAGAAGCGAAAAGGGCCACTGAACTTAGCCTCCATTTCGCTCAACAAAGCTACGATTACTCGAAAGAAGAATACGAGCAGCTCTTGAAAATGTATGAAGCTGATGACCTAACAGAAGAGACCGAAGAAATTATTTTAAAACGTGCTAAAAATAGCTTCGAACGTGCGAGTGAATCACTTCGCTTATCTAAGATGAGGATAGCACGTGAACTCAAAATAACTCTTCCAGAACAGCTTGCTTCAAATAGAGCTCAGTTTGAAATGGCTCAGATCACGCATGCAGACGCTATGCTTAATTTACCGAGGGCACTTCAACAAAAGCAATTTACCCTGCAAAAGGCTCGCATAGACCAAAAGAAAGCATCTGAAAAACTTGATCAAATGAAAAAAGATCTAGAAAAAATCGGAGGAGTTGCTTCTCCTGTAAATGGAACCATTTTCTATGGCATGAGTAAGGGTGGAAAATGGATCACTAGTGCAGCAGTAGCCAAAAAACTGATACCGGGCGGTAAGCTTACTCCACATGAAGTTTTCATGACAGTCATTGAACCAGGGCCAATTAAACTAATCGCAGCTGTACCCGAAGCAAAATTAACCAATCTCAATGAAGGCGTAAGCGCCATCATAGTTCCAGTATCCAACCCTAGCTTGAAGGTTAATGCGAAGGTTGAAAAAGTTAACCGTGTCCCAGGTGCGTTCAGTTTGACCGCATCAATACAAAATGATATCCCTAATATACTTCCTGGAATGGCCGCAAAGTTAACAATCGTTGCAGCAAATTACGATAAAGCCATCACTGTTCCCAATAACCTCATCGAAGATGATTCAGTATGGGTAATGGTTAATGAAGAAAAAGTTAATAAAAAAGTCAAAACAGGCCCATCGAATGGTAAAGTTACTGTAATACTTGAAGGACTTGAAGAAGGAGAAAAAGTTGTATCAAAATAATCCACATATTGTGCATAATACATCAATGAGATTTAGAATGAGGTTTAAGGATATAGTAAAAACTCTGCTTCCTATTTTTTTATTTACTACAATCTCTCAAAATACACAGGCTGATACAGGCGTCCAAAAGGCAAGTAGAGAAGCACCTGCAAAAGGTGCTATCGAATCATCAATTAGAAGGGGTGTCGACTTTCTTGTATCCAATCAAAATAAAAATGGGTCTTGGGGTTCAGCTAGAAATACAAAAGGCCTTAATATTTATGCTCCAGTCCCAGGGGCACATGATGCTTTTAGGGCCGCTATCACGGCGATGTGTGTAACCGCTCTAATCGAGACAAATGCTGCAAAAAATGGTATTGCAGCAAAATCTGCATTAGATAAAGGTGAGGCTTGGTTACTTGAGAACCTAGGATCAGTTCGAAGAGCAAATCATGACGCCATTTATAACGTTTGGGGACATGCTTACGGAATCTCTGCACTGGTCGCTATGCACAAAAAAGATGATTCATCGCCTGAAAAGAAATCAATCATTGAAGACGCAATCAAACATCAAATAAAAATGTTACAGAAATATGAAAGCGTTGACGGTGGTTGGGGATACTACGACTTCAGATACCAAGCTAAACAACCCTCGTCTTCTTCGATCAGCTTCACTAATTCAACAGCACTCATTGCACTTAAGTCAGCTGAAGAAATTGGAGTAGAAGTTCCAGAGCGGTTAGTCAAAAGAGCATTCAAAGCAACAAAAAGACAACAAAAACCTGATTTTTCATATGCCTATGGAGAATATCTAAAACTTCGTCCTATGCGAGGTATTAATCTACCGGGAGGAAGTCTAGGTAGATCGCAAGCCTGCAACGCAGCACTTAGAATGTGGGGCGATGAAAAAATCACTGATAAGGTGATGGACACTTGGCTAGATAGACTCTGGGCAAGAAACGGATGGCTTTCAATTGGTAGAAAAAGACCAGTACCACATGAAAGCTGGTTCGGAGTAGCAGGTTATTTTTATTACTACGGACATTTCTATGCATCTCTTTGCATCGAGTCACTCAATGACAAAGACAACGCTCAATATCATAAAGGCCAACTTGCTGCTGTAATTCTACCACTACAGGAAAAGGAAGGAAGCTGGTGGGACTACCCGTTTTACTCTTATCATCGGCCCTATGGAACTGCTTTTGCACTTATGACTCTTAGCCGGTGCCTATAGCATCCAATCACTCATCAAACTGAGAAACAATCCCACTAATTGTGGCTTTCGCATCTCCATAGATCATTCTGCAATTCTCTCTAAAGAATAGCGTGTTGATTATTCCAGAATAACCTGCACCCTGCCCTCTTTTTAGAACAAAAACCGATTTTGCCTGATGAACATTAATGATTGGCATTCCCCATATCGGACTATCTTCATCTTCAATCGCTGCCGGATTCACTACATCATTAGCTCCAATCACAATAGCCACATCAACTGTAGGCATAATCGCATTAACTTCTTCCATCTCGCATAACTGCTCATAAGGAACGTCTGCCTCAGCCAAAAGAACATTCATATGGCCCGGCATCCTGCCGGCAACCGGGTGAACGGCATGTCTAACTTCTGCACCATTCCTCTCGAGAATTTCGGATAACTCTTTTACAACATGCTGCGCTTGGGCAACTGCCATACCATATCCAGGGACAAAAACTACACTTTGAGCTGCTTCAAGAACATAATATGAATCCTCAACGCTGAGCGCTTTCATTTCGCCCTCAACTTGAGTTCCAGATGAACTAGAACTAGTTCCAAAACCACCAAATAATACATTTGCAAGACTTCTATTCATTGCCTTACACATTATTATACTGAGGATAAGGCCACTAGCTCCAACCAAACATCCTGCTACCACAAGAACAGTATTATTAATTACAAATCCTGCGGCAGCTGCACCTAATCCTGAAAAAGAATTCAGTAAAGCTATCACAACAGGCATGTCCCCTCCTCCAATTGGAATAACTCCTAAGACTCCAACTAAAAGCGCTAAAAAGATGAGAGCCCAAACTAATGCAGCACCATTTTCAAAAACATTGTTAGGAATAATCAAAATTAATCCGATAAGAACTGCACTTAGCATCACCAACAGATTAATAAATTTCTGAAAAGGGAAAACTACCGCATTCCCACCAACTTTACCTGACAACTTTAAATACGCGACAAGTGATCCTGTAAAGGTAATACCTCCAATTAAGATAGCTATGCAAATTACCGAGTAAAGAAACCAGTTCCCTTCACCCCCCTTCTCAAATTCTGACCACCCTACTAACAAACTAGCCAGACCTCCAAAACCGTTAAACAAAGCAACAAGTTCGGGCATACCTGTCATTTGAACCTTCTTTGCTGCCACTAAACCAATGACGGAGCCAATAATTAATCCTATAATAATATAATGATAATCTAGTCCACCTTTTGTAAGGGTAACAATAACAGCTACAAGCATACCCAAGGAAGATATTCGATTTCCCCGAACGGCTGTCGATGCTGAACCCAGCATCTTTATTCCCAAGATAAAAAGGATCGCAGAAACTATATAAGAAACATTTATTAGGTCATCCGGCATACTCTAAAGGTGCACTTTGATAGATTATATGAATTCATTTTTGTTTTTTTGTCTTAAACATCGACAACATCCGATCAGTAACAAAATACCCACCTACAACATTAACTGTAGCCAAAATAAGTGCCGCTAAGCCCAACCACTTTGAAAAATTCGCATCAGTCTGACCAGATGCAATCAAAGCCCCAACAATAGTAATTCCAGATATTGCATTTGATCCAGACATGAGCGGAGTGTGCAATTGAGAAGGCACTTTGGATATTAACTCAAAACCCAAAAAAGCAGCCAAAACAAATATAAATAATAGTAATATAATTTCCATTTTATCGTTTCTATTAAGCTAAGTATTAGTTGATAAATTTTTCATGAATGATTTTCCCCTTATTAGTAAGGACACATCCTGACAATATCTCATCGTCTAAATCCAGATTAAAAACTTTTTCTTCATCGTTCCAAAAATGCTCAACAAAGCTTCCTAAGTTAGCAGAAAACACTTGGCTTGCATGGTAAGCAGCCATCCCTTCAAAATTACTCAGCCCTACAATTCGAACGCCGTTTTCTGTTACCACCTCCTCATCAACTATTGTTCCTTCTACATTTCCTCCCGACTCTGCAGCCAAATCAACAATAAGGCTTCCATTTTTCATTCGATCAATAACATCTTTTTTGAGAAGAATCGGTGACTTTCTTCCAAAGACTTTGGCAGTAGTTATAACGACATCCGAATCTTCACAAACTTTAGCCTGAGCCTCTCTTTGTTTTTTTAATTGGTCTGGAGTTAATTCTTTTGCATACACTTGCCCACTCTCGTTATCTTCTCCTCCAAGATCAATTCTGAGCGCCTTTGCTCCTAATGACTCGGCCTGCTCTAATGCTTCTTGCCTCACATCAAAAGCAGTAACTCTTGCACCTAAACGCTTAGCAGTAGCAATAGCCTGAAGACCGGCAACTCCAATACCTATAACAAAGAATTTGGCAGGCGAAATTGTTCCTGCAGGCGTCATCATCATTGGAAGCACTTTATCAAGCCTTTCTGCAGCATATATAACTGATGTATATCCAGCAATATTCGCCTGTGAACTGAGAGCATCCATTTTTTGAGCCAAGGTTGTCCTTGGAATCATTTCTAGACTGACTCCAGTGACTCCATTTGAAGCCATTGCATTTAGAGATTCAGGGTCATTAAACGGATCCAAGAAGCTCAAATGAATGCAACCTTCTTTAGTCGATTCTATCTCCTCGATTGATGGTTTTCTAACTCGAAAAACAATGTCTGATTTAGAAAGAGCCCCTAGCCTGTCACTCAACACTTGAGCCCCTGCATCTAAATATTCTTGGTCCTCGTAACCACTCAATTTACCAATACCTTTTTCCACTTTCACCTCAATACCCTTATCGACCAATATTTTGGTAG
>JAOFDG010000031.1 GCA_028033615.1 Verrucomicrobiales bacterium | reverse complement strand
ATTACCAAGATGACAGTGAGTTGCAGTTCGATGGGCTCTTTCAATGTCTCTGAACGGTTTTTCTCTACTTTTAACGCAATGAATAAAATCTCCAGAGAGCCCTCCCTGACCTTTATAATTTGGAATGTAGACTGATGGTGGATTAGGACGATTCTTAGAATTATTTCTGAAGGGTATTTCGTTTTCTGTGCCTTTGAAAGATAAGAGTCCTCCCCAACCTCCTCCATGATATATTTTCACTCCATTTGAAAACTCATAGGTAAGGTTTTTTATATCTTTACCATCTGGTGGGATAATTTTTACTGGTCCTGTTTCATGTAAGTTTAGTGCGAAAAGAGCGCCTCCAAACCCATGGCATCCCCAGTCCGTCATTCCTCCTCCAGAATAATCCCGGAATGGTCTGAATCCACCTCTGGTGAGTGCAGGGTGATAAGGACGCCAGGGTGCAGGTCCTAACCACCGATTCCAATCAACGCCATTCGGTAAAGGTTCTTCCGGTAAGTAACATTCCCCAGAGGGCCCTCCGACATTAACCCATGCCTCTTTAACTTCTCCAATCGCTCCTCCATAAATCATTCTGTGAAACCAGTTGTAATCTCCCCATACCCTTTGGCTTCCGCCTGAAAAGACTCGTCCAAATCGGCGAGCCGTATCTCTCATCATTTGACCTTCTTTAATTGTTAACGTTTCGGGCTTTTCACAAAATACATCTTTTCCTGAAATCATTGCCTCAATTGCTATTTTTGCGTGCCAGTGATCAGGAGTGGCAATGAGAATTGCATCTATATCATCACGGGTAATAATTTCGCGATAGTCAACATAAGTTTTGCAGTCTTTATTGCCGTTCTTTCCGTCTACGGCATCCTTTGCCTGATCTGCATGTGATTTAACGACATCACAAACTGCTAAAGTTTGTATTTCACTAAAACCCAAAAAAGAGTTTAGATCACCTCTACCTCTACCTCCCATGCCAATACCTGCAAAATTTATTCTATCATTGGCTCCAAAAGCAGATGATGGAACAAATAATGGTAGGGAGGCTGCAGCTGCAGATTTTTTAATAAATTTTCTTCTGCTCGATTTTGTCAGAGATTTATTAGGCATTCCAATATATTGAGGTAGAGAGATCTTTTTAGTCAATCATGATTGTTACCTTCTTGAAGAACTCTTCTATTCGATGTTAGTCTCTCTGAGGTGAGTCAGGGTTATAATGTTATTCAGGCGGATAATCAGAAACTTCTTCTGAAGTTTGTTGATTTCCCTTTTCAACTCTACAAAAAATCCGACTATTGGATCCCTCCGATGCGGAAAGCTGAATTGAATGCAATGCTTCCAGAGAAAAACCCTTCGCTTCTGGATTCTGATTTTAGTTATTGGCTTATTTTAAAAGGGGACACAGTGGTCGGCCGAGTGGCAGGATATATTAATTGGCGAGATAATAAATTAAGAAAACGAAGCGCATCTCGTTTTGGAAGTATCGATTTTGTTGATGATCCGTTGGTTTGTAAGTTACTGCTAGGTCAAGTAGAGGATTGGTCAAGTAACCTTGGAATCAGTCAAATTGATGGACCTTTGGGGCCAGGTCATTTTGATCGGAACTGTGTGCTCGTCGAGGGTTTTAATGAGCTTCCAACCGTTATATCAAGCTATAATTTTCCTTACTACCCTTCGCACATTGAGGATTGTGGATACACTAAAGAAGTTGATTATCTCGAACATAGAATCAAGATTTCAGGTGATCCTGATTCCCGTATTGAGAAGATATCTTCCTATGTTCTTAAAAAGAAAAATCTTTTTCTTTGGTCTGCTAAATCGAAAAAAGAATTGATACAAAGGGGTAAAGAATTCTTTCAACTTATAAATGAAGCCTATACTGGATTACATGACTTTGTCCCTCTCACAGACGCAGAAATTGATTATCTTATCTCTCATTTTTTCTCTTTCATTGATACGAAATTTGTAAAGATTGTGGTAGATGGAAATGATAATATGGTCGGTGCAGGAATAGCCATGGAGTCATATTCCAAAGCAATGAAGGCTTGCAAAGGAAAGTTGTTTCCATTCGGTTGGCTGAAGGTGTTAATAAGTATGAGGAAAAATGACGTTTTGGATCTATGTTTGGTTGCAGTCTCTTCGGAATATAGGAATCAGGGGCTTAATTCGATCATAATGCATGAAATGCATAAAACAGCTATAAATACTGGATTGAAATGGGCTGAGACAAATGGAGAACTAGAGACAAATTCAGAAATTCTTGATATGTGGAAGGGGTATGTTTTCCAAACCCATAAACGAAGAAGAATATATACAAAAAAATTATAATTGCTGGAATTTGACCAAACATAATAGGAAGTTAACGTTGTATTAAGTGCCTAAAATATTACTCACTATATTTATTACTACATGTTTACATGGTAGTGCGTTTGGTGATCTTTGGAATGCTCATGTCGCACCTATTCTCCAGTCAAATTGTGTCAAATGTCATGGTGGAGCAAAAAAGAAATCAGGTTTAGACTTAAGGTCAGTGGAATCGGTTTTGGCTGGAGGAGAAGATGGGCCAGTCGTTGATAAGAAATATCCAGAAAGAAGTTCAATCTATACTGTTCTATTAGAGGATGCTGAACCTCATATGCCCCCCAAAGGACAATTAAAAGTTGATGAAATCGAATTTATCAAGTTATGGATTGAGAGTTTATCTAGTAAGTCTGAAAATGATGGATCTAATGACCAAGGTCTTGATATACCTGAAGATATAGGAATCACTGAGGCTATAGATTTTGCCATTATGGATAAGTGGTCCAAATTAGGTATAAAGGCTAGTCCTGTAGCCGGTGATGGTACATTTTGTCGAAGGGTTTATCTAGATGTTGTTGGTAGGATTCCAACCTACGAGGAGATAAAGAATTTCACTGCTAATCAATCACCTCTAAAGAGAGAGGATTTAATCGATAAATTATTAAACTCCAATGAACACTTCGACTATATGGCTGAAGTGTTTAGCGCAATGCTTCTCGGGCGTGAATCTGAAAAGAAGAGAAGTAGAGACGATAGGGTTAAAAATGGATGGTTGGATTATTTGAAGTGGGCTTTTAAGACAAATAGAAAGTGGGATAAGGTTGCCAAGGATATAGTTATAGCAAAGCCGAAAGATGGTCCGGTATCTGGTGCGTCATGGTTTTTATTTGAACAAAGAAATGATTATTCAAAAATGGCAACACTTACGATGTCATCTTTGTTAGGAAAACAAATTCAATGTGCGCAATGTCATGATCATCCAGTCTCTCCTGAGATTGAGCAAAGGCATTATTGGGGTATGGTTTCTTTTTTTAACAGGTCCTTGAATGTCGATACTAATGACGGGCTTAGAGTTGCAGAGCGCGCTACAGGTGGTTTTTCGAAATTTGCAGACTTGAGTGGAAAAAGTTATGATACTGAGCTTGTAATGGTTGATCAAGATCCCATCAAAGATGAAAACGATTCTTCCAAAAAAGAGAGTGAGCAACTTTATAAAAACCCTCCTGACAAAAATTGGTTTGTAAAGAAGAGCAAAGAAAAAAAAGGTTATAATGTGATCAAAATAAATAAAGTGCCAGAGCCTAAATTTTCTAGAAGAGAAAAACTTGCAGAGATAGCTTTTAGTAATGATAACCCCTCTTTTTCAAAAGCAATGGTTAATCGTTTGTGGGCTCTTTTGATGGGAAGAGGAATCGTTAATCCGATTGATAAGATGGATTCTTCGCATCCGCCATCGCACCCAGAATTATTGAATTACCTCGGGGAAAGTTTTGCTGAGTCTGGTTATGATGTTAAGAATTTAATCAAATCCATTCTTTCAAGTAAACCTTACCAATTATCCAGCTATCCTATTGGCGATATAAAGCCAGAGCCAGATACCTTTAGTTATTACTTGGTCAAACCCTTGAGTGCTGAGGCTTTCTCAAAATCAATGCTTATAGCAACGGGTAATGTGCCTGATCTAAAAGGTCAGTTTAGTGGAATTGACTATAATAAACTACGTCAGACGGTTGTTAATAAGTTTCCAAAGATTTTACCTGAAGTTTACTCGCCTAGTGTTCAGCAGGCATTATTTTTAAGCAATAATCCATTAATTGAAGAATTCGTATTTTCTGATAATAATTCAACAATTACCGATATTTTGGAGCAAGAAACTCTTAGTGAGAAGGTTATCAAAGCTTTTCAATTAATAGTAAACCGTTTACCTGATCAGTATGAAATAGATGCTGGTGTTAAGTTTCTTGAAAGAGGAGAGGATGCCGTGAAACAATTATGCTGGACCCTGATCACGGGTCCAGAATTTAGGATGAATCATTAATAAATGCAGGATGAATTAAGAAAGAATTGCGGTTCTCCAGATCACTCAATGCATAGGAGGAAGTTCCTTGAGGGTTTGAGTGCGGGTGCGCTTTCAACGTTCAGTTGGTCTGGCCTTTTTTCGGCACCTGCTTTTGCTGATATAGCAAAAAAGAAACACAAACATTGTATACTTCTTTGGCTATGTGGTGGTCCAAGTCAATTTGAGACATGGGACCCTAAACCTGGGAAATCAACAGGTGGACCATTTAAAAGTATTCCAACCAAAGTTCCTGGTATTCATTTTTCTGAATTAATGCCTCGTTGTGCATCAATATCTGACAAGCTTGCAGTTGTAAGGTCTATGAAAACGGCTCAATCGGAGCACACTCAAGCAATTAACCTTCTTCAAAGAGGTGATAAAGAGAGGCCACCTTTTGTAAGACCGACAATGGGTTCTGCTCTAGCAGAACAATTGGGTCAGCTAGGTTCAAGGATACCAAATTTTATTCTTTTGGATCCTTGCCCTGAAGGCAATGAGTTCAAGGGTTTTAAGGCAGGGAATTGGGCAGGTTGGTTGGGTGCTGAGTATTCGCCAGTCCGAGTTGGGGGTGAGTTTAAAATTCCAGACACAGATAAACTTGATTCCATAACTGATGGAGATCATGAGGCCAGGGCTGAGCTTAGAAAATTTTATTCTAAAAAGTTTGAAAATGAAACTAAAAGCTCAGCGGCTTCCTCTTACAATGCGACTTTTGAAAGAGTTCGAGGTCTAATGAGTTGTGCTGATCTTTTTAATCTGGATCGTTTGCCAGAAGAAGATCGTGTCCGGTATGGACCAGGTACTTTTGGGCAGCATGCTTTACTTGCACGGAACCTTGTCGAAGAGGGGGCTCCTTTTGTTATGGTGGCTAATGGAATGCCATGGGATACACATGTTTTTAACCATGAGATCTATCAAATGGTTGTGCCAGATTTGGATAATATTATCTTCCAGCTTGTTAAAGACTTAGAAGAAAGAGGAATGATTGATGACACTTTAGTAGTCGCTATGGGAGAATTTGGTAGAACTCCATGGATTAATCAGGCAAGGGGAAGAGATCATTATCCTAACGCATGGAGTCTGGCCATGGCGGGTTCAGGGATTAAAGGAGGTGCGGTAGTTGGTGCAACAGATGAATTAGGCGTCGATGTTATAGATTCACCATTTGATGAACGTAATTTGTTTGCAACGATTTTCAGTGCATTGGGAATTGATCCATATTCAGAATATAATCTACCAAATTTCCCGACGTTTCACAGAGTGGAAGAAAAAATAGAACCAATAAAGGGGGTGTTACTGTGAAAGTTGAGATTAAAAAAATAAGAGCAATCAAATTCCCATCTCATTGTCTTTCTTTAGCTATTACTCATGACCAAACGATATATGCCTCTTGTATTGAAGGCGGAGTTTTCGCTATTAGAAAAAATAATAAAAATCCAGAGGAGGTTATTAAGCATGATAATTTTTCATCTGGGGTAAGCATTTGTGGTGACAATATAATTTCATCTGATTATGACGGTATCATAAAGTGGTCAAGGATGAGTAACTACGAAAATATAAGGCAGATAAAAGCGCACGATTTTTGGTCTTGGCAAAGTGCAACTTCTCCAGATAATAAGAAATTTGGTTCAGTGACGGGGCAGTACTTAGTTGGAGGTTATAAATATGAACCGGCCAAAGAAAAAGAACCATCTGTTAAAGTATATGATGCTGTTTCAGGAGAACCACTTCATTCGTTTGAGCATACGCCGCCTGTCCAATCCATTGCTTTCAGTAACGATAGTCGATACTTGGCAGCTGGTAACCTAATGGGTGAGGTTAGGGTTTGGGATTTAACTAATGGTGAAATGGTTTCAAAGTGGCGTACTAATAATTTTACTGGATGGGGAATAATTAAAGGTCATTATTATACTGGGGGTATTTTTTCTATTGAATTTTCTCCTGATGATTCCTCAATTTATATTGCAGGAATGGGATCGACTAGAGATCCCGCTGCAGGTAATGGTAAACAACTATGGGAAAAATATTCTTGGAAGCCAATAGAAGATGATCCTAAATTACTATCTAGCGCTTTAGATTCTGAAATTGGTCAAGGTTTAATGGAAGTCATAAAATTTCACCCTTCTAAAAAATTCTTTTTGATGGCTGGAAGAATGTTTAAAGGTAATTGGAATACAGCCCTATTTGATGCCAATAAAGGTAAAATTCTTTGTTCACAGGATTCTGGTATGCGTTGTAGTGACGCTGTTTTTAATAAGGATGGGACTAGGCTATATATCGCAGGAGGCAAGAGCCAGAGTAAAAAGATTAAAGAGGGATCTGGTTCATGGGGGAGAGTCCTAGAATATGAGGTATTGATTAGTGAGGAATCTTAAAGTGGTACATCAGTCCTCCTTGATTTCTTTTGAAGTGGGTTTAGTTTCGGCACCCATTTAATATAACCTACTTCAATTTTATGCGTCAGGTCCTCAGATCTAAAATTCACAGAGCCACCGTTACTGAAGCGAACCCTGATTACGTTGGTAGTATTACTATAGACCAAGAACTTATGGAATCTGTCGGACTTTGGCCAGGAGAGAAAGTTCTAGTAGCTAGTGTAGATACTGGTCAGAGGCTAGAAACCTACACTCTTAAGGGAGACTCTGGATCGGGAGTGATTTGCTTAAATGGTGCTGCGGCAAAATTAATTAAAAAAGGAGAAATTGTAATAATAATAGGCTTTGAAATTACGGATAAGCCGGTTAGGTCAAAGACAGTGATAGTTAACTCCGATAATAAAATAGAGGAGCTAATTGAGAGTTAGCTAAAATTAATTTTACCTACCTAGAGGTTCACAAATTTATCTTGGACAAAGTTAGTCAGACTTCTTACTTGGTATATTTTTTGAGAAGCTCTTAGAGCTACTTTGACTACTAGAACTGCTACTTGGTATATTTTTTGAGAAGCTTCTTGAGCTATTTGAATTACTTGGTGTTGGGCTGGGGGACGGAGGTCGAGAAGGCGTAGATGAACCGTTGCCAGAATTTGGAATGTTTTTCGAGAAAGTTCTGTCTGAATCTTTTGGTTTTGAATTAGGCCGTCCTCCATCATGTTTATTTTGGTGGTGATGGTGGTGTAGGCCGCCGCGATGAAAGCCAAACCCTAAATGACTTCTACTGCCAACGTAAGGTCCAGAATAACCAACTTCCCAAGGATCGTTATAGCCGTATCGTGTGTTCAACCCTGAGCCATATCTCTTGTATGAGGCAACCTTTATGAGTTTTGCTCCACAGGTCTTGTCTGGGCATACGAGATTATTCTCATCGATTGATTTTGAAATTGCAAAAATTTCACCAGTCTTTTCACATTGGTAATAAGCTGAAGGGTAAGGTCTTTTTGTAGTAGCGCATGACGCAAAAGAGATAATTAAAATACCTAATATGAGTGATCCAAATTTGTTCATTGTAATTTTGTTAGTATGATCAGTATCTTAATAACTTATAGAAATTGCAACACCAAATATAGTTCAAAGTATTTTGTTTATGAATTTTATTTCATTTCTTCTATTCGGCCATAAGTTTAAAGCTACATTATGAATGATAACTATCCGCTACAACTTAGTTATTGGGACAGAAGAAAAGCGCTCTTGGGAATTGGTCTTGGTGCCAGCGCATTTTTGACTCCTGGCCTTTTTGCTGACGTTTTAACCAATTCAACTCCTAGGCAAACCGAGGGGCCTTTTTACCCTGATGAAATGCCCCTTGATACGGATAATGATCTTTTAGTCATTGGTGATTCAATTACTCCAGCTGTTGGTGAGGTTTCACATCTCTCTGGCACTGTTAAGAATGTGAAGGGTGAACTTGTTAAAAATGCATTGGTGGAAATCTGGCAAGTTGGAGCAAAAGGAGTATATTTACACACTAAAGATGACCGGCCTGGAAGAGATAAAAATTTTCAGGGTTATGGCAGATTTTTGACAGATTCGAAGGGTAGATATTATTTTCGTACAGTTAAGCCAGTCACTTATCCAGGCCGTGCACCTCATATACATGTCGCTGTTACTTTAAATAATAAAAGAATGCTAACGTCGCAATGCTATGTGAAGGGTGATAAAAGAAATAATAAAGATTTTATTTATAAACGTTTAAGTAAAGTCGGTCAGAAGTTGACGACTGTTGACTTTGCTCCGATTAAGGAATCTAAAGCTAATGAGCTCAATGCCGTTTGGGATATTATCATTGGCATGACTCCTGAAGGTTGATTTTCTTGTTATTTAATTTTTTGCCAACCTCCTAGTTCGCAAATTTTGTCTTCCATAGCTTTTGCCCATAATTCGTAGCCTTGCTTGTTTGGATGTAAAGCATCAGGCATTACAGATTTGGGTAAAATACCCTTTTCATTCAAGAAGCTTTTTGAAACATCCAAGTAATGAATGTTCTTTGAGTCTGCTAACGTTTTAGCTAATGCATTGATTTCATTATTTCTTACTCTTTGTGGGTGGTCAGGGTTAGTGGCTCTAGGGAAAACTCCTAACAAAAGAATTTTCATTTCTGGTCTCCTATCTTGAAGTAGATCAACAATGGCCTTTATCCCAAGAAACGTTTCGCCTGCGTCTTGCATTGAGTGACCTGTATTATTGGTCCCAATCATAATTGTAGCTACTTTTGGTTTAACGTTAATAGCTAACTCTCCATTCAAAAGTCTCCATAGTACGTGTTCTGTTCTATCACCAGAAAACCCGAGGTTCAGAGTTTTCCTCTCATTATAGAATTTATTAAAGATTGCTTTGCCAGCATTTTCCCACCCATGAGTTATGGAATCTCCCAGAAAAAGTAGATCGTAATTTCCTTTGTTAGCTAACTTTACTTTTTCTCGATGCCTATTACGCCACCATTCTTGATCCCATCTAGGGACTGGTACAGTTGCTGTGTTAACGGCAAATGTTTTCTTCTTCTCTTTGTATGTGCTCTTTAATGAGGTGAGTATATTTAAATACTCAGGCTTACTGTGCACAGATGTCATTTCACTTGGGTCTTTCTCTAGGTCAAACAAGTTCCATTCTTTTGTTTCAGGAAAATGGATAAGTTTATGTTTTTGTGTCCTTATACCATCATGTTTTGCAACGCGGTGAGTTCTTTCACCGTAATAGGCATAATAGATACTTTTTCTCCAGTCTTGAGGTGCTTTAGATGGTTCTTTAAACGCAGATACTAAACTTCTACCGTGTATGTTTTTGGGTATTTTAGCACCAGCCAATTCAAGGAAAGTTGGTGCGTAATCAATGTTTTGGATCAGTGTCTTGGACTCAGATCCTTTAGGGATCACTCCTGGCCACCTGACTAGAAAAGGCATGGCCAAGGATTCTTCAAACATCCAACGTTTGTCGTACCATCCATGCTCTCCTAGATAAAAACCTTGGTCAGATGAGTAAATAACAATAGTGTTTTCTGCTAGTCCACTTGCATCCAAGTATTTGAGTAACCTTCCAACATTCTCATCTACTGCTTTAATGCATCTTAAATAATCTTTGATGTATCTTTGATATTTCCACCGAGTTATATCTTTCCCCTTCATCTTACCTGATTCGATTGAATTTATAAGTTTGGTGTTCTTTGGCCCATATGCTGCGTCCCACTTTTTTTTCTGCCCTGCATTCATTCTTTCATATTGTCGGTTGATGATACCGCTTAGAAAATGTTCAGGAAATTTTGAATCTTTACCGTGAAATTTCATGTCATGCCCCCAGTACATATGATCTTTAATCCCCATTTCATGTTCCTTTAAAGTTTTGGATCGATTTCCTCCATAGTCATCAAAGAGAGTCTTTGGTTCCGGCATTTCGATATCGTCAAATAGGGTTAGGTGCCTTGGAGCAGGGGACCAATTACGATGGGGTGCCTTGTGCTGGCACATCAAAACAAATGGTTTGTCTTTCTCTCTTTTGTTTTTAAGCCAGTCTAATGCTCTATCCGTTATTATGTCAGTGCAGTATCCTTCATACCTTTTTCTTTTATTATCCATTTGGATAAAGTCAGGATTATAATAGGCCCCTTGCCCTGGAAGTATTTCCCAGTAATTAAATCCGGTAGGATTACTGACTAGATGCCACTTTCCAATAACTGCCGTTTGATATCCTACTTTTTGAATAAGTTGAGGAAATGTAGTTTGAGAACCGTCAAACCTTGAATTGTTGTTATCTAAAAACCCATTACTATGAGAATGTAGTCCAGTTAAGATGCATGCCCTGGATGGACCGCAGATAGAATTTGCACAGAAGCTATTGTGGAAAATTGCACCTTCATTGGCTATTCTGTCTAGATTTGGTGTAGGTGCGCTCTTGGCCAAATGGCTTCCATAAGCAGAGATGGCTGCTTCAGCATGGTCATCCGAAAAGATAAAGAGGATGTTTGGCCTTTTGGCTTCAACAGCCAACGTTAAAATTGAAAATATAATTAAAGATGATGTCGTTTTAATACCCATTTTGTTATTAATCTAGTGAGTTAAAGATGATGGATGGATTCTAATCCGTCAGTAAAAAACTGATTGTTTATGATGTTTGGGAAGTCTTTCAAATTGAAGAATGTCGATTGTAACCATTGACTGTATCAATCTTTAGTGCAAAGTGCCGCTCCCAATAATTCATACAATTAATATATGAGAGCAAAGAATATCCGCAACATAGCCATTATTGCTCACGTTGACCATGGTAAGACCACTATTGTTGACTTGTTGCTTAAGGCAGGTGGAGTCTATAGGGATAATCAAGACGTAGCGGAGAGGGCCATGGACTCAATGGACCAAGAGAGGGAAAGAGGTATTACAATTAAGGCTAAAAATACAGCTATTCATTGGGAAGATCATATAATTAATATTGTTGATACACCTGGTCATGCTGACTTTGGGGGAGAAGTGGAAAGAGTTATGAAGATGGTTGATGGGGTACTTTTAATAGTTGATGCTGCCGAGGGGCCTCAGGCTCAAACTCGTTTTGTCCTTAGAAAGGCCTTAGTTCAAGGGTTGTCTCCAATAGTTGTTGTTAATAAAGTGGATAGAGATCATGCTGACCCATCAGGAGTCCATGATAAGACTCTTGAGCTTTTCCTTGACCTTGAGGCTAATGAAAAACAATTCGAGGCACCTTTTCTATATGGTAGCGCAAAGGATGGTTATTTTGTTTCTGATCTTGAGGATTCTAGAGATGGTGTAGTTCCACTTCTTAAAACTATCGTCAAGGAAATTGACGGTCCTGAAATTCTCGAAGATAGCCCATTTAAAATGTTGGTTAGTAATATCGATTGGGATGATTATGTTGGAAGGGTTGCCATAGGTAAAGTTTTGGCAGGAAAGATAGAAAAAGGAGACAAGATTTGGAGGATCGGAGCAAATGATGAGAAGAGTGAAGTTAAGATCACAAAGGTTTTTGAATATAGTGGAGTCAGTGGTTACAAGGATTCGGCAGTAGGTGAGGCAGGTAACATTGTAGGGGTTTCGGGATTTGAGGATGTTAATATCGGAGAAACGTTGAGCGCTAATGAAGAATCAGAACTCATTGATTTTGTGGAAATTGATCCGCCAACTGTTCAAATGCAGTTCTCCGTCAATGATTCGCCTTTTGCTGGTAAAGAAGGTAAGTACGTGACCTCTCGTCAGATTAGAGATCGTTTGATGAGAGAAACGAAGACGAACATTTCTATTGAAGTTAATGATAGTGACATTGCAGGTGTCTTTAATGTTGCAGCTCGTGGAGCAATGCAGATAGCTGTTTTGGTTGAGGAAATGAGGAGAGAGGGATATGAGGTTCTTGTTTCAAGGCCTATGGTTATAACCAAAAGGGATGATAATGATGTTCTTGTTGAACCTTTTGAGACTTTATACGTTGAGGTGCCAGAGGAATACGTTAGTGGTTTAATGAAGGCTTTGGCTGCAAGAAGAGGAGACATTGTTAATATGAATACGGTTGGCTCAAGTTCAATGATTGAGGCTTTGATACCAACTAGGGGGCTCATAGGATTCGAATTTGAATTACTTAATATGACGAGTGGTCATGGAATAATGTCTCACTTATTTAAAGAATACGGACCTGTTGCAGGTGACATAGCTGGACGAAGTTGCGGAACATTAGTTTCTATGGAGACAGGGCTTTCGATGGCTTATTCATTAGATGCTCTTGAATCTCGAGGTAAATTATTCATTGGTGCAGGCGAGAATGTGTACGAAGGGCAAATAGTTGGAGAGAATCCAAGGGCTGATGATCTTCCAGTGAACCCAACTAAAGAAAAGCATCTTACGAATCATAGATCCACAGGAGACGGTAAAGGAATTCAATTATCGCCCCCACTTAAATTCTCTCTTGAAAGAGCCATTGAGTATATTGGAGTAGATGAGCTCGTTGAAGCGACACCAGATAATATTAGGTTAAGAAAAAGACTTCTTAAGGCTACTGAACGGAAAAGAGAATCTAGGAAAGCAACTACTTAGGAAATGGATAGTTAAATTCTATCTCTAGAGCTTACTTGCCAGCTTTTCATAGAAATTTTATTTTCAATGATCAAATTTGCTTGTCGGTGTAAAGCTACAGTCGGGCAGATGTGTTGAGGCCAACCTATAACGGAATCTCCAATTTTATATTTATGAGATGATGGAGTCTTTATGACAAGGTGTTCTTCGCTTTGAGAAATCACGGTGTATTCTTTAACGTCTGGGAAGAATACCCGGTTATGTAATGGATTTTCAGAGGCGACAGATTTGTGCCCCAAGTCAAAGCAGAGAAGGTTGTCTGATGGTTTACTTATGACGCGAGTCAAAAGAAAGGCGGCAACTTTAAAATTAAGATCAGGAAAAGAATTTAAGTAACCCATGTCCCAGAGAGTAGTTGTTCCAGGGCTTAAACTCCAACCTGTGAGTTCTGCCCAAATTGCGAATGTAGGTGAACCACCGACAATAATTTCATCAGAGTCAGAAGGAGATAGATAATGAAAAATTTTTTCTTTAATCTCTATTACCGATTTTTTTCGTGATTCAATGCTAGGTTGATGTAAGTGACCGTCATAGATATGATATCCAGAAAAGATTAAATTCTTATCATTAATAATACTCTCTTTAAGATCTTTGATTGAGCTGCTGAAGGGGATTCCTGTACGGTTCATTCCGCAATTGATGTCGATAAATAGTCTGAAAGGGTTATCTGACTTTCCAATAGTTTCAGAAATTTCTTTTGCTGAGGTGATGTTATCAATTATCGAGGCGAAAGAAGTTTTCGGGAATTTATTAACTAGCTCATTCAAACGTTCGATGTTAGGGCCAGTAGGTTGGTGGGCTAATAGAATGTCATTAGCTTTGAGTTGAGCAGCCATTTCGGCTTCCTTAATTGTTGAGGCCTTAAACTTATTAATGCCTTTACTTAAGTGTAATTTGGTGACCTCACTCATTTTGTGTGTTTTCAAGTGAGGTCTTAAGCGCTTTGAATACTTATCACCGGAAATGCTAATCATTGTTTCAATGTTTGACTCTACTGTGCAGGGATCCAAAATAAGAGCAGGTGAAGGTACAGGATCTGTGAGTGATATTGAAATTTTGTTCATTTTAAATGTAAGTATTTTCAATAACTAAAAGATCATAGTCATCAATTTTCATCTCATTAGAATTATCTAATGTAGAGATTTTGATTGGACTAGCTAGTAGCCGTTCTACGCAATTAGTGACAACATTCAGAAATGTTTTTAATTTGGCCTTCCACTAATTGATGGAGGTTTTCCATCTATGATCAACTTAGCTTGCCTAGCAAAACGACGTCCCAGTGTCTCATATCCTTTTTTAGTGTAATGAAGGTCGTCTCTGAGTTTGCCATTTTTATCAGTCATATTATTTAAATCATCACAGTCGACCCATGCTCCTAAAGGGTCATCTTTTGAGACTTTGACTTGAGCCTTTCTGACGCCAGTCCATGATTTGTGGCTTTCTTTTATGTGGTCGGAGATTCTACCAATAACAAAACTCATGTCTGATCTTTTTAGGTCACGTCTTAAATTTTTAATTAATTGATTCAACGCATCCTCATAAGCGAGGCTTAGGTTTTCTTTTGCATCTCGTTCCCCTTGCATCCAACAGAAAGTTATTGATTTTGGTTTACCAAAATCTTTAATAATTTTTGAATATTCAGTAAGTATTGGTTGATAGAATTCTGTGGTCTCAATCCTGGCTTTGAGTTCATGCCTTTCTGCAATAGAGTTCCATTCATTGACCCATAGCCTAATGGGCCGTCCTCCTTTTGATATTTTTATATATTTAACATCAGAATCTTTAAAAATATTTTTTGCTTCAGGCATGAGTCCTGTGTTTGGGTTCATGCCCTGCATATTAGATTGGCCTGAAAGTACAAACAGATGATATTTACTATTTTCTGCGTAAGAAATAGCCGAAGTTAGTAAACAGGTGACTATAGTGAATAGGTATAATTTCATTAATATCGATGATTCTTCATTTATTTTACTGGAGTTCTTTAGAATGTTGGAGCATTAAAGCGATGAATATTAAAAAATCTTATGAAAGTAATTAGCGCAGAAGAAGTCCATGCATCTCTCAGTTATCCTCAATTAATTGATTCTTTACAGGAGGCTTATGGGGGAAGCTACTCTATGCCTCCAAGGCAGGTTTTCCTTCTTGATGAGAATAAAGGTAATGATGCTTTTGCCGTTCTTCCTTCATGGAATGAAGAGTTGATAGGTGTAAAAGCATTTACTTATTTCCCTGGAGCAGAGGAACCTTATAAATCACTTTATTCAAAGGTGCTTCTTTTTAATAGAGATCATGGTGAACCGTTAGCCTTGGTGGATGGTACTACAGTGACCTTTTGGAGAACGGCTGGCATTTCAGGTTTAGCCACAAGGCTTTTGTCTCGTGAAGATTCGGAAACGATGCTTCTTCTGGGTACTGGAAACCTTGCCAGTTATATTATTAAAGCTAATTTAAGTGTTAGGTCTCTTAAGAAGGTTATGGTTTGGGGCAGAAACTTAGAAAAGGCAAAAAGCGTTATTGATTCAGTTAGTGTGGAATATCCTGATGTTCAATTTGAAGCGATTGAAGATCGTGAAGCTGCATGTGCAGAAGCTGATATTGTTGTCGCAGCGACCGCTTCTCATGAACCAGTAGTTTTAGGTGAATGGATTAAGCCTGGAACACATACAGATTTCATTGGAAATCATCACGCGGATAAACGTGAATGTGATACAGAATTGATAAAGAGGGCTAAGGTTTATGCCGACAGTAGAGTTAATGCTTTTAAGGAGGCCGGAGAGATTCTAGTTCCTATTTCCGAGGGATCCTTTACTGAAGAGGGTGTTGTTGCTGAATTGAGTGAAATGTGTAATGGGGAAGCTATTCTTCGAGAAAATGCTGAGGAAATTACTCTCTTTAAATCTATAGGAATGGCAATGAGTGACCTCGTGGGTGCTGGCCTAGCCTACAACAATGTCATAAAAAACAGTGATTGATTAGGATGGTCTGCTAGCGGCTGAGTCTCTAATAATTTTAAGAGCATCCTCTCTTTGCTTTCCTGTTATAGGAAGTCTGGGCGGTCTAACAGTTTCAGTTCCATATCCCATTTCAGAACTCGCAAGTTTGACGTATTGCACAAGTTTTGGGTGGCTGTCAAAGTGTAGCATTGGCATATACCATCTATAAACCTCGAGAGCTTTTTCCCAATTACCGTTCATGGCGGCATCCCACATTAAACCATTTTCTCTTGGGAATGCGTCGACTAGTCCAGATACCCATCCAGTACATCCAAGGAGAATGCTCTCCAGAGCAACATCATCAAGTCCGGAAAATATAAGATAACGATCCTTAAAAGTATTGAATAGATCTGTGATCCTTCTAGTGTCTCCAGCGGCTTCTTTTATACATACAATATTATCTATGTCTGCTAAATCCTCAAACATCTCAGGCGTTATATCCACTTTGTAAACGGGAGGATTGTTGTAGCACATGATAGGCAAGTCGGTGGATTCGGCGATAGTTCTAAAATGATTCACAGTTTCTCTTCTGTCAGAATTGTAAACCATTGCCGGCATAACCATAAACCCATCAACACCAGCATTCGCAGCAGCAGCAGCAGTTTCACATGCCCCCGTTGTTGTATATTCAGCTATTCCGTTAAGAAGGGGAACAGAACCTTTATTAACTTCGTTAGTTGCTTTTAAAACCTGAATTTTTTCCTCTAGTGATAGTGAGCAGTTTTCTCCGATAGTTCCCAGCATCACTAATCCGTGGATTCCCTCACTAAGGAGTGCTTCGACATGTTTCTGAGTACCTTTGATATCTAAACTAAGGTCCTCATTGAATTGAGTTGGGACCGCCGGGAA
>JAOFDG010000030.1 GCA_028033615.1 Verrucomicrobiales bacterium | reverse complement strand
TATCGCGCTATATCTGATGTCATCTTATCAAGTAAATCACCTTCAGCAGCTTGAAAGCGAAGCTATCTTTATCCTTCGAGAAGTAGCTGCCCAATTTGACAATCCAGTGATGTTATTTTCAGGGGGTAAGGATTCTATAGTGATGGCACATTTGGCCTCTAAGGCTTTTCATCCAGCCAAATTACCTTTTCCTCTTCTCCATGTAGACACGGGACATAATTTTAAGGAGACTATTAAGTATAGGGATAACTTTGTGGCTGATGTGGGAGCCCGATTAATTATTGCTCAAGTTCAAGATTCGATTGATGCTGGTAGGGTAATTGAGGAAAAAGGACCATTAGCGAGCCGTAATGCATTACAAACGGTTACATTGTTAGATGCTTTAGAGGAAGGTAAGTACGATGCAGCCTTGGGCGGAGGTCGACGAGATGAAGAAAAGGCACGGGCAAAGGAAAGATTCTTTAGCCACAGGGATAGTTTTGGACAATGGGACCCAAAAAATCAACGCCCTGAGCTATGGAATATCTTTAATGGCAGAAAGGAACACGGTGAACACTTTCGTGTTTTTCCTTTGTCTAATTGGACTGAAATGGATGTCTGGCAGTATATAAAATTGGAAAACATTCAAATACCGAATCTTTACTTTTCTCATGAGCGCGAAGTCGTAGAAAGATCTGGAACCCTTATAGCTGTTACTGAACATACGCCCCTTCAAAATGATGAATTGAGTGAATCAAAAAAAATTCGTTTTAGGACTATTGGAGATGCAACTTGCACTGGCGCAGTCGAATCGAATGCAATTACGCTATCCGAAATAATAGCTGAAGTTGCCTCTGCACATCAGACAGAAAGAGGAACTAGGTCTGATGACCGAAGGACAGAAACAGCAATGGAAGATAGAAAAAAAGAAGGTTATTTCTAGTAATAGTATTTCATAATTCAAATGGCAGTCGAAAATATAGAAGAAAATGATTATGCTGAAATGGATCTTTTAAGATTCACGACTGCGGGTTCCGTCGATGATGGAAAGTCGACTTTGATTGGTCGTTTACTTTACGATTCAAAAAATATTTTTGAGGATCAAATTGAGGCTGTTGAAGAATCTTCAAGAAGAAGGGGAGACGAGAATATTAATCTTGCGCTCTTAACGGACGGGCTCAAAGCCGAACGGGAGCAAGGTATAACAATTGATGTTGCTTATCGATATTTTGCTACCCCGAAAAGGAAGTTTATTATTGCAGACACCCCCGGGCATATTCAATACACCCGAAATATGGTGACTGGTGCTTCAACTGCAAATTTAGCAATTATATTGGTTGATGCACGGAAAGGAATCGTTGAGCAGACCTGTCGTCACGCATTCATTGCTAATCTTCTTAGAATTCAACATGTCATCGTAGCAATTAATAAGATGGATTTAGTAGAATATAGTGAGTCTATATATGAGAAAATAGTTGAAAGTTTTAAGTCATTCTCTTCAAGGTTAGACAATTTCATAGATGTTACCTTTATTCCAATTAGCGCCTTGCATGGGGATAATGTTGTAGAAAGGTCGAACAATATGCCCTGGTACCCAGGCTCAACACTTTTGTATCACCTCGAATCGGTTTATATTGGTTCTGATCAAAATCACGTTCAAGCTCGGTTTCCTGTTCAATGGGTCATAAGGCCTCACTCTGATGAATACCATGACTTCCGGGGTTATGCAGGGAGGGTGGCAGGAGGAGTCTTTAAGCCTGGAGATGAAGTCCAAATATTGCCTTCAGGATTTGCATCTGAAATTGAATCAATCCATACGGCTAATGGACCAATTGATGAAGCATTCGCTCCGCTTTCGTGTTCTTTACTATTAAAAGAGAAAATTGATATCAGTCGTGGTGATATGATCGTTAAGGTCAATAGCCCTCCGGACAGAGGACAAGATATTGAGGCGATGCTGTGTTGGTTTTCGGAAAAGAAAATGATGGTACGTGGCAAGTACTCACTTCGTCATACGACGAAAGAGGTGAAGGCTATTGTAAGCAATTTACAATACAAAATAAATATCAACACTCTCAGAAAGGTCGAAGAAGAAGATGAGTTTGGAATGAATGAAATTGGACGAGTTACAATAAGAACTTCTGCTCCTATTTATTATGATTCATACAAAAACAATCGCACAACTGGCAGCTTTATACTTGTAGATGACATGACAAATGAGACAGTTGCTGCCGGAATGATCGTGTGATTAATATTTCGAATTGAGCTTTTTTACATAATTTCCTCCATTTAATTAAATTTTTTTACTTTTAAAGGGCTGGTTTAATTAGACAGGTTGCACTTGGAGTCATTATTTGTCAGAATGCTGCATGCCTGACGAATTAAATAAATATCTCGCTTCTATATGTGCTTTGGTCTTTTTTTTGGTTGATGCATTTGGGGAAGAGAAAAAAGAAAAGGCTAAGCCTGCACCAGGACATTCTCATGTTGGTGAATCTTTTGATGCAGGTCCTAGGCAATCTGCGATAAAAGTTGATGGCACCGGAGATGTACACTTTCCAATCACAACAAATTGGTCAAGAGGGCAGCAAATGTTTGATCAGGGAATGGGCCAATTGCACGGATTCTGGTATTACGAGGCCGAGCGAAGCTTTAGACAGATAGCTGCTGAAGATCCAAACTGTGCGATGGCTTATTGGGGAATGTCGATGGCAAATTGGGAAAATTCGAAAAGGTCCAAAGGGTTCATTGCTAAGGCTTCAGAATTAAAAGACAAAGTGACTGATAGAGAGAAGTTATACATCTCAGCTCAAGAAGCGTTCTTGGCTGAAGAGCCTAAAGATATTAAAAAGAGAAGGCAAAAACTCATTGAAGATATTGAAAACATTATTCATGAGTATCCTAAAGACATTGAGGCAAAAGCTATTTTAGTTGTCCGCCTATGGCAATTTAGTCATCGAGGAATTCCTATTGGTAGCAGGGAATCGATAGATGCTTTGATGCAGCAAATATTTAATGATAATCCATTACATCCTGCGCATCATTTCAGGATTCATTTATGGGATGGTAAGAAGCCCGCAAGGGCATTGTCCTCTGCGGCTGTTCTTCATCAAACGGCTCCTGCGATTGCTCACATGTGGCATATGTCAGGACACATCTATGATAAATTAAAACGTTATTCTGAGTCTGCTTATCATCAAGAGGCATCGGCTAGAATGGACCACAGTAAGCAGTCTGAATTTCAGGTTTTGCCTGATAGGATTCATAATTATGCTCACAATAACGAGTGGCTTGTTCGTAATTGGAATCATATAGGCAGGGTCAATAGTGCAATTACCATGTCGAAGGGGCTCATTGATAACCCTCAGCACCCTAAACTTAATCATTATGGCAAAGGTTATTCGTCATCGGCTTTTGGTAGAAAAAGATTGATTGAAACTTTGGAAAGATATGAAAAGTGGGATCTAATACTAGAGCTTTCCAAGACTCATTATCTTGAACCTACGAACAATGAAAAACTTCAGGCTGAGAGGATGCTTGTTATGGCCAGATCGCATTTTGAAATGGGAGATCAGAATTCCTTAAATAATAATTTAAATCAGATCATTGAAAGAGTTTCAAGTGCTGAAAAAATAAAGAAAGAGAAGAAAGAAGAGGCACAAACAAAAGCTGAAAAAGAGAAAAAAAACAAGGAAGAGGCTGAAAAGGTAGTTAAGGAGGCTGGTCGTGCAAGTGAGGATAAATTAAAGTATTTAAGACCTATACGTGATGAGCTGGAGGCATACCGTCAACTATTAGATGGTGCTAAATTAAACGATGGCCTAGCAAAGAAAGTTAAAAGAAAGAAGCCAGCTTTAGCAATGCTTCAACTTAAGTATGGAGACAGAGCTAAGGCAAAAGAGATTTCGCTTCAGGCAGTCAATGAAGGAGCGGGAAAAGTTTTGCCGCTAGCCGTGTATGTTCATGTTTTAGAAGTTAATGGAGATCAGGATGAGGCGGCAAAGCAGTTTGCTGTTCTTGAGAAAAATTCAGCTCAGATAGATATTGAGGCGACTCCTTTTGCCCGACTTCTTCCAATTGCCAAGCGACTGGGTAAACCCGAAGATTGGAGAACGAAAGAATCTTGGAGAGGAAAAGATTTTGGTGAAAAAAAACCGGCTAATCTTAATCATTTGGGCCCACTAGTTTATCAACCACCAGTGGCACCAGATTTTGACATACTATGTGAAGATGGATCCCGCTCTTCTCTGTCTTCTTTTTCTGGAAGGCCAGTCTTATTAGTTTTTTATCTTGGTCACAATTGTGAGCACTGTGTAGAACAGCTAAATAACCTTGCCCCAGTTGTAAAAGAATTTGAAAGTACAGGGATTGAGATTGTTGCTATTGGTCCTGAGGAGCTTACGGAACTTGCTAAAGCTCATAATCTATGTTCTTCCGGAGAGGAGAGGTTTCCATTTAAATTGTATTCGGATTTAGAGTCTGCTTCATTTAAAGATTACCGTTCCTATGACGATTTCGAAGGCATGCCTCTACATGGTGTTTTTCTAATTGATAAGTCTTCAAAAATGAGATGGATGGATGTTGGGTCAGAACCTTTTCAAGATATTAAGTTTCTTCTAAAAGAGTCTAAGAGATTGCTTTCGATGTAGATTTATCCTAAAAATCCCAACATCTATCGATAACTGTTATGTTTCTATTAGGTGCTCCTGATCTACTTCCTCATTTCAAGCAGGCTCACCTGTTGGCTCTTTTCCTTACACTAGTTGTTGGCTGCGTGGTGATTTTTACATGCAGATTTAAACCCTCATCAAGATTCACTGAAATAGTGAGTGTTATCATGGCAATTTTATTAATTACATGTTATCCGGCTAAGATTTTAAGTCGCACCTTTGATGGTATACCACTAGATAAGGATTCCATGTTTCCTTTGCATCTATGTGACGTGGCTGCAGTTACAGGTTTCTTTGCTCTTGTATTTAAGAACCGCCTTAGTGCAGAGATTACATACTTTTTTGGTTTGGCTGCAACGCTTCAGGCTCTATTAACTCCATCTACATGTTACAATTACCCAAGTTTTTCATTTTTTGCCTTTTTCCAGCTGCATTCAACGGTTGTTATCGTTGCCCTTTTCTTACCTTTAGTCTTTCAATGGAGGCCGAGGAAAGGATCCGTTATTAGGGCATGGATTTGTGGACTTCTTTATGTTGTGTTTGCAGGATTGTTTGATTGGATAAGTGGAGCCAATTATGGGTTCTTTCGTACTAAAGCAGAAGGCTCATTAATGGACGTTTTACATGATTGGCCCTATTATATTCTTGAAATGGCCCTTCTTGCTCTTCTTTTCTTCTTCATATTGGCTTTACCTTTTATGAAAAAGAGACACCAAGAAAAGGGCTAGTAAGCTTCCTATTTTTTAAAGAATCCTGACACCCATTGAAACAAATTAATTCCATTATTAATTAATGACTGAACAAAGCCTGTCAGACTAACTTCATTTGAAACGATTATTAGTATTCCAGAAAGTATTATTAGGTTAATAAAATAGATTAATACTAGAGAAAAGAATGTACCATTTTGTTTAAGGTCTGGCTGGTTCTTGGTAATCATCCAACTAGTGAAAGTGAGGTGAAAGCACCAAGTGATTCCTATTGACATGTAGAGTACCCAAGACCAGCTGAAACCGATGCGCCCCCATAGAAGAACATTCGGATGATATTCAAATAAACCATCCACAAAAAACCCTATAATTCCAAAGATTCCAATTACTATTACTGAATAAAACGGGATAAAATACGGAGAGAGTGAGATCATAACATTGTTCTTATTAGTAACAATATGACCGCCGCCTGATTTGACTTTGAATTCACTAATTTTGCCTCCGCATAGTAAAACAAAAACGGCATGTGTTAGCTCGTGTCCAAGTACATATAAATATAATGGTCTTGGGAGACCAATGAAATAGATTAGCCATAATAGTACCCCAATAAAAAAAAACCATATTTCGGCTGATCGTATCAACAAAGTCTTTGCTGAAGTTTCACCGAAAGCGCTAAGAAAACTTTGAGTCGCAATGATGCAGCAAGGCAAAAGGAGAACTCCTATCCCTGACTTAAGCCAATTAAGAGGGATGTCTATTCCTCCAGAGTCAGAGCGTTGACCCATTTGGTTTGTCGTTGATGATTGCAGCCGCGATTTGCGGTTTGGCGACCTTGGTGGCATCTGGGAGTCCGAGACTTTTTAGACTCGGCTTACATATTTCTTTGTTCTCGAATCTACTTTGATTCGGTCGCCAGGTTTAACAAAAAGAGGTACTTGAATTTCAATTCCCGTTTCTAGAGTTGCAGGCTTTTGTGGATTGTTTGCAGTGTCACCTTTGATCCCTTCCGAAGATTCTTTTACGGTTAACTCTACTTGAGCAGGTAATTCAATAGTCAGCGCTTTGCCTTCAATGAACAGAACTTCAACCACAAGATTTTCAATTAGTAGATTCTTAGAGTCCTCGAGAAGCTCTGCTGTAAGCTCTATCGTATCATAGGTTTCAGGGTTCATGAAAAAGTAACCTGTCCCGTCCGTATAACTGTATTCAAGTTTTTGTCTATCAACAGTGATGACGTCAACTTTGTCAGAGGACGCAAACCGAATGGTTTTTGTTTTGTTTGTTTGTAGGGATCGGCAATTTGCCAATATTATAGCATTCCCTTTTCCGGGAGTACGATGGTCTAAGTCCAGTACAATGAGTTTTTCGCCACTGAACTCAATGCATTGGCCTTTTTTTATCTGAGTTGCAACTACTGCCATATGATAAATTTTGGGTTATTTGTTAATATTATCAATTTAATTGTGAAGACGAATGCTTCAATGGAAAAAATGGGCCACTTTAAATTAGTTTCATTCTACTCAAGTCTTGAGAATCGACTAGACCTATTGCATTTCCTTGTTCATCAGTCACTACAAGATCATCAATTCTATTTGAACCGATTACCTGAATAACTTCAGCCGCTAACCGATCTTCTCGGATTGTGATTGGGTTTTTAGTCATAAAATTTGCAACTTCTTCATCAAGAATATCGGAATTTTTTTGAATTGACCTCACAAAGTCACCTTGTGTTAAAATGCCAAGAAGTTCACTCTCTTTTCCAATAACTACAACCGAGCCGGATCGATAATCTGTCATCTTTTCGAGCGCGTGCTTCAATGTTGTGTCTGGAGCAACTGTGCAGAAATCTTTATCGGTACGCATAATGTCTGAGACTTTAGTAAGTAAAGTTCTGCCGAGTGAACCACCAGGGTGTAACTTAGCAAAATCTTCTTTTACAAATCCTCGTGCTTCTAAAAGAGTCATTGCTAAGGCGTCACCGAGAACTAGCATTGAGGTTGTACTTGAGGTTGGTGCTAAGTTCATTGGGCAGGCCTCTCTTTCAACACTAGTATTAAGAATAATATCACTATTTTGACCAAGAGATGATTCTGGCTTCCCTGTAATACTAATTAAATTAACTTTAAATCTTTTTAAGGAAGGTAGTATGTTGAGGATCTCCTGAGTTTCTCCACTATAGCTTAGAGCGAGTACGGTGTCTCCATCCGATAAGATTCCAATGTCACCGTGAAGGGCGTTTTGGGTATTAAGCACAACGCATGGAGCCCCTGTGCTATTAAGAGTTGCACCAATTTTATGACCAATGTTGTGAGACTTTCCAACTCCAATAACAACGATTTTATGACCTGAAGAAATAGTGGACTTTAATATCTCAATTGATGAAGAGAAATTATCGTCAATTCTCTCTAAGAGGTTATTAATTTCATCAATTTCAATTTGGATGAATCTTTTAGCTTGGGATAAATGGTCCATTTTACTTCATCAGTTAGATGTATTTATAGACTCGAAATCAAATATTTACATTTAAAGCTGTTATTTAATGCATCCTTCACTTCCAGATAGTTCTATAATAGTAAGGATTTCTTAGAAAATAGTAATACTTAACAAATGAGGATTCCCCCTTGATTGCTTGATAACTGAGGCTATAATTTTCGCCCTCCCACAAGAAGTGGTGAGAAATAACCTTAATTATAAAACTTAAAAAATCTCTAGGCATGTGGATCAGCTTAATATGCTGAGCACTAGATAAAATTTATCCTTGTGTGCACTACCTAAGAAAAAACTTATCATGGCAGATCTTATTGAAGAACTCGTAGAGGCTGGTGTTCATTACGGCCACCAAAGTCGTAAATGGAATCCAAAAATGAAGCCATTCCTTCTACAGAAAAGGAGTGGAGTTCACATCATTAATGTTGAAGAGACGGCTCTTCGTTTAGAGGAAGCATCTGATTTCTTGAGCAAGCTTGTCCTTGAAGGAGGCAAAGTGCTTTTCGTTGGATGTAAGCGTCAGGCCCAAGAGGCGGTACGACAAGCTGCAGAAGCATGTGGCCAGTATTATGTTAATCACCGCTGGTTAGGAGGAATGATGACAAACCTTTCAACTATTCGCAAAAGTGTCGATAGGCTTGAGTACCTTGAAGGCCTTGAAAACTCTGTTGAGAAAAAGCTAATGAGTAAAAGTGAGCTAGCTTCATTGAACAGGGAGAGAGAAAAACTTCTTCGCAATTTGAGAGGTGTCAGAAATATGCGCGAATTACCTCAGGCGGTTGTTATTGTTGACTCTGCTCGTGAGCACATTGCAGTTAACGAGTCTCGACGCCTAAATATTCCAGTGGTTGCTATGATTGATTCTAATGCTGACCCTACGCACATTAAATATCCAATTCCTGCAAATGATGATGCTATCAGGTCCATTCGTATTGTACTTCAAAATTTGATTGATCCTGTCATCGCTGCCACTGACGGTGGAAAGCTTGTTAAGAAAAAGAGACCAGATATTGATGCAGCATAAGCTGTAAATGGTTTGCTTTACTCTATTAACAAAAATAAAGAATTAATTTATTAACCTACAATTTATATAATCCCGATGGCTGAAATTACTGCTTCTCTAGTTAAAGAACTACGTGATAAAACGAATGCTGGCATGATGGAGTGTAAGAATGCACTCAAAGAGACTGGCGGGGACGTGGACGCTGCAATTAAATTCCTCAGAGAAAGAGGAGCAATTAAAGCTGCAAAAAAAGCTGACAGAGAGGCCAAAGAAGGAATTGTTGCTGCAAAGATCGATGTTGAAGCCAAGTCGGGAGTGTTAATTGAGGTGAACTGCGAAACAGACTTTGTTGCTAAGAATGATAATTTTAAGGATTTCGTTTCTGAGCTTACAGATACTGTTGCCGGGTCCGAGGCTACCGATATTGATGCAGCGATTGCAGTTTCCAAGGGCGAAGCAAACATTGACGAATTTGTTAAGGCGAAAGTTATCGAACTTGGAGAAAATCTTCAATTTCGTAGAATGGTAAGATATGATGTTGAAGGCTCTGGAGTTGTTGCTTCATATATTCATTTAGGAGGTAAGGTTGGTGTCTTAGTTGAAGTAAATTGTGGAAAGGACGAGACGGCTGCCTCTGAAGATTTCCGTGAATTGGTTAAAGACATAACCTTACACATTGCAGCGGCGTCTCCTGCAGGCATTGGTCGAGATGAGATATCAGATGACCTCGTCAACGCTGAAAAAGATCTCTTCCGTAAGCAGATGGAAGGTAGTGGAAAGCCGCCTGAAATCATGGAAAAAATAATAGAAGGTAAGTTAGGAAAGTTTTACAGCACCGTATGTTTACTTGAACAAGGATTTATTAAGGATCCAGATAATACGATCTCTGAATTGCTTAGTTCTAAAGGTAAAGCGCTAGATGATGAAATATCGATTCGCCGCTTTATCCGATACGGGGTAGGTGAATCTTAGAAGAATCTTCTTGCCGACAGGATTGGTCTGGGGCTACAAATTCTGTTAATGCAGTCTTCAAAGGTTTCTTCGTTACTTAAGATTCCGATCTCAACCCTTAAAAAGAAAATGGGCATGTTCTCATTTAAATCGACATCTGGAAATCGTACAAAGTCCTTTTCTGTCGTAACTATCATATCAAGATCTCTGTATAGGCATTGATCGATGAACTTTTGAATTTCTCTTTTTCTGTACCGGTGATGATCAGTGTAACGGCGAGTCAGTTCAACGTTAGCTCCCAAATTTTTCAACCCATCTTCGAAGCTTTCTGGAACGGCAATCCCAGAGACCGTGCCTATATCTTTCCCCTTTAAATATTCTAGTGGCAACTTTTCACCGCTATCAATATTTTCTAAATACTTTGGTTTGTGAGCGCATTCGATAATTTCTGCAGTCCTATTATATTTTCTAATTCTTTTAATTAATTCTTCATTAGAACTGCCATCACATTTAGTAATAAAAATATAACTTGCTCGTTTAAGGTTTTTTGGAGGTTCTCTTAGTGTGCCGCGTGGCAGAAGTTTTTCATTTCCAAAAGGTGAATATTTATCTATTAGCACAACATCAAGTCTATGCTTTAGTCGCAAATACTGGAGTCCATCATCAAGTAACAAAGTATCAACGTCGAATTCCTTAATAGCATGCAAGCCAGCCTTAACCCGATCTTTATCGACGACTATGGCGACTCCTTTAAGATTCGTCGCAAGCATGTAAGGTTCATCACCAGCTGTTTCTGAATCTAGAAACACTCCCTTCCCGTCAGTAACTACTCTTGGAGGTTCCTGACTAATCGGGTTTCCTTGTATCTTACTTTTGATTTTAGTCTTTAGTGAAGGTTTAGCACTTTTGTAGCCCCGGCTTAGTATGGCTACTCGCCTTCCTCCCGCAGTAAGCGCTTTGGCAAATTTTTCAACTATTGGCGTTTTTCCAGTACCTCCAACCGTGAGATTTCCAATACTCACCACAAGGCATCCTAAGTTATGCTCTCTTTTAATCCTGCTCTTATACAACCACAGACGTAATCTCACAAGGAACCTATAAACAATTGACATTATTGAGAGTAATAAGCGTATGAGGCCTGCACGAAATCCCTTACGTCTGTTTAGGATGACGTCTATCGCAAATTGTTCTAGTTCTTCGAGGCTCTCTTTCATTGGGTTTTACTACCCTTTAATGATCTTTCTTTTTACACATTAAGCTAAAGCTTGCCACTTCGCCATGAATCTATTACCAAATGAATATGGATAGACCTGATTCAAGAACAATTGATGAGCTTAGACCCGTAAGTTTTTTGCCCAATATAGCCGCTAACTCTACTGGTTCCGTGCTGGTTAGTTTTGGAAGAACTAGAGTAATTTGTTCTGCGATTATTCAGCCTGGAGTGCCGCGTTGGATGAAAGAGCAGGGCGTAGAAGGAGGGTGGCTGACTGCAGAGTATTCAATGCTTCCCTATTCCACTGGGGGTGGACGTAAACAAAGAGATGTGATGAAGGGCAAACTGGATGGTAGAAGTTCAGAGATTCAACGCTTGATTGGGCGTTCTCTTAGAGCCGTTGTAGACCTTAAACTTCTTGGCTCAAATACTTTATGGGTAGATTGTGATGTCTTAGAGGCCGACGGTGGGACTCGAACGGCTTCAATTACTGGATCATCTGTAGCCTGTGCTATTGCATTTGATAAATTAATTGCAAAAGGAACCTTAAAAAGCTCACCACTTAAACAACACGTTTCTGCTGTCAGTTGTGGTGTATACAAGAACACGGCTATTTTAGACCTATGTTATATAGAAGATCGTGACGCTAGTGTAGACTTCAATATTGTGATGACCGAGTCTATGGATTTTGTTGAGCTCCAAGGGTCAGGCGAAGAAGCTTCATTTACAAGTGAAGAAATGGAATCAATGCTCAGTCTTGGTAAAAAAGGTATTGCGGAGATTGCTGAATTACAAAAAGAGACAGTTAGTTCTGCGAAAGAGGAAATGGAGAAGGACGCTGCTAAGAAATTAGCGGATCATTTCAATTAGTAGTTGTTATCAAATATTGAAGAGGTTCAGTTAGATATCATATCTTCTGAATCAAGGATAATAATCTGTTGAGGCCTAAAATATGGATATCGATATAGATAAGATTTGTGGGGTGGCGAGAGATGCAGGCTCGTTCATTATGGATATCTATAACTCAGAATTTGAGGTGACTTATAAGTCTGATCATTCACCCCTGACCGAGGCAGATCGTGCAGCTAATCTGAAAATTATGAAATTTCTCGATGTAAGCTATCCAAATATTCCCATCATTTCCGAGGAGAACAAGGAAGTTGCTTACAAAGATAGATCGGATTGGGATGAATTTTGGTTAGTTGATCCGTTGGATGGAACAAAAGAATTCATCAAAAGAAATGGCGAATTTACCGTTAATATCGCACTTATTCGGAAAGGTGACCCTGTTCTCGGAGTAGTTTACCAACCGGCCAAAGATATTTTATATTTTGCTGAACAAGGTTCGGGATCGTTTAAAAAAGGTCCGGCTAGTGAACCTGTCAAAATTATAAATGACGTGCATTACATGGACCTGAATGAGGTAAAAGTAGTAGCCAGTCGTTCTCACGTTACTGAAGAGGTAAATGAATTTGTTCAAGGCCTTGAACGAATTGGTAAAAAAGTGAGTATGGTATCTGTGGGTAGTTCTTTAAAACTTTGCCTTGTTGCAGAGGGAGCTGCAAATGTTTATCCAAGATTTGGTCCAACGATGGAATGGGATACTGGAGCTGCTCAAGCTGTGGTGATGGAATCTGGAAGAAAAGTTCTTAATCGTGAAAATAATGATATGCTCAGATATAACAAAGTTTCATTAATGAATCCATGGTTTATAGTAGAGTAATATCGGCGTGTATAATTATTTGATAAGATAGTAAATTTGTAATCAATGCGAATTATAGTGATAGGTTCTGGGTTTGTAGGAGAAGCATTCTCTTTGTTGATGGAAGGCCGTGGTAATGAAGTTTTTCGAATTTCTAAAAGTGGCTCAGGGAAGTCTATTGGTATGGATGTTTCAGATTTAAAATCTGTTCAATTAACCAGAGACAAAATAGGGGAAGTTGATGCTGTTATTCATTGTGCGAGTTCAGGTAGTCGAGGCCAGGATAGGAATCAAAGATATCAAAAAGTTTATGTGGATGGATGCTGTAACTTGTCTGAAAGCTTTCCCCAATCGATGATTGTTTTTGTTAGTAGTTCGAGTGTGTACGGACAGAATGATGGATCCATAGTCGATGAGAATTCCAAAACAAAACCTGCGTCTAGTACTGGAAATTTATTACTTAAAGCAGAGGAGATCGCCTTAAATTCCAATGGTTCAGTGGCACGGCTTTCAGGTATATATGGCCCTAATAGATCATACTTGCTCAAGAGATATCTTGAAGGTGATGCCAGAATTGATGGATTTTCTCCAGACGCAGATGGTAGATGGATTAACCAAATTCACAGAGATGACGCAGCGCATGGCATTGCTCATATTATTGAAAAAAAATTAAGGCATCAAATTTTTAATGTCTCTGATGATCAACCTCTTTTGCAGAGGCGTTGCTATGAGGAATTTGATCGAAGATTTCAGAATGGGATTCCTGAAGTTTGTGAACCTGAAAAAGGTAAGGTCAGGGGATGGTCCCAAAAGAGGGTGTCCAATTTAAAAATAAGGGAATCTGGTTGGTCACCTATATATTCAAATTATTTTGATGCTCTTGATAATGATTTCAGGATACTGCCTTCTATAATGCAGGATAAATAATGATTTAGGCTAGTATAGGTTTAATCACATTGGCTGGTTTTACTCCTGTGAGTCGGAAATCTAGTCCTTGAAATTGGTAACTAAATTTTCTGTAATCGATTCCAAATAGGTGCAGCAAGGTAGCGTGTAGATCGCGAACATTAACAATATCAGTTACTGAGTTATACCCCAGTTCATCAGTAGCTCCGTGACTTACGCCACCCTTAATTCCTCCTCCTGCCATCCATAGAGAAAAGCCTTTGATATGGTGGTCTCTACCATTTCCCTGAGCCATTGGAGTTCTGCCAAATTCACCTCCCCATATGACAAGTGTATCTTCTAGCATGCCTCTTTCTTTAAGGTCTTTTATGAGAGCAGCGCTTCCTTTATCTACAAGCCCAGCAGTGTTTTTTGATGCGTTTTTGATTCCGCCGTGATGATCCCATCCGCGGTGATAGAGTTGAATGAATCTTACGCCTCTTTCCGCAAGCCTTCTTGCTAACAAGCAATTTGAAGCAAATGAACCGTCTCCTGGCTTTGCTCCATACATGTCCAGCACATGTTGTGGTTCCTTAGAAACATCCATTAGTCCAGGGACTGATGCTTGCATTTTAAAAGCGAGTTCGTATTGAGCTATTCTTGCAGAGATTTCTGGATCAGCGACTTGATCATTATGAATGCCATTGAGTGCGTTTACAGAGTCTACAACGGCTCTTTGGTCTTGCCTATTTACACCGTTTGGATTTGAAACATAAAGAACTGGGTCCCCCTTCGAATGGAAGGGGACTCCTTGAAAACGACTTGGTAAAAAACCGCTATGCCATTGCCTTGCGGCAATAGGCTGGTTTTGCCCTCCCCCTACAGATGTGAGTACTACATAACCTGGAAGGTTTTCTGTCTCAGCACCAAGTCCATAGAGCAGCCATGAACCCATGGAGGGTCTTCCAGAAATTTGGGTTCCTGTATTCATGAAAGTGTGCGCCGGATCATGATTGATTTGCTCAGTAACCATTGAACGAACAATCGCAATGTCGTCAGCCACAGAGCCTATTTCAGGCAAAATCGATGATATGTGCTGACCAGATTTACCATAATTTTTAAACTCATGCTGAGGGCCTAAGCAGGTCAGGTTTTTATTGCCTTGTAATTGCGCAATGGGTTGTCCTTTGGTGAAGGATTGCGGCATAGGTTTGCCGTTCATTTTTGCAAGTTCAGGTTTATAATCCAAAGTCTCAAGATGAGAAGGGCCACCAGCCATACATAAATGAATGACGCGTTTTGCCTTGATTGGCAGATGAGGTTTTTGAATGACACCAGTCCATTTATCCGCTGGATTGTTTTCTGCTCTTATTTCGTCGTTCAGCATAGATGCCAAAGCAACTGAGCCGATGCTGGCTCCAGATCGATTAAGGAATGATCGACGATTGAGTTGGAAGTCAATGTTATTCATTTTAGTGTCTTGTAATAGTTTCGTGTAAATTAAGTATTGTCCTAGCAATTGTTGACCAACTTGCCAATTCAGCAGGATCAATATTATCAGACGTTGATTTTATTCCTGTCTCGTTGAAGGCTTTAGCTGAATCGACATCCGCCGTGTAGCGAGCTTTTTGGTTAGCTTGTAGCTCGCTCAATATTTTGATCTCTTTCTCATTTCCTTTTCTAGAAAGAGCTGTTTCTAATGCCCAATTGATTCGAGCAACCGGATCAGTACCACCTTCTTTGATAATTCTTTCGGCGAACGATCTAGCAGATTCTACATAAGTAATATCATTTAGAAGGACCAATGCTTGTAGTGGTGTATTTGATCTTGGCCTCTCAGCTGTGCATTCTTCACGGCTAGGAGCATCGAACGCTAAGAGGCTAGGATGAAGGAAGCTTCGTTGCCAGTGCGTGTAAAGACCGCGACGGTATTGGTTTTCATTATTATCATGAGAGTATTTCCTAGCTGGGAAATTCAAGTGACGCCAATAGCCTGCAGGCTGATAGGGCTTAACACTTTTCCCTCCTATTTTTTCAGATAGTAGACCGCTTATAAAGAGTGCATTATCTCTAATCATTTCTGCATCGACTCGAAACCGTGATTGTCTGGCAAAGAGTTCATTGAGCGGGTCTTTTTCATTTAAGTTTGGGGATACTATTGAAGATTGCGTGTAAGCTTTTGAGCTTACGATTAACCTGATCATATGCTGGATATCCCAACCGCTTTCTACAAATTCAACGGCAAGCCAGTCGAGAAGCTTTGGGTGTGAGGGCCATTTTCCCTGAGAACCTAAATCATCTACGTTCGATGAGATTCCTGTTCCGAAGAATAATTTCCATAGCCTATTTACGAATGCCCTTGAGGTCATTGGATTCTCTTTAGAAATGATCCAGTTGGCTAAGTCTAACCTGTTAGCTCTTTCATTTTTTGTCTTAATTTTTCCGAGAAACTCTGGTATTCCAGGTTGGACGATCTCGCCTGAGTCATCTAACCAATTACCTCGGGGAAGTATTCTCATTTCACGTGGTTTGGTTGATATACTCACAAGGGTTCTCGGTAAATTTTTCTGCATCTCACTCTTCTCTTTTTGTAGGGCAGCAATCTTAGAGCGGGTTTCAGCCATTGCTGGAGAGATTGATAAATAGTATTGCTCAATAGCCTGTTTCTGAGATTCGTTACGCTCATTAGCGGGTACTCGAATGGCTGTCGCAATTGCCGGAGGTAGTTCATTTCCCTTAGCTTTAAAGTAGAATCCACCACCACCAGCATGGTTGACAATTTTCATTAAAAACTGATTATTTCCTTCCTTTAATTCGAGAGTGATTTTTTCTTGGTCAGGGGCAGCTCCACGGGAAGGGTTGTTTTTTAGAATTTCTTTTCCATTAAGCCAAACTCTTATCCCGTCATCAGACCCAAGAGATATAGGTAGTTGAGTCGCTGTTGGTGATTTGATGAGTCTGTATAAATACCAAGCTGAATTGGCTGAGCTACCTAGGTTGTGAATTTTCCCGTCTGTGAGATCAGCCCTATCTTGCCATTTTTTCCCAGAAATTACTGCCGTTGGATCAATACCCTTTTCTGGACCAAATTCTGTATTAAACGCTTTTTGAGGATCACCCCCTGGTAGTGGTCCAATGAGGTGCCACTTCATTAATAGTGGTGTGGTTGAGGTAGACAAAGACTTTTCCCAATCTACTTGTGCGGTAATTATTTTAGGCGAGATGACTGTTGTCTTTGTAGTTAGTGCATTAATTTTTTCATCTAGCTCTGCGAGTTGTTTTTTGTACTGTCCCGTTGCTACAGACATTCCAGCGTCACGTCTTCCTACAGATTTTTCCTTAATGTCTGCAAAAAAAGCAGCCATCGAATAAAAGTCTTTAGCAGTGTATGGGTCGTACTTGTGATCATGACATTGAGCACATCCAAGAGTGCCTCCGAGCCATGCCCCTGAAACATTTCGGACTCTGTCCGCAGCATAGATTGCTACATACTCCTTGGGTTGAGCTCCTCCCTCTTCGGTGGTTTGCAATAAACGATTGTACCCTGACGCAACTTTTTGTTCATCAGTAGGATTTGGTAAAAGGTCTCCGGCAATTTGTTCACGAGTGAATTGATCGTATCTTTGGTTAGAATTGAATGAGTTGATAACCCATTCCTTATAAAGATATACATCCATATTTGTGTCCGAATGATAGCCAATTGAGTCAGCATATCTTACCAAGTCGAGCCAAAAAGTAGCCATCCTTTCCCCGTATCGAGGTGAGTTCATTAATCGATTAGTTACATTCGAAACTGCTTTGATAGGATCTGCATTGTACTCTTTGCTAAAATGACTTACTTCAGATGGTGTAGGTAAAATACCGGTAAGGTCGAGAGATATCCTTCTTATCAAGGTATGGGAAGGTGCTACCGGAGACATCTCCATTCCCTGACTTTTTAATCTTGAATCAATAAAGTGATCGATAGGATTAGTTTTAGGATTTGATGATTTGGTTGGAATATTAAAGGACCAGTGCCCTTCGTATTCTGCTCCTTCATTAATCCATTGTTTGATTAACTCTATTTGTTGAGGGTTCAGTTTTTTACCAGTTTCTGGTGGAGGCATAATTTCGTCCTCATCATCAGAAATCATCCTTGCTAAAATTTCACTACTATCTGCATCTTTTCGAATGATTGCCTGAAATCCATCGCGATCTTCAAATGCGCCTCCCTCTGGAATATCTAGTCGCAATTTTCCTTTGCGTTCATGCTCGTCAGGGCCATGACAAGCAAAGCAATTGTCAGAGAGCAATGGTCGAATATCTCGATTGAACTGAATTTTTTCTTTGGCTTGTCCTGTTTTTAGTCCGATGAGGATAATCAGAAAAATGGAAAGTGCGGTTAATCTTTTCATTGGTTCTTTTGATGGGAAAATCTAGGAAGTATAATTAATTGAATTCACAGTTCTTAGAATGTTCATTATATTAGACTGCATGTAGCAAATCTTCCTAACAAAAAATTTCTTAATTTAT
>JAOFDG010000003.1 GCA_028033615.1 Verrucomicrobiales bacterium | reverse complement strand
GCCAAAGCGGAAAATTCGCGGATCACTTTCGATCTTAAAAACGGGACCACTCATCTCATTCTGATCAACGAGGTCTTTTTTTCTTTCCTCTGCATCAATTACCATTGTTCTAAACTTATACATCTTAAAAGGTTTTCCATTCCTTCCGCCCCGATTTTGAATAAAGAAAATAGGGCCACCTGGTGAATCTAACTTTATTCCAATTATGGCAAAAACCCACAACGGCAAAGTCGCAATAAGAATAATTGAAGCAAAAACTTGATCAATAAAGCGTTTTACAAAAATGGCCCAAGTCGCTTCAGGGGCACTTCTAAAGACCATCATAAGATTCCCCTCAAAAGCATCAAGACTTGGTCTAGCAACAGTAGTTTTAATAAAATCTGCTGGCAACCAAACTTCTACACCTTCTACTTCACATTCCGTAACCGCAGCTTGAACTTTTTCAAAGCTTACGTTCTTAGCTGTAAGAAAAACTCTTTGAACAGAATGCTTATGAAGCAATTTTCTAACACTGCCACTATCTGAATTCTGCAAATCAACCTCTTCAACGATTCTTACTCCTGTGGATGCAAGTTTCTCAATTTTGGATTTATAATCTTTTATTCCATTAATATCACCTACAAGTAAAACATCCTCATGCCAATTACCCGAATTCACTTTTGCTCTTATGTATTTTTTTATAATGAACTCTTTACTTAATAACATCCCACCCGCTACGAAAACTAATAAAACTAAAACCCCTCTACTCTGGGCTCCCCATTTTAAAAACACTACACAACCTCCAATCAAAACACCTATCAAAACCAATGTTTTAGCATATTGCTTAATAGATTGAATAACTGTCTTCTGTAATGGATTATTGTAATAACCATTAAGCTCTAAAACTAGAGGCGTAAATGGAACAGTTATATATAATAACCATAAAAAGTCATTAAATTCAGGTATCTTTACATCTTCCGGCCAAATACCTCCAATATTATCAAACCTCATTTTATGAGAAAGCCAAAAAGCAAAAGCAATTATGAGCCCATCTACAAACTGGTTAAGTTTAAGGTCAATTTCTTGTTTTCTGCCAAGCATTGATGATTAATGAAGTTGTGGAGTTTGTAGACAATGCTGCGATAATGAATGTAAGAGATTTATACAAAATATGAAATAATGGAAAAGTCAATTTTCTTAAATAAAGCCAATATAGTTGTTTCTATAACTAACAACCAAGAGTTAGAAGAAATCTGTAATACAGAAAAGGGACCATCATTTGATATAGTTGAAATAAGATTGGATCAACTAATTGGAGAGCGCAGCATTGAAAATACACTTTCTGAAATTAGCCACCCTATATTATTAACTTGTCGCCACCCAGACGAAGGTGGCCAAAATCAAATCTATGACCCGGTTAAAAGGCAACGTATTTTAGAACCACTTTTAAGTTACGCTTCAGCAATCGACATTGAATTGGCAGAAGCAGATTCAATGCATGAAATTATTTCAAAAGCGAAGAATGAAAATATTAAAATTATTCTTTCGTATCACAACTTTAAAACCACACCATCAACGCTAGAATCAAAGGCCAAAGAAGCCATATATAGAGGGGCTGACATTGTCAAATTCGCAACTACCACAAATACAATAACTGAACTGATAAATCTATTTACTCTATTAGAAAAAATTAGTGATCAAAGTATTGCCGTCATGGGCATGGGAAAACACGGGAAAGCATCACGATTAATCGCAGCACAAAGTGGCTCAATTCTAAATTACGTCACGGTTGGTTCAGCAAAAATTGATGGCCAATGGGAACTCAATGAATTCATCAAAGCTATTAAATAATGATCAACCGAGCTGACTGATATCTGAGCTATCTATTATTTCAACTGGAGCTGGCGGCAAAGCTCTAATGAAAGCTTTACCGTATTTCATCTTGAGAACTCTATTATCTAAAATTACCACGAAACCTTTGTCCGAGGCTGAGCGGATCAATCTGCCCACACCTTGTCGTAATTTAAGTATTGCCTCAGGCACTGAATATTCAAGGAATGGGTTGCCTCCCAAATTTTCAATTTGCTCAAGTCTTGATTGAATAAGTGGATGATTAGGAACAGCGAAAGGTATTCTTGTTACTATAACATTGGACAGTGCCTCACCAGGGACATCAACCCCAGCCCAAAAGCTGTCAGTCCCAAAAAGGACACTAGTAGGATCTTCTTTGAACTTTTTCAGCAACCTATTTCTTGGCATATTTTTGCCTTGAATTAAGGAATTAATACCACAACTTTTTAACTCATCGGATACACTACTAAAGACTGAATTCATCAACTTATAGCTAGTAAAAAGAACGAAGGCACTTCCCTTTGACTTCTTAACAAATCCCATGATCCATTCAGCTAAATCTTTTTCATATTTATCTGACCTAGGATCGGATATTCCTCTCGCAAGAAATATCTTCATTTGGTTTTGATAGTCATAAGGGCTCCCAATCTTAGCTGTATTAATTAATTCCGCCCCTACTCTATTCTTTACATAACCAAGAGTTTCCTTATTTTCACCAATCGATAAAGTTGCACTAGTAAGTATACAAGAATTAGACACCTCAAAAAAACGTGATCTTATTTGATCAGCAACATTAACAGGCGCACTACGCAGTATTAAGTTTTCATATCTTCCTTTAGTTTTCTCTACCCAATAAACATGCCCCTCTAATGACTGCTTAAGAAAACTGTCTACTAAAATTCTACTTTCTGTTATCCTGTTTACTAGATCTAACAATTCTCTTTTTATAGATTTATTAGTAACTTCCTCTAATAAGGGATTAACAGCTTCTTCCAGAAATATTATATCTTCTAATATTTGAGTGCTTATAATTTCCGGTTCCCTTACCCTAAACTCTCTTCCCCATTGTCCGAAGTCACACCTTCCCTCAAGTCGTTCAAAAAACCGAATAATCTTTTCATGTAACACCACTACAGCATTGCTCACCTCTCCTGAACGAAGCGTATTCAATAATCCCCTTTTGCGTTTAGGATCATAAAGCCTGTTAAGATCAAAAATTAAACTCGATTGAGAAACCCTAATACCAAGTTGATTTGCAGCAATGTCTTCTAATTCATGAGCTTCATCAATAACAAGAAAATCCTCATCAAAAATAAATCCTTCAAAATCTGCCATAGATTCCTCAACGGACTCCATAAGAGTAAAAAGCAAGGTATGGTTCACTACAATAACATCAGCATTTGCCGCTTCCTCTCTCGCTTTCTGATAAAAACAATTTCCATTCTTACTACATGACCGCGGAGTACAAATCCGGCTTTCACTACATACTTGAGACCAGACCCTAGAAGCAGGATCAAAATCAAGATCGCTTAAGGTGCCATCCACTGTATCAATCGCCCAATCTCTAATAGCTTCGAGTTGATCAAAATCTTCAGAATCGAAGAGATCATTTGAATTATTGAGAGCAAGCTTCAAACGTCTTGGACAAAGATAGTTCGCACGCCCCTTCAACAGAACAGCGCTAAATCCTATCTCAAGTAAATCTTGTAACAAAGGCAAATCCTTTTCAATTATCTGCTCCTGAAGGTTTATAGTCTTTGTACTAATCACTGCTTTCCGGTCATTCTCCACAGCATAAGTTACAGCTGGCGCTAAATAGGCTAATGACTTACCTACCCCTGTACCAGCCTCTACGATTAGATCTTCTGATGATTCTAGAGCACTCGATATGAGACACGCCATCTCTTGCTGCTCTTTACGGTATTCATATCCTTTAGCAAATGACAAACCTCCTTTAGGTCCAAAGAAATCACTCATTCTGACAAGCAAGTCTTCGTCATTGTTAAGTGATTTAGAATGGTTATTCATGGGCTGTGATTATTTTTATCCGACAAAGGAAACTCAATACATTCTCTCAACCTTACAACAACCGCTTCCTTATAAAAGTCTTCGACAATTTCTGATATAAACTCACCTAGTTTCAGGACTTCAAAATCAGACTTTATAACATCAATAAGCAATATTTTTTCTCCTTTATTACCTTCTAATTCTTCTAAGCCAACATATAGATCCATACCTGTAAATTTAACTACTTCTTGATGAATGTTTTTTTCTAATTTATCTATTCTATTTTCATGAAGCGATAGTTTACTAGACATCTTTCCCAGTAATGCAGATCCTAGGGGGACGATGTGAATCGCAGCGATTATAACGAGAGCTAATAAAAATCTTGTAACCCAAATGTTCATTCCATCACGTTTAGATTTTGCCCGAATCCCTAGAGTGAAAAAAGTAACCGAAGCTCCAATAACTATAAAAACAACATTAGTGGTGAAAAGTAGAGTTGCACCAATAGCAATTTCTTGTTCAGCCAACGCTATAGCTATACCGGCTGTGGCAATTGGAGGAACGAGAGCTGCAGCAATCGCCACTCCGGCTAAAGCTGAAACCAATCGTGGCCTAGAATAGCAATAAGCAGCAGCCATTCCTGAAATTAATGCTATAAGTAAATCTGGAACATCTGGCTCGGACCTACTCTGCATCTGATCTGTAACACCATATAACTTTCCAAAAATACCAAGTAGAACGCCCAAAATTAAGGCACAGAAATATCCAAATAATAGGGACTTTGAGCAATCTACCATTAGGACTCTGTTACCTTGTATTAAGGATAAACTAGCACCAAGTATTGGGGTCATTAAGGGAGCAACTAACATTGCACCAATTATCACAGGGGCACTATTGAGCATCAATCCAAGTGCAGCCAATGCGGTAGAAAAACATATTAAGGCAACGAAATCAAAACTCCATTTAGAGTTTACTTCAATACTCTCATAAATTCTAACTCTGGAGTCTCTCTCCAGTTGAGGGATAAATTTAAGAAGCCACTGCTTTAAACCTTTTTTAATTTTCTCTCTTCTTTTTGAGGCAGCCTCAAAAACTCCAACTGCAACTTTGCCATCTTCTTTAAGCAGACGATCAGGAAGCGTCCCAAAAAAAGCACGGTTTAACAGACCTGAATCAGAAGCCCCAAGTAAAATTAAATCGTAATTTTCACTAGAAGCCTCTGCGTGAATAATCGCGCTAACATCATTCCCTAAAGACACACAAAGATTAAAAGGCTCAGATTGCACATCAAACCCTGACTTGCCAAGAAGACCTTCAAGCCTTTTCATTCCAACCTCTTTAGAAAGATCGCTCACATCAGATTCAACAAACAAAACATCTATAGAACTCTCATTAGATTGATTAGTAAGATGCTTTGAAAGCTTTAATGCCTCTATAGAATTCTCACCACCAGCAGTAGGAACAAGTATCTTATTGCCGCCACATCCTCCTTGATGAGGGAACCTTAAAGTGATCGAATCACAAAACCCTAAGCTTAAAATTTTGTACAGCAACTTAGCTTTAGCTCCCCTCTTAGCTAAAGGGTGATCCATAAGCAATAATTTAACCGATGTGGATTCTAACTCCTTAAATATTACTGGAAAAGCATTTTCAATATTCAGATAATTAATTTTACTCCCACTCTCTTTTATAGGCTTACTACCAACATAAAAGATTTTGATGTCTTGTTCGAGCGAATCTGCAATCCAATGAGACCAACCTTCCATCTCCTCGAGATTAGGTTCATCAAATACAACTGCTAAAACAGACATGATTTATTTTTAAGTAATAGCAAAATCTAATTATATAGTTCTCTTACAGGCCTCAATAGTGTTTGATATTAACATTGAAATTGTCATTGGTCCAACTCCCCCTGGAACAGGCGTAATAGCTTTGCACTTATCGACAACGCTATCAAAGTCAACATCTCCAACTAGCTTGTACCCTTTTTTTGAACTTTTATCCTCCACTCTATTAATGCCCACATCTATAACCACAGTCCCTTCAGAAATATGTTTATCATCCAAAAAATGAGCCCTTCCCACTGCCACCACAATTATGTCGGCACGAGCACAGACAGATTCAAGATTTTTAGTCCTTGAATGCGCGACTGTAACCGTTGAATTACCACTAGAGTTATTAGACATCAATAATAAAGCCATAGATTTCCCGACTATCATACTCCGTCCTACAACTACAACATTAGCTCCATTAGTTTCAATCTTGTATTCTTGAAGCAACCTCAAGCACCCAAGTGGCGTGCAGGGAACAAACCCACTCGAGTCCTCTAACGTTAATTTGGCGACATTCTCTGGATGAAACCCATCAACATCTTTTTCTGGTTTAATCCTTAAAATCACGGCTGATTCGTCTATATGCACAGGCGGCGGAGACTGAACAAGTATTCCATGTATCTTTGGGTCTTGGTTTAACTCATCAATTACTTTAAGAAGTTCCTCCTGAGTTGTTTGTTCTGCCAATTCAATTTTTAAAGAATAGACTCCTAATTTTTCACAGGTCCTCACTTTACTTCCTACATATGCCTTAGAAGCAGGATCATTACCTACAAGAACAACAGCGAGTCCTGGCACTTTACCATATGCTCCTAACTTTTCGATTTCTGCAGAACACTCTTTAAGAACTTTCTCAGAAACTGATTTTCCATCTATCAATTGCATAAACACCAAATAAGCGGAGCCAAGAGGACTATCAAGGAAGAGATTTTAGAACTTTTTCAAGATCACTAGATAAATCATCAAGTTCTTTCTTAGTAATAACTTCTGATATCCGGTAAAACTCGTGCAAAACAACAGTTACAGTGGAAAAAGGAATTGGAATCTCAAATCCATCCCAAGTGTTAAGCCTTATTGACTTACTATAGGATATTGATATCGGCATAATTGGCACTCCTGTTTGTTGCGCTAACTTAATTACACCTGGCTGTAACACTTTTGATGGCCCCCTGGGACCGTCTGGAGTGATTGCCAAATCTGATTGAGTATTATTTTGCAAATATTTAATCAATTCTCTAAGAGCCCTAACAGGAGACCTGTTACTTGAGCCTCTTATTGCACTGACTCCAAATTTTTTCACTACCTCAACAATGATCTGACCATCTCTACTTGGACTAGTCAAAACTGTTCCTTTTCTTTTTGATAAAAATCTCTTGTAAATTATTGGCATTAAAAAAACTTTTGAATGCCAAAATGCCCAGATAACCGAATTCTCACTCGTCACTTCTTCGGACAGACCACATCTATCATCAAGGCGCAGTTTAAGTGTTCTACTTATCGCCTTAATTATAAAAACTATGAAATTACCAAATAGTTTAGCTTTCACTTTTAGATGTGATCTGCCTCATTTAAATCGCGAGTCAAACGAGTCTGCCTATCAATCAACTCTTCATAGATAGAAACGTTTTCTGATTTAGGATCACACCGGCTAGAATCATCAACCTTAACAAATCTTTCACATAACCTCTCATAAGTATCACCCTCTGACTCTTGAATGCAATGCATGGCCTGTATTGCTGCACCCAAACTTGCACCCTCCGATGTTGCGAGAGGCACTACTGAAGCATTAAAAACATCTGCGGAAATCTGCCTCCAGGCTAGGCTCTGGCTTCCGCCTCCAGTGACTCTGATTTCTGAGGGGCTTACACCCATTTCATTGAATTTTCTCATGCCGTAAGCGAGTCCCATTGTAGCACCTTCCATAGCAGATCTGATTATATATTCGGGCCTCATATTGTCAGTAGTTAGCCCATGAATGACTCCTTTACCATTCGGCAAATTGGGCGTCCTCTCACCATTTAAGTATGGTAAAAAAGTTAAACCTCCTGAACCAGGATCAACTTGAGAAACAGCACCCTCCATATCTCCAAGACTTAGCCCAAAAAGTTCTCTAGCCTGCTCCGTTACTACAGTCACGTTCATGGTACAGACAAGCGGCAGCCATTTATCTGTACTATCACAAAAAGCAGCAACCTCACCATTATCGTCTATTGCAGGAGTATCACTCACTCCATAAAGAGTTCCTGAAGTTCCAAAACTCGCAGTTATTACACCAGACTTCACATTACCAGTTCCAATAGCCCCCATCATATTGTCACCTCCCCCAGCGCTAACTACAACACCATCAGGTAAACCACATTCTTTTTGGACCTCAGATATAACTCCTCCGTGTATACTCAAAGAGGATCCAACTTCAGGAAGCATATCTTGCATTTCAGAACCAACAAAATCTACCAATTCCTTACACCATTCTCTTTTTCTGATATTTAATAAACCAGTACCAGAAGCATCACCGTACTCCATTTTTTTTTCTCCCGTTAACCAAAAGTTAATATAATCATGCGGAAGAAGTACTGACCTCACTCTATTATAACTCTCTGGCTCATTTTGTTTCAGCCAAAGAACTTTAGGAACCGTATAACCTGGAAGCATATTATTACCACTAATCTTAATTAGACCTGATGGACCTCCAAATTCATCGGAAAATTGCTGACATTGTTCTACTGTTGACGTATCACACCATAACTTAGCAGGTCTAATCACATCATCATTCTCATCAAGGACCACCAAACCGTGTTGTTGCCCACTAACTCCAATGGCCTTAATCTTTTCACTCAATTCTCCAAGGTCACACACACAACGACGAATTACATTCTTCGTGGCAGTTAACCAATCTTGGGGATGTTGCTCCATATGGCCACTTGGCAACCCTCCAATCAGCTCATAGGACTCTTGAGCAGATACTAAAATTTTTCCTGATTCAGAGTCTAATGCCACTGCCTTAGTACTCTGTGTTCCACTATCAATACCTATAAAAATCATCTCAAATACCTTTTAATGGGTTACTGTTATTAATCAATATGTAAGCTATTCTTGCCCATTTGTAGAATTTTAATATCCTATTGTTAACTTTTACACGAATATAGTGTAAGTAAAGAATCATGGAGTTTGACTGGCAAGAACCAAGTTTTGATCTATCCGATGTATCAGCAAAGGAAATAGAGGAATCTTTTGAAGATCCTTTTGCCCTCAGATTATTACCAGATGGTGATTATGCCGAAAGTAACAATCGTTTTTTTTGCTTAGGTTCATCAGTTAGCAATAGACCTATTTTTAGCCTTTTCTGGACTGATGGAAAAAAATATAGAGTTATAGTGGCCAGAGAAATGTCTGAAGAAGAAAGAAGTTTCTACGACCGCCAAAAAGCCCAAGCTATATAAAATATGGATACAATAAATAATTGGGAAGAGATTCCTCTACTTGATGAGGAAGAAGATGAAGTGAATTACTGGAGTCAACATCAGCTTTCTCCATCCCTCATGAATTCATCTATTCATCAACCAGACTCAAGAGAGTCTACCACCATCACCCTTAGATTTGACCCAAGAATGCTTGCTAGAATAAAAAGAATAGCACGATCAAGATTTCTCAACTATCAGAGCATGATGAAACAATGGCTCAGTGAACGACTTGAAGATGAAATCAAATAGATTCATGGAACGTCTACTTCATTCAATATTTCTATAACTAGTTCAGCTCCCGAAACACCTCCAATATCAATATCCTCATTAGAGGCTATCCTATGTGATAGAACTGAACCAACTACGCTTTTAACGTCTTCTGGATAAACTGCTTTATTACCTTCAAGCCAAGCAACTGCCTGAGACGCCCTCATTAATGATATTGCTGCTCTAGAACTAATTGAGTGCGTCATCCCTTTTTTTCTGCGAGCACAATCACAAATTTCTGTAATATAACTACAAATGTTTTCACTGACGTGAATTAATTTAACCTGAGACTGAAAGTCTATAATTTCTTCTAACTCTATTAGAGGATCGAAATCTCGAGACTCTGCCTCCTCATTAGAGTGTTTCAGTAATATTTTTGTTTGTGTCTCTGAGTCGGGTATCCCCATTGAAATAGACAGCATGAATCTGTCGAGCTGAGGTTCGGGTAAAGCAAAAGTTCCCGTAGAGTGAACATTATTTTGAGTAGCAATCACCATGAAAGGTAGTGACAATTTATGCGTATATCCATCTATGGAAACTTGTCTCTCATTCATACACTCTAATAATGAGCTTTGAACTCTCGGGCTAGTACGGTTAATTTCATCTGCAAGAAGCACATTACTAAAAACAGGGCCTCTAACAAATTCGAATTCCTCTCTACCTTGGTGGTAAATTGAATATCCTAATAAGTCTGACGATAAAATATCAGGAGTAAACTGAACTCTACTAAAGCTTCCATTGATTGATTTAGCTAAAGTTTCAGCCAGAGTTGTTTTGCCAATACCAGGCGCACCCTGAATAAGAATATGGCCATCAGTAATTAAGCCTAAAATCATCAAATATGATGGCTCCTCTGAGCCAATAATGACATCTGTTAACCTGTTTCGAATAGATTCTAATTTATTGGACATATAATATTAAAGTTAACTTGATTTCATTTTGTTGTTTGCAAAAAGCAGGCATCCGCCCAATCAGCATGATCCGCAATATCTAAGTCTAGGCCAGGATCAACCTGTAAAATAATCCTATTACATCCGGTGATATCAACCTTGATTAGCTTTGCAGCCTCACCGCCCTTCACTCGTCCTCTATACAATTCACCTTCATCAGACTTAACAACGAATTCACAATCTCCTAGCCCTTCAGCATCATCATCAATGCCGATCTCGGCAAGAAACAAGTCATAAGGACCTTCGTTTAAAAACTCAAGCTGCATTCCAGATGCAAAGCCGAGCCCCTTGTCATAAACTTGTTTATTTATTTGAATTGGCAAGCCCGATACAGTTCTATCTTTCTGAAATTCTCGTCGAAAAGTAACAATAGGATTAGCTTTATAAGAAACCGGCTCAAGATCAGAAACAAAGACTAATCGAGGAGACCTTAGGCTAATTCTTTTAACTTTTTTCCATGGAATACTCAATTCAATATCTTCAATCATGCTTAGACGAACCTGACCGTCCTTCAATTCAATAATGTTAGCTCTTATACGACTCCCACCCTCTAAAGACAGTAAGCACGGTGGGCGATCCTCTTGTTCTAACAAAGGTGAAGCAAGAACGACTCCATAAGTTTTGTTAAGTGGCACAGCCTGTAATTTATCGTCTCTATCAAACACCATCGAATCCTGGCTCAATTCCTCTATCAATCCTTCAACTTCTTGTAACTCTGCACCTCCACTTATAAAAACAGTATCTAACTCCTTAGTTTCTTTCCAATCAAGCAAGCCTTTTTGAAAACGTGATCCTCTTCGAATTTTCCCAAATCTTAAAGCCCTGACTGAATCGATAGGCACTATTATGTCACCTAAACCTTGAGCAGAAAGATTGAACTCTTCTTCGAGTAAACTAATTTTAGTGAAAGCGAACTCAGTGCCACATATTAAAACCACTCTGCCCTCAGATTCATCAATTTGATTAGAGTCACCACTTGCAACAATACTCCTCAAACTATCAAGGGTGAACTCTTTGTCTTTAATACTAACAACTCCTTGACTGCTAATTCGTGTAATATTTCCCTCTATTACGTCGCCCTCTAAAGTAATCAATCTAGGTTCAGCAAATAAAACAGAAAAAACGTTCCCTAAAAAAAATATAAACCCACATAGTCGAACCTTATTCATTTATAATATGATTTAAATGTCTGGATTTTTTTGAGATTATTCCCGCTCTCTCTTGCCACCTTGAAGTGAACGGTAATACTGGTCTACAAGGGTTTTGTATCTAGCTGGATACTTAGATTTTAATGCACCCAAAGCTTCAGCGCCTCTATCTCTTTTTCTTAAATCATCCCATGCACTTTCAGCAGCACCTCTTACTCGACGGATAACACGAGGAGGACTTTGCGCGTTTGGGTTACCTTGTTGCGCATTACTCAGCCCATTTCCTTGTCCACCACTGGGTTGCCCGGGAGAACCACCTAAACCCTGACTTTGAGAGGAATTTGGATCTGGAGGTGGAGGGTTCTCTTGTTTTTCGGCTCTTTCGATCAATTCATTTAACATTTCAACAATTTTGATCTGAGCGAATTGAGTCTCTTCTCCAGGATCTTTTATATCAAGTTTCCTCCTAGAAAACTCCATATGAGTGGCAACATCATCTAAACTACCTCGGTTCACCCTCTCAAGAGAGGCAATTATATCGACGGCCGCACCTAATAATCGAGGAGACTCATTACTGTGATTTTCCACAAAACCATTTAACGCATCGGACGCAGCTGTTCTCTGTAACATATTTGAGTAGCACACACCTTCATAATATAGCGCCTCTCCAAATCTTAATGACTCATTTCGCCATTTTGACCTGATGTTTTTTAGATACGGTAACGCATCTTCATAACGGCCTTCACCAATTAATAATCTAGAAAGAAAATAAGATGCTTCTGCAGCAAGGAATCTGTCTTCTGCATTAGTCATTTTCTCCATGAAATTCATTCCCTCAACAGGATCGTCAGCAGCTTTCTCTAATGCTTTCGAGAAAGATGGATACATCTCGCGTAATGACTCAGTAAGAATATTAGATTTAAAATCAGCTTTATCTGTATCACTTAAAAGCCCATTTATACGGTTGAACGCTATCTCATTTTTCTCTGAATTCTTCTCTAGAAAATTATTTAAAACATTTTTTTTAGAATACTCAGGAACCGCACCCAAGAAACCTAGAAACAAAAAGTAAACTGTTACCAAAATGGCTAATTCTTTGAAACTCATAACTGTTAATCTATCTCGGATTCAGTTGACTGCTGACCTCTAGCGGCTAGTTCTCTTGCCGACTCGGTAACTTTTTTCTGTAACACAGTTACTTCTGAAACTTGCCGCTTAAGCACTTCGTTTTGTTTATCTCGTATCTTTAATTGACCTTCAAAATCAATCGTTCTTCTATTAATTCTTAATTGAGTAAGACGTAACAATTTTAATTCTGCACTAGGAGGCAATAAGTTTTGTTGTTGCTGTTGTTGTTGTTGCTGTTGCTGTTGTTGTTGCTGTTGCTGCTGCTGCTGCTCCTCCATTTTTTGAGCGATTTTCACTGCTTCAATTAACTCATTAAGAGTAAGCTCAACTTCTTTCTGAGAACGTTGAACAAAAGAACCCGTCTCGCTATCATCTATTCTATCTGCTATTGCAACAAGATCATTCTGCATCCCCTCAACTACATTTCTCACAACCACACTAGATCCCTCATCGTTTAGAAGAGACAAGGCTTCTCCAGACTTTTCTGAAAGACTTCTTTCTAGAATCTCAACTGATCTCAATTCAATTCTATCTCCCCTTTTCAGCTTTCCATTCTGTTCTTTCCTTTTTTCTTCTAAAACCAAGACTTGTGCCGAACCTTCTTTTTGCTTCTCAAGCATTTCAGAAAACATCTGCTCGAGCTGTACCAAAGCATCCATTTTTTCTTGCTCTCTCAATTCTTCTAACTGTTTATCTATTTCCTCCTTCGCTCTATTTAGATCTTCTATTGCCTGCTTTTGTTGCTCGCCCGCTTGAGCTGGCTTGCCTTGTGCAAGTTGTCCAGAAGCTGAATCCATTTTCTTATTTGCTTCATCAATAGCATCCTGCGCTTTTTTTTGCCCCTCTGCTAATGGATCTTGTTGTTGCTCCATCTCTTTATCAGTTCCATTATCTTTTTTCATCTCTTCTGATAATTTTCCAGCGCTATCAGCCGTCTCTTTTTGATTATCAGCCAGCCCTTGTAAGTCTTCTGGCTTAAGCTCAGCAACCCTATCCCTCTCTTTTTTAAGCTGCTCCAAAACTTCCTTCATATCCTCGATAGCATTGTCCTCTGACTCAATAGCCAATTTAGCTTTACCTTCGCCCAGCTTTTGTTCAGCCAACTTTTGGTTGTCCATTGCCTCCCTCATTAACGCGCTAGGTTCACTTTCAGAATTCTCACCATTCTTACTGGCAATATCATCACTAAGTTTTTCCGTGGCTTTATTTAACTGGTCCTGCTGTTCGGCAAGCTCATCAAGACCATCAATACCCTTAGACGATTCTTTTTCTGTATCACTCTTGAGATCTTCTTGCTTTTCAATTAAATTACTAAGTTCTGAAATATTTTGATCCATTTTCTTCAGAGCACTATCCTTATCTGAGTGAATATCACTCTCTTCTTTTAAATCATTTTCATCTTGAATTAAATCTTCTAGCTTACCTTTCCATTCCTCTAATTTTTTTATTTCTTCCTTAACCCCTTCGGCTTCATCTTCATCCTTAAGTAAGAAATCAATTAAACCTTTGATATCATAAATAGTTTTTTTCTGCTCCTCATTTGCGCTGTCTAACTTTGATAGATCTAACAATTTAGTAATATCATCCATTCTTTTCTCAAGAAGCAGTTCTTTAGAGGCTTTAAACGCATCCACTAGCTTTTCAGCTTGTTCAGGATTTTCTTTTTGCAATAAGCGAGCCAACTCTGAAAATTGATTTTCAAGTTCAGATACCATTCTCTTAATCCTTTGCTGACGGACACCTAATGGGCTTTTTTTAGAATCCTCTATATCAATACCTAAATCCAATACCTCTGAACCATTGGATTCTAGATTAAATAAAAACGTTATTCCAAGAAAAATAACAAGAGCTTTTAATTCATTAAAAATATACATAATCATTTCTACCCCATTTAACTTATCACCTATTAACTATATTCGAATGTTTTTTATTTTTTTGATTTTTCTTCTTTATTAGCTTTAGACTCAGCCTTCTTATCCTCAACGATTCCTTCTAAAGATTTCTCCTTAGCATTATTTGTCATCTGGTTCATTCTCTCTTGTTCCTTTTGTATTTCATAAAGGAGATTTAAGGCTTGTTGATAGCCTTCATTTCTAACCATGTGCACTAAAACTCCCTTTAGTACTTGGACAGTATATCTTTGCGCTGCATTAATAACTTTAAATGACTTATCTCTATTAAGTTTATCATTCATTCTCCGTGCAGCATCAAGTTCTAGAGATATTGAAGGGAAAGTCTGTTGAGTTAACGATTCTAGCGGGGCTATAATTTTCTCGTTTAAACGGCTTTGCAGGATACCTTTTTCTTCCTCAAGCCGATTATTTTTTATTTCTAGCACCATTCCTTTTAACCTTTTTACTATATTTCCGACATCGATACTTAAATTCTTTTGAGCTTTCTGTAAATTAGCCAATCGTTCCTTGCTTGATCGATCCAAAATATCAATCTCTACAAATTCAGCTGCCAAAGCACCTAGATCAGTTAATAAAATGTCCTGTTTTTTTGTTACCTCATTGACGATTTGACGCTGTTCTTTTTCTCGTCTTAATAGATCTGTTCGCAATTCTGCTTCCCCAACAACCCTGAAGAGAATTCTAGTGGATTCTCCAACACCAGGACCAGATTCAGTATTATTATCTTTAGCAGAAAAATAAACACTAAACCTTGAATTAATTGTTAGATCCAGGGGTTCCAGATCAATGGCACCCTCCATCATAATTTCTTTACTTCCTATCTTTTTTTGAATTCCATAAGGAACTAATTTTCCAGATACTTCTCTCCGCTCACCTGTGTCCTCTTTTAGTGAATAATGAATTTCCACGCCCTCTATTGAAAAATCGTCATTGATCTCTCCGACATAAGGGATGCGAGCCCCTGGAACAATCATACCACTGAGACCATTAGATTTAATAGTAAGTTTTGGTTTACGGTCATTCACAACCCGGACTCTAAAGTTCGGAGGATCTTTAAAACCAAGGCCAAGCAAATCACCCGATCCATTCAATATACCCTCCTCGTTATCCTCAACAATTATAGAGTATGATCCCGAATTTAATTTATCTTTTGGTATGATACCAATAAAAGAGTCACCTTCTACTTTTAAAGAAAATTTAGATTCATCTAGCATAGCGTAGGCATTTTTCAGAGCCTTATTTACCTTTCCTGAAACTTCTAACTCTGAGCCACCTAACAGCTCATGAGGGCCTTCTCCAGTAGCAAGATCAGTTCTACCTAGTTCCGTATATTCTGGGAAAGTTGCACTAAGAGATAATTTAACCAATTCAGGCCTATCAACTAATTCCAATGAAAGCCATTGTGTTTCATACTCTTTACTTATAACTCTAAATTCTGACTCCTCCACAGTATCAACCGCTGATGAAACAAACGTGCCATCTTGATTTATGAACAGCTCTTCGGACTTTTTGTAAGCATTTGATTTAAATTCAATCTTAATAGATTCAGGAACTGATTTATTTCCATCTTTAACTTGGACCTCAATTGAAAAGTCTTGTCCTTTCGCAACTCTTATTTTACCCCCATATGAACCTACTACCAGCAGTTCATAATCGCTCGGCCATTGCAATTCCATCAGTAAAACATTCCGTTTATACCAAGTATTTAGGTCGTTAGAATTAACAACCCCAAACCCGCCAACAATTAAAACTAAAGTAAGGGAAGCCAAAACATAAAAATTTGCTTTCATCTTACCTCTTTTGAATGCTGGACCAACCTTCACTCCATCAGCTATCTGAGCACCAGCTTCGATAGTCTCTTCGATCATTTTTAACGAAACGTCCGAATTTTTGTAATTTTTCATTCTGGATAATTCCAGAGCACTAATTAGAGACTCATTCATACCACCTTGAGTTCGCTCTAACTCAAGAATCAAAGCATCGTCACTTAATTTTGATAAAAGGGGCAGAATTAGCTTCTTATAAGTAAGAAAAAGAATACAACCAAGACCTAAGATCAACATTATAAGGCGTTGAGGTTTATCCATTCGGAATGACTTATCGATAAAGAAATCAGAGATTACAATAAGCAGTAAAACGAAAAATATATTTTTTAAACCATTAATAATAAAATACCGCTGAACCGCTCTACGCATCCTGCCAAGGACAGAATTTATCTGCTTTGGAATCATCTCTTTAGATACTGACGGCATGGCTTGTTTTTATATTTATATTTATATCAATTTAAATTTCTTACGAAGAGCCCACTCTAAGACTAAGAGTATAAAAAGCGAAATGAATAGAATTCGATTATCCCATAATGGCATCGGAGGACTATCATAAGTCAGTCTTCTCGAAAGATCTGGCAGCACAGTTGGGATATCTGATATTTTGTCTGGACTAAAGTAAGCCCCACCGGTTGACGCAGAAAAGGATTTCAGTTTATCTCTATCAAGCCATGTATCTTTTATTTCCTTAAATGGAACTACAACCACAAAATTTGAATTAATAGTAACGTTCTCATCTCCTTCCTCATCAAGCTCAATAGAAACTGAATAGGATCCATCATTAGATGCAACCACAGTTGTCTCATATACTCCGGGCTGATTAGGCAATTTATCAAAAGTAATATTTTTAACATCTTGATTTGGCTGTGTTAAAACCGCTTTAACATTAGGAAGATCAAGCCAATCAAAGTTTTTTTGTCTCAATGACGCCGTAAGTCGAATTCTATCACCGACTTGATACTGAAACCTTTCAGACTCAATTTGACCTCTCCTCTTTCCCACTAAGGAGCGACCTTCAACTAAATACCGAGTAGTTTGAACCCAAAACCTTTTAAAAAATTCAGCATCAAGTCCTTTAGTCCGCCAGCGCCATGTTCCATCAAATCCTAAGTATGTTGTTCGCCCAGTCCCAAATTGACCTGTAACAAGAAGCGGCCTCGAAATTTCTTTTCTTCTCAATGTTGGATCAGAATGTTCAATCAAAACCCTTGTAGCTGGTTTAGCCTCAAGCGCAGGAAAGCTCCAAAAAGTTCCAGGTAATTTTTTCCACTGATCCAATGTCCTCTGTGGATCTTCATAGAATCTCATTATAGGTTGATCGGCATTTGCGGCAACAATTGTAAGAGGCCACTCGCGATTATTTAAAGAAAGCAAACCACTCACTTCCATACTTCCCACGTCCCCGAGGGATACCGGCAAGAGGTCTTTGATTCCAGAAGCTCTAGAATCAGTTAAAAACCTGCCCGCATAGACTGGACCAGGCATATACAAGAACCCACCCGAATGTTCACTCACAAAGTTTTTAAATAAATCTATCAAATCCTTATTGAATTCAGCTGGATTAGGATCAAGCATGATAATTACATCATATTCAAAAAGGGCCTCTTTTGTAACAGGTAGGCTTTCAATCTGAGAATTCCCTTGTTGCCGCCGGCCATCGTCCAAACTCTGAAGCCAGCATGAAAGGTTAATCATCTTCTCTCTTGTAAGCAATCTTACGAGCGCTCTATATTCCCAACTAGGGTCCCCTGAAATCAGTAAAACTTTCGCGTTATCATCAAGCACATTTACCCTGGTTGGGGAAGCTGCCGAATTGTCATCTGCATTTGATTCTCCTTCAATGACTTCAGCTCTTACAGTGTATAATTTCTCTCCTGGTGTCGTGGGAGTATGACTGAAATCAATCTTAATTCTTCCTGTCGTAGAATTAAGGTCAATATTTTTGGAACTTATTATATTGTCTATTTCCTCCCCGTCCTCAGATTTTACTATTTCAACAAGATTTACCTTAACGTTATCCTTATCAATTCCCTCTGAACCAACTATTGCTTGAATTTGAAAAGGATCATTATTCCACACCTGAGGATCTGCATATAAATTAGAAATACTAATATTCCTTGGCCTATCAGCATCACCTATTCCAACAAAAAAAATAGGAACCTTTCTATTTTCAGCCAACTTTATAGCATTGTTTACGTCAGATGAAGTATTATGCTGACCATCAGTAAATATAACGATTGAAGAGGTCAATTTATCTTCGAGCGACTCGCGAATAGCCCCTGAAATATCAGTCCCAACCCCATTAGCGTTTAATTTTGGAAATTCTATTTCGAACAAATCTGATTCCTCATTATTTGGTGATTTATATTCAATGTTTTTTTCTTTTACTCCCACCTCAACAGATGTTTCTCCAAAATCCAAAATCTTGACTCGCCCTTTCTTACTCAATTCTCTGAAAAAATTAAGATTACCATCACCTAGAACTTTGTTCACAACATCAACCCTTGAAGGTTTCGTTTCACGCAGAGCATCAATACTTAAGTCCATAACCGAAGCAGCTGAGCTAGCAGACTCCTCTTCGGCATAACTATCTTTGATATTCATAGATTGTGAAGCGTCTCTAATAAGTCTCACAATCGGGCGCAATGACCTTGATTGAGTATAAACGACTGATGGCTCTAAAAAAACGGTAATCAAAAGCAAACAAACTGAGAATCTGATTATAAACAACAGCTTTCTAATTCCTTTAGGGCAGGATTCGTTTTCTTTTTGGTAAATTTTGAAAACAATCCAGCCAACAGATAGAATCAATGCTAATAGAACAAAAACTCTCCAAGAATCAGGAAAATTTGCAAAACTAAAGGAAACGTCAGCATCCTTGGGAATACTTTCTCTATCAAAACCAAACCACTGTAGTATTTTTATCAATTTATTATTTAATAATATTAGATGTGTATAATGAAAATTTTATCTAGCAAAAATAGGCAGCATATCATTTGGCATTTGAAGAATAATACATGCCATTGCCGTAGCAAACTCTTGACCGTAAGAAGAATTACTCCATCCGCCATTTGCACTCTGAGAGGAAATTAGTTTGTCTCTAATACTTGGATACCAGTCATTCCACCATTCACCACCAGCATGCCACATAGCTTGCACAGCATAATAGTGACCATAATAAAAATAATGTCGTTCAGCACTATTCTTTCTTTTTTTCAAATACTTAAGGCCTTTCTCAATTTGAGGTCCATCATAAATACCTGCACTAAAGAGTGAAACACATCCCGCTGCAGTTAATGCAAAAGTTGTATGCCCTCCGCGCATAGTATAGCGAAAACTCCCATCTGCAGTTTGGCTTTTTTTTACATAATCGATGCACTTTTCACGAGCTTCATCAGGAACATTAACACCTGAATCTCTTGCCGCACGCAAAGCCATAATTTGGCAAACTGTTACTGATAAATCAGCGTCACTTTTAACTGGCTTATACCTCCATCCCCCTTGCTCATTTTGAGCACCTAACGTGCATCTAACTGCAGCTCTTAACTTCTGCCCCAATTCTCTTTTCCTCGACATACCGTAAGCCTGAGTCATACACAACATCGCAAAACCATGCGCATACATATTACCAATAGCTCCAGATCCGCGAGCTATATAACCCGTCGGACCAGTGTGTCTCATAAGGAATTCAGTACAAAGGTCAACCTCCTTACCAAATCGCCCAACACCTGGAGTGCTTCCCTCACTCATGAATGCCAAACCTGCAAGACCACAAATCCCTACGCTACCGGAATAACCTGAAGACCCGAAGCCCCCTCTATCAACTCCTCTTTGCACCTGCCTTCCTGAAAGAAATCTTAAACCACGGTCTATTGCTTTGCGAGCCCTGTCATCAAGAAGCTCATCTGCGGTTTTTTCATTTTCTCCATTGAGTCGCTCGTTAACAAATTGAGCTGCACCTAAAGGAGCCAGTAACTTAAGGCATGCTCTTCTCTTAACATGGCTAGAATTAGTTGTATTTTTATTAGTCATTCTTATTTTATAGGAGCCTTGAATTATATTCCTATTGAGTTTTACCTTCTTGCCCTTGAGACACCTTTCGCTTAATATTTTGATTCCCTTTTTTACTCACATCAACCACTGAATGAATTTGACGTAGACCCATTATATAAATGTTCTTTCCGTTGGAAAACAAATTACCAATTGGGTGATCATTCTGAAGATTAACGGTTATCTGACCTTCAATAGAACCATTATTGATGTTGAGTTTAATTATTTCATTGTCTCCAGATGGAATAAAAATAACTCCTTCTGTTAAAGCACCCCTTCCATAGCCTCTAGGGAATGAATTCTCCCATAACATTTTCCCACCATTAACGTCATAACACCTTACCACGTTAGTTCCACCAACATATAGCTTCTCATCTAAAAGCCCTAGGACATAACTACCCTCATTACCTCCTCTCAATGGAACCCGTGCAGTCTCCCAAATTAAACTTCCTGATCTCCGATCTAAGGCTACTAATTGATTAAAGTCGCTTGGGGCAAAGACCACAACCTTTGTAGACGGCAAGATCGTATCAATATCCCAACCATCAAAGTCAGGTGTTGCAACATTACCACGAGCAAATCCACCAAATCTTTGTAATTCTTGCATGCGCGAGGCATTATTTCTAACTGTCCTAGGGTATCTTACCACCCAGTTTAATGAACCAGATATAGCATCAAGGGAGAAAACTAAACCGGCACCAGTAGAAACATATGCCTCACCTCCATCAACAGCTACCATTACCGACGCATTTGGGGCAATCCCAGATTGAGGCTCATCCCCAAGAAAAGTCCTCCATTGAGTAACCCCAGTTTCTAAATTTATCGCAGTTAGATACATGCCAGCTCCCTCGAGAACGGGAACCAAAAGAAGGTTGCCATACGGCACTGGGTCACCAATAAAACAACTCTCTGAAATCAAGCCCTCTTTTTCCTCAACCGCAGAACGCATCCATTGAAGCTTACCATTTATGGCATGATATGCTACGAGACGATTTTTTCTCATTCTTGGTACGCCACCAGCGATACGATTCTGCCAAACTCCTCTTTGCAAATTATTATCAGCTTCCAGCTCAATCGGTTCTTCTTCTTCAGTAAAGTCAACAGGTATACCTTGTACAGTAATAATCTTACCTCCCACTAAACACATCGATTGATTAGCATGATCGGAAAAGTATTGAATCTCTTTAACATCACGAGGAATTCTTTTAACATCTTTAGATGTAGGGCGCCTAAATCTGAAATTTTTTGAAAAGTTTGGCTGTGCATATTGAGTCCTAAACCCTAACCATTTCACAGTGCCCGTCTCAGAATCAGCACATACTAAACGATCTTCGTTTTTAAAATATAAAAACTGCGAACCGAACAACATCTGAGCACAAGGCATCCAGCCCTCTTTTTTCCAAGTGATAAGAATCTGATCAATTGTTAACTTATTATTTCCATTTAATGATGACGATCCGCCAATTCCACCCCCAAATGGTGCCGTCAAATTAACTATGTCTGGTTTGTTTTCTACTATTGGAAGCTCCGGCCAACCTTTTGGTAACGTTAGATCATATGTCTGAACCCATGATGACTTACCTTTCTCAATGGGCTGATTTAAAGGTGTCTGCATTAGCCCTGATCTTTTAGCCCCACCCATATTCATTGACCAAGGCTCACTTAATTTTTGACTCACAATACCTATTACTCCGGATTGCATAATGTCTTGTTCAACAATTTCTAAAACTGATTTTGTAATTTTTGAATCTTTTTCATTTTTTACTCTATTTAATAAGTTCTTAGCCCTATCTAAATCACCTATTCGAGCACTAAGAACGGCCGCACGTATTAGCAGCTGTGAACGCTCAATATCAGTGTCAGGATAATCATCTAAAATTTTATCGATTAACCTTATCGCGGGAAGAAATTCATATCGATCAAGCTTAAGACATGCTAATTCATAAGCCGCATCATCTCCTAATGAACTGAGAAAATATCTTTTCACCAACTCAGATAGTGCATTTTCTCTTCCTTGATCATCCTTATAAGATGAAAGAATTATCTTAGCCTGGCTATCTGCATCAATTCGGTAACCCTCCAAACCCTCATTAGGCAATTTAGCCAACGTATTCTCGATCTCACGAGAAACAGATTTATATATCTGATATTCATGAGATAATGTTTTCTCCAACCATTCTTCACTTCCGAAAACAAGGTCGTTACTGGAGTCTATGACCTTTTGCCAAAGGCTACTCGCTAGATCATATCTTCCCTCATTTGAGAACTGCTTCGCTCTTGCCATTAACTCATCAACATTGGAATCAGTCTTTAGTGTAGCTCCCTCTATCCATTGGGATTTACTGGAAATATTTAGTTTATTGTCAGGAGGGACAGAACCTGCATTAACAATCAAGAGTATGACGAAACAAATGGTAGGCCAAAAAGCTTTCTGCTTGCTTGGGATCATATACAAAAAATTCATTACAACATTTACCATTCTATCTTCGTGCTCCTATCCACCAACCATAAAACAACTCAACCATTAGAAGTGCGCTTAAAACTATTAGGACTAGCTTCCATAATTCACTTTTAGAAACACTCGATTGATTCTCCAAAATAGGTTGGGAAGAATTTAAAAACATAACATTATCTGAACTAAATACAGATTTAATATCATTGAGATTTATTCGCTCTAGTTTGCTTTCCTTAGGGTCTGTATTTGCTGCAAAGAGAACAGAATAATCTCCACTCCCATCAGCTCTAGCTTTTTGAATCTCGTAAAAGCCTTGATACTCGGTATTTTCAAAATTTATTAACCAGTCAAATTCACTTTGGCTCTTACTCATTGGGAGGGCATCTACTTGAAAAGCATCAGTTGTAATGGGGGTTATCATTTTTGCCTGTTGCCTGAACTCACGCACATCTAATTTATGTGCTATAGGTTCAGAAACAGAAATAAGTCCATCAGAAACTAAATTTGGACTCATATACCTGACTAATTCCTGAGATGTAATCAAAAAAGATGCTCCATTTTCAGGGAAATTACTCCAATCGTTATCTAAAGGAGTTGTCATTGCTAAAACCTTTCCTAATCCTATTTTTTTTTCGACTATAGCCGCTGCATTATCGTCAGGAGCGTATGATGCAAGTAGTTCAGTAGAATTCAAATCATCAAGCTCAGCATTAAATTCAGTATCCCACCATCTAAATACCTTAACTGCATCCAAAAGTTGATTGTTATCTCCTTCAAAAAATCGAAATAGCGGGTGGTTTTCTTTTTGTTTTTTAAAATTCACCCATTCCTCCTCTTTATCATCACCTTTTACCTTAAGTAGTTTCAATGGTAGAATACCTGAACCATTTTTATATAATAAATCATTATAAACATCTTCATCAATCTGATCACCCAATAAAAAAACTAAGCCCCCCCCCTGGCTCACCCAAGATTCCAACCTAGAAACAATTTCCTCATTAATTCGGTACAAATTTGCAATAAATATTACGTCAAACTGTGATAAATTTGCTGACACAAAGTCTGTATCATCCAAAATAGTGACTTCTACTCCCGAGGGGGCAGGGCCAATTGGGGCCAAGGCATTAGACAAATAGAAAGACTCCCCTCTTCCTGATATTCCTGAGGGGTCACCATCCACTACAAGAGTTCTAATACCGCTAGTGACAGGTGCCGGAAAAAAGTATTTATTATCATCATCCAAAGAGTCACTACCTGTAGAACTATCACTATTAATGGATACCTCAATTGGAACATAGGTTTTATCTCTTTCCCTCTCATTAAAAATATAAGTGAATTGAACTACTTCAGATTCGCCAGCCTCAATATTCGAGATAACTTTTTTCAATGGCAAAGATCCCTGAGCCGAGAAATTGACTTCAATGTCATTTATACTCTTATCACCATAATTTCGTACACTGACCTCAAAGTCTGATGGGACACCATTAACTATGATTTTATCAACAGGTCCTACTGACTCAATTAACACATTACCTTCATCACCATCACCCAAATCAACAATATAAAATCCAGAAGCTTTCTGCGAAATCTTCTTAATTAAGTCCGTAACAGATTCATTTGAGTTAGCAGTTCCGATATCTTGCCAATCAGTTTTTCTTAAATCAGACAACAAATAGACAACTTTCTCAAAATTTGACTCCTTAGATTCAAAACTGCTATTAACTTGATTGAGGGCAGAAATAAGATCTCCTTGTTTATCGGAAGCATCAATTTCTTTAAAACTATTCAACAACTCGCCTACAGAATCCTCGTTCAACGCCTGTGCGTTTGGAGAAAATCGGGCAGGATCAGTCGTTTTTACCACTGTAATCAGATCCTGATCATTATTGTTTGCGAGGGATTCAAATCCTTTAATCAGTGATAGTGAAAGTTTATCTATCGGTTTTTCACCCTTTAATCCACTTCCCATGCTTAACGAGTCATCTAGTATAATAATCCTCTCAGTCTGCCCAGCATTAAAAACCCCGACCATATTAACATTCAACGAAGGCCTTGATATAAATAAGCCAATTAAGATCATTGCCAAACATCTCAAAAATAATAAAATAATCTCCTCAAGTCTAACTCGTCGACGGTTTAAACGTTGCGCCTCAAGGAGGAAATCCATCGCAGCCCAATCAATCTTCTTAAATCTTCGTCTATTAAGTAAATGAATTATTATGGGTGCAGAAATAGCTAAAATACCTGCAATGAGAAACCCTGGATTTATAAAAAAATTAGACACTTCTTTATCTAGACCTTCCCTTTCTTATGTGTCTTTTTCGAAAAGCCAAGTACCTAGTCAAAAAAGTATCTAAAGGCTCACCTGTATCTAGCAGAGCATAATCAACCCCTAACTTATCACACGTCTTTTTGACATTTTCTTGATATTTTTCAACAATTTCTAAATAACTTTTCCGTAATGCTCTTGGATCTACATGAATTTGATTAGGCTCCTCCAATCCAAGAAATCTTGTATTGTCTTCGAATGGAAACTCTAATTCATCATGATCCATTACATGAAAAACAATGACTTCCTGTTTACGTAAACGAAACTGCTGTAATGCATTCCTTATAATATCAATATCAGCAAATAGATCTGAAATAATAACAACCATGCCTCTAGACTTTATTTGTGGTATCAACTCCATAAACGCCTCCCCAACATCAGTCTTGTCATCTGGAATAGTCTCCTCCAGAACATGCACAAGTTCCTTCAAATGATTATGCCTTGCGCTTACCGGAAGCACATCTTTAACTCCCGTATTAAAGGTAATCATTCCTACTGCATCACCTTGACTTTGAAGGAGGTGCCCCAAGCTTGAACCAGCAGTAGCAGCATAATCAAATTTACTCCAACCCTCTCTTCCATATCCCATTGACTTAGAGCAATCAACAATCAAAGTTGTTTTAAGATTAGTCTCTTCCTCGTATTCTTTTATATAAAACTTATCAGTTTTAGACCAAACCTTCCAGTCTATGTGCTTAATCTCGTCTCCTGGAGAGTATTCCCTATGGCTTGCGAACTCTACCGCAAACCCGTTATATGGGCTTTTATGTTGTCCTGTGACAAAACCTTCAACAACCAATCTTGCACGAACATCAAGCCTTTTAATCCTCTCCAAAACGCGAGGATTAAGATAATTAGGTTTATCAACAGCTGACATTAATGCACTTTATATTTTATATTTATAAATTTACGAATGCATCATTCAGCAGTGAAGGCACCTGATAAAGTTGGAGGAACTTTATCGCTTTCATCACGCTCAGATATTTCCTCAATTAATTTATCAACCACATCATCGGTGGTTACCCCAGAAGATTCTGCATTGAAAGTAGTTATAATTCTGTGCCTCAATACGGGATGCGCTATTTCTCTAACATCTGAAATTGTAGCACTTGTTCTTCCTTCCATTACTGCCATTGCTTTGGCTCCAAGAAGAAGAAACTGCACAGCTCTCGGTCCAGCTCCCCAGCTCAATAAATCTTTAACACTTTCAGGAACACCCTCCTTCTCCTCTATCCTAGTGGCCCTAACAAGCCTTAACGCATAGTGAATAACATGAGGAGGGACAGGTACTCTTCTAACCAAATCTTGGGTAGTCTTAATATCTTCTCCAGATAGTATTTCATTAACAGAAACTGACTCGGCTTGAGTAGTTGAATCAGCTACTTTGTATTCTTCTTCGTAACTTGGGTAATCAACAAAAACCTTGAACATAAACCTATCTTGTTGTGCCTCAGGAAGCGTATATGTACCCTCTTGTTCTATGGGATTCTGAGTTGCAAGAACAAAAAATGGGTCAGGTAATTGGTGCATAGTCATCCCAACTGTAACTTGTCTTTCCTGCATAGCCTCAAGCATTGCCGCCTGAGTCTTTGGAGGAGTTCGGTTAATCTCATCAGCAAGTACAACATTGGCAAAAACTGGACCATTCAAAAATTTAAACTCACGAGATCCTGTCATTTTATCCTCTTGAATAACTTCCGTGCCCGTTATATCAGAAGGCATCAAATCTGGAGTGAATTGAATTCTGCTAAAGTCCATTCGAAGACATTTGGCAAGGGTACTTACCATCAAAGTTTTAGCTAGTCCGGGAACACCTTCTAAAAGACAATGACCTTTTGAAAAGATAGCGATTAACAACTGATCAATGACTTTTTCTTGACCAATTATAACTTTACTTAGCTCTTTACGAATACTTGAAGTGGCTTCACTTGTCTTCTTTAGCAATTCTAGCTCATCGTCTGAAAATTCAGACATTTTTCCTATTGTTTCTTCGGTCATACTTTTATTATTTATATTTGTTTATTTAAGCACAAGTTAATCAACATAAAAACCAATAGCTCAATCATTAGCAGATAGTAATGAAAGACATTCTTATAATACGCCTCATATGAACTTTCGATACTTAGTGTAACTACATTCTTGTATCGTTTCTTATCTATTAAAGTTTTAATACAGTATATTCGAATACGGCCTCTTAAAAACCACGTGCTAATTTTCCCCTGAAAGGGTTTACTCTTTTAATAAAAAGAACTTCTCAAACAGCACACAAGATGCTTCTCATTCAACCCTACCTCACATCAATCGCAATTACTTGAGATGAAATTTTTTTATTCGAAATATTCAGACTAGGGAGAAATTCCAGGAATAAGCCCTCCAGGCAAACCCGGTATTGCGTTTTTATTATCTGGAGGGGTGCCTAAAGGGTTAGCTTCCACTTCACCCTTTTCCTCAACCTCTTTCTTTTTTACTAAATCCTCTCTTTTCATAAAAAACTTTTCAGCGCTCCAGCTATCAACCTCATAGATAGTACCAACAAAACTTTTTTCCTTTTCTAGTTTTTCCTGCCAAGACTTCTTTTTTTCATTATATTCCTTCTGCTGCTTTTCTTTATCCTCATTATCTCTGGTTTTCTTCAGTTCTAATGCTTTACCTTTATCCTCTTCACTGGCATCATCTTTCACAGTCTCATCATCCTGAGGTTCTCTAGGCTGGAGTTCTAATTTTGGAAACTTCGCTTCGACTGTATAACTCAAATAATAAGTTGAATTGGTTAAAGAAGCTTCTTGAGCGGCACTATCTACATTCTCTCCTTCACCTTTACCAAGAGTTATTTTATAATTAAACCCATCAAACGTAGAAACAGCTACTTGCACAGGTTTGTCTAACCCCGTATTTTCAGGTTTCGCTTTTTCTCCAACAACAACATCTTTAAAACTAAAATTAGCGAACGGTGAAACAATACTAGAAGTGTTCGAGGTATTTAATTCTTCATCTTCTCCAGTGCCTTCTAAAGTTGCATCTGATCCTTCTTCAGTGCGAATAAAATTAAATTTAACTTCATCAGAATGCGTGACTGAAACATCTTTTGGCTTATCAATGGCAAAGGGGCTTTTCTCTAACCAGCCACTTGAAGTTGATTCAATATCGTAGAGTGAGTCTTCAACAATAAAAACTTGTTTTCCATTATCACCCAATCGCAAATATTTACCATTTCCACCTCCCTGCTGACCTGAATCAACCGTCGCTCCTCTAAAGGCTTTACCTATTAGTAATTCAATTTGAGCCTGCTTTTCGCCTCCCTTTATCAAATCAACTTTTATTGCCTTACCCTCAGCAGGTGAATTCAAATCAAATCTTGAATAATTTTTAGGACCAACCCGAAGTTGTTCTGCCACTTCTAAATCAATTAAATTTTTAAGCACTCTACTTATTTTGGAGAAGTCAGCTTTATAATTGTCCCTATTGGCAACAGTCCATGCCCCATCTTCCCTCACTAAATGAACAGAGTCATTGGAATCAGTGATTTTTAGTCCTGAAATATCGTTAACCTTTAATTTTTCAGATGATATTAGTAAATCGCCAGCCTCGAGCCCATCATTTGAAACTACTTTCTTTATCTTGTTTGAATTTGAGTAAAATGCAAATAACGCGACAAGAACGACCCCAAGGACTATCAATTGCTTCATCTTCATAAGAAATTTTTTTGTTTTGTTAAAAATATTTTATCGAGCTGAGATTCTACTTCTTCTTACTAATAAATGAATTATGCCCAGAATAATAACCAACGCAGGAATGCCAGCTATATTCCAATTTTTTATACCGTTTTCAATTTTTGTAATATCTTTGCGTAACTGTCTACTCAACTCCCTCCTTTTCTCGGATGCCTGGACTTGCTGTGCCTTTAAGCGTTTAATTGAATTTTCTGCCTCCGGTCCGATCACTATCATTTGATCATTACCCTGCTCCTGCATTAGTTCAGAAATTTTACTAGCAAGCTCTTGCTCTTTCTCTGTAACTTTTTCAAACTCGTCAGAAAGTTTTTCTGAAGCTTCCGCCCTGAGTTCTTTAAATTTGGTGAATGGACGCCGACCACTGCCTCTAGTTCTGATTGACATTAAACTTCCTCCACCCGAGGCCTGCTCAACAGCATTTTCTAATAAAGGAATATTATGGTTCCGGTATGTCATTCTACCAAACATATCTCTTCCAACTGACAGTGCATCGAAGAGCATATCAGAATCTGCAAAGAGAATAACAGCTCCATCCGATCCATCTTTTGATTTTTTGAGTGACTTCTCTTCTGGATCTTCTGGATCTTCTGGATCTTCTGGATCTTCTGGATCTTCTGGATCTTCTGGCTCAGATTTAGGTTTTCCACTTGGGAATGCGGTATTAAAACTTCCAGATAACCTAATTGCTAAAGGGTACTCTTCATCAGATTTAGTAAAGTTGTCGACTATTTGATCAGGATTAAATTGAGCTGTTTGTGGGGTAACAAGTTGTGAGTTCTTGCTTGATAACACTAAATTTTGTACCTCTACCCCATCTTTTTTGTTAATATAAAAAGTACCAGCAAAATACATAAGAAGATCACGTATCGAAGTTGTTAAAGTGTTCTCATCATCAATACCATCAGATGTTATAGTGAGAATTGCTGGGTTGCTGGACGTCTGAGATTGCGCTGTTTCATAGGCCCTATCTGCAAGTACTTGATTAGATTCAAAACTGACACCCCAAGCACTAAGAAGTTTATTCATATTTGAAGATGTGGGAATTCCTGGACTTTGTGGAGCTCCTCCGAATTGCGGTCTTTGAGGCTGTGATTGAGCAGCAACAACACTAAATGGATCTAAAAATGCAATAATCTGCCCTCCTCCTAATAAAAATTGATCCAAAGCGTATTGAGTATTTTCAGAAACTCCTGCTGGATGGACAAGTATCACAACATCCATATCATTTGGAATTTCTTCGATATCTAATCCTAAATCCACAAGATTACTCCCAATGTCTGTCGGGTCAGGGTCGTAGTCTCTCTTTAGTTGGGTATAAAATTGCCAAGGTCTACTCTGCTGGCCTTGACCTGGTTGAGGGAATGGTGAAGCAGGACCTCCTTGTATAGGAAGAGCACTTATAACACCAACTTTAGGGGAATCTTCTCTTGTGACCTCAACAATTGCACGAGAAATATCGTACTCCAGCATTTGCTCTCGATTTGGGTGAATAAAAGGAATTGTAGATTTCCGATCTAAGCAGGTGACAGTCAAACCTAGGTAAGCAGGTTCATTTAATCTACCAGGTATTTCTTGAAGATTATTAAGTTTCGCTCTGTCCTCGTCCTCAGAATCAGGTGATGGGTCAATTCTCTCAATTTCAATTAGACCTCCACTAGCTCTACTGGAGTACTCCTTCAATAAAGAATCTACACTTTTAGTAAAGGGAATGAGTTCAGGCGGCATGTTATCTTTATCCTTAGAAACAAAGAATGACATTGTTACCGTGGTATCTAGATCATTTAAGATTTTTTTAGTTCCCGCAGACAGGGTATAAACTTTATCTTCAGTTAGATCTAGTTTAAATGGAACAGATGTTGAGACAATAAGATTTAGTATGAGAAGTATTAAAAAGGAGAGAACGACTCCAAGACCTGAATACAACCACACCAAAGATTTCTTACTTTCTGAATTTTCGTTTTCGGAAGACATGATAAATATTTATTTTTTATGACCTTTTTGATTTTATAACCACACTTGTTAAAAATAGGCTAAATCCAATCATTGATAAGTAGAAAATAATATTGGCCAATGAAATAACCCCTTTCTTCATTTCCGTATAGTGTGACCATGTTCCTAATGAACCAAGCACATCAGCTACTCCTCCGCCCCAATTATCAGCAGCATATTCAAGCACTGGAGGGATTGCTATAAGCAATTGACCAAAACAAATAGACAGCGCTATTATCAAGCAAGCCACAGAACTTCTAGTTAAAGCACTAACCGCACAGGTTATAGCAAGAGCTCCCGCTGCATAAAAAATACAAGCTAAGTACCCCCCCCAAATAGTACCATTGTCTGGGTCACCTAAAAAGGAGACCGTTATAACGACTGGAAAGGTACATAAAATTGCAATAGTTATAACACTGAGGGCGGCAAGGAATTTCCCTACTATTGCATGCCACACCGAGATGGGCATAGTTAAAAGAAGCTCAATCGTTCCTGTTCTTTGCTCTTCGGCCCACAATCTCATTCCTACCGCAGGGGCGAGAAACATCAAGAGCCACATAGGCCAACGAAAAAAAGAAAACTCAAGGGAAGCATCTTGTGCATTAGGTGCAAAAAAATCATCCAAAAGGAATGTTAACGACATCGAAAGTAATACAAATATAACGATGAAAACGTAGGCCAACATAGAGTTAAACTGCGCCTTCAGCTCCCTTTTATATACGATACTAATATTTTTTAAGGCATACATTGCTATCAAATTTTATTCTATGAATTTTATTAAGCTCATTAAGACTGAGATGAATTTGGTTTTTCTTCAATTATCGTATCTGCAACGGTCAGCTCCCTAAAGACATCGTCCAGCCTCCCTTCCTCGACCTTCAATTCTTGGAGTAACAGCCCCTTTTCCTTACAAATATTGAAAACACCTTCTGACAAAGAGTTGTTTTTCTTTGCTGGGATTATTTGGCCCTTGAATGAACTATCACTGGAAGCCAATTCAATTACATCGGATACATCAGGGAGAGATTTAATTTCTGAAGAGATACCACTACCAGCCATTCCACTAATACTAACTGCGATAGCTCCCGCGGACTTAGACTTAGATTTCAGTTCATCAGGTGTTCCATCGGCAACAACCCTGCCTTGATCGATAATAATTGCCCTTGTACATGCAGCCTCTACCTCTTCTAAAATATGAGTAGAAAATATGATTGCTTTGTCCTCACCCATTCTCTTTATGAGATTCCTTACCTCCTGCTTTTGGTTTGGATCAAGCCCATCAGTAGGTTCATCAAGAATCAAAATTTCAGGATCATGAAGTATTGACTGCGCAAGACAAGTTCTGTGACGATACCCCTTAGATAGAGTATCAATACTTTGATTTTTAACTGGCTCCAAAAAACAAGTTTCAATTGCATCCTTTACCTCCGCAGATCCCTTGCCTCTAATTTCGCCAGTAAAGGCTAGAAAAGATGAAACTGTCATATCTGAATACAATGGTGCAGACTCAGGCAAGTAACCAATTTTTTTCTTAGCAGATATAGGTTTTTCAGAAACATTAACTCCATCAATCAGAACCTCACCACCAGTAGGAGGAAGGTATCCTGTGACCATTCTCATAGTTGTAGATTTACCAGCTCCATTGGGACCAAGAAAACCGAGGACCTCACCTTTTTTAACTTCAAAAGAAATGGAGTCAACCGCCAACTTCTTACCAAAGCTTTTGGACAAGTTTTTTACTGATATCATATTTGGAGAGGTCTAGATTAGAGTTTAATAAGATGATTCAATTATTAAGTTAGCGAGTAAGGCAAAGAAATTTGTTTACTTGATTGGAGATTTTTTCAAGTAGTAATAACTTTAAAAAGCATAAAAAATTCATGAAATTCATATCTTGGAACGTCAATGGCGTAAGAGCAGCCCTTAAAAAAGGGTTTTCTGAATACTTCTCTAGCCAAAATGCTGATTTCTTCTGCATACAAGAAACTAAGGCAAAAAAAGAACAGGTCGACGACAAATGGGCAAAAAATTATTATAGTTTTTGGAACTCTGCAGAAAAACCTGGGTATTCTGGCACTGCTATTTTTTCAAAGAAAGAGCCTCTAGAAGCAATTTATGGAATTGGAATATCCCAACATGATAAAGAAGGTAGAGTTATTACACTAAAGTATAATGACTTTTTTCTCGTTAATGTTTACACACCAAATTCTCAAAATGAATTAAAGAGACTAAGTTATAGAAAAGATTGGGACAGTAGCTTCTTATCTTACGTATTAAATCTTGAAAAAACGCTGCCTGTTATAATATGTGGCGATCTAAACGTTGCCCACAAGGAAATCGATTTAGCTAGACCTAAACAAAACATTAAAAATCCAGGGTTCTCACCAGAAGAACGAGAGGGTTTTAATAAAATAATAGCTTCCGGTTTCATCGATACTTTTAGAGAATTCGAAATTGGTGAAGGTTATTATTCATGGTGGAGTTATAGAGCGAGAGCAAGGGAGCGGAACATCGGGTGGAGGATCGATTATTGGTGTGTCTCTCATCAATTGAAAGAACGATTAAGGTCTGCCTCAATAATGAATGAAATAATGGGTTCAGATCACTGCCCCGTTACCATTGAACTGGATTAATAAGAATGCCTCGATATCTTTTAAAAACTTTTTTGAGCACAATTAATATCTTGGTTAATTTGTGACTTTAGTTCATCTAAACTATTAAACTTGATTTCAGGCCTTATAAAATTTTTGAAATTAACAGCCAACTTCTTCCCATATATGTTTGTATTGAAGTTAAATAAATGAACCTCGAGTAAAGGGCTTACATTATCATCTCTGTTAACAGTTGGCCGAAAACCTAAATTGGCTATGCCTTGAAACTCTTGATTCTCGAAGAAAACTTTGACAGCATAGACCCCATACCTCAACATTCTAGGCACATTACAATCAACATTCGCAGTAGGCGCCCCAATTTGACGCCCCAATCCCTTTCCCTTTACTACCGATCCAGAAAGGGCAAAATCTCTACCAAGCAGATCGCTAACAGTCTTAAAGTCACCCTCCAATAATTTTTCTCTTACCCTGCTACTACTTATAACCAATCCATTTTTATCTTTTAATCTTTCAATTTCAAAAACCTCAAATTGATACTTTTCAGAGAACTTTTTGAGTAATTTAACATCCCCCTTTCTTCCTTTTCCAAACCGAAAATCATCCCCAACGCTTATTGAACCTAGATCACAATTACTAACCAATTCCTCAACAAATTCTTCAGGCTCTTGACTGGCTCTTAATTTATCAAATGGAAGAACCATGAATTTATTAACTCCTAATTCATTTAAGAGCATTTGTCTGCAATCTATTGAGCTAATAAATGGTGGAGCTTTTTCAGGGCTAATAATACTCATAGGGTGAGGTTCAAAAGTAAGAACAACAGAAACTTCTGGTTTAGAACATGCCTTACTAATGACTTTTAAGTGACCACGATGAAGCCCATCAAAAATACCAATCGCAATATTGACTACACCTTTTATTGAATTTAGCTCACTAAAACTTTCTATTCTCACTTAAGTAAAAAAATTAATTCAAACGCCCCTTAATCTAGAAACTTCTGCAAGGCTCATTGCTCTATCAGCAACACTATCCCTAGTACCGTTTTTTAATTCACTAAAACTAATGGCCCCAGCAGCACTGAATTTTCCAGACTTAGTTCTTCTTAAAGCACTCAAGTGTGCACCGCACCCAATTTTGGAACCAATTTCATGTGCGTACGTCCTGACATAAAATCCTTTGCTGCAAACTACCCGAAAATCAAATTTAGGTAAATCTAAAGAAGTTAACTCATAGTCGTACACATGAACGAGCCGTGGATCTCGCTTAACTTCCTTACCTTGTCTAGCTAATTTATATAATGGCACCCCATCTTTCTTTATAGCACTCACCATAGGTGGAGTCTGATAAAAGTCTCCTCTAAACTCTTCCAATACTGAAATAATTTCCTCATCACTTAGTTCGGGAACATCTTTTGAAGAAACAATTTCTCCCTGCCCATCTTGAGTCGTTGTCTCTTCTCCCAACTTCACTGTTCCAACATATTCTTTGTCTTCAGCCATCAAGAGGTCCTGTATTTTGGTACCTTTTCCTAAAGTCAGAATGAGTAATCCAGTTGCCATCGGGTCCAATGTTCCACAATGACCTACCTTTTTCTGTCCAAGCGTTTTCCTTGCCACTGCGACTACATCGTGGGATGTCATATCAGGATCTTTGTCTACTAATAATACTCCATCTACATTTTCCATACTTAAATAATGAGTCTATCAATATGATTTAAAACTTCCTCTGCTACATTAATTATATCGCCTTCAACCTTTGCTCCCGCTGCTAGGGGATGCCCACCACCACCAAAATTTCCACAAATCTTACTAACGTCCGCGAAATTAACATTCTTAGACCTCATACTTATTCTTATGTCTCGGCTTTTTAATTCTTCAAAGAAGACAGCAACTTGAACAGTTTCAATTCCCCTGATAACATCAGTTAAATTCTCGCTATCCTCAGGTCTTAAAGAAAGTCGATTTTTTATTTCCATACTTAAAACCCACGAGGCGACTTTCCCATTGGAAGTAATCTTTAAATTCCCCAAAAGCTCCCTCAAAAGTTCTATTCTTTTAAAGGAATATCTTTCATAGACCATTGAGGATAGCTCCCCACAGTCAGCACCTAGTTTCAACAAATCGGCACCAATCTCAAAAGAGCGAGCTGTTGTCGCTGGGTATCTGAAACCACCTGTATCCGTAGAGAGACCTATAAAAACAGCATCTCTAGAAGTCGGATTAATTGGTAATTTTTGATCACTTAAAAATTCAAAAATTATTTGTGCTGTCGCCGGTGAGCTGGGATCTACATAGTACAAATCTCCGTACATCTCATTTGTGATGTGATGGTCGATATTGATAACATTTTCAATGCTTTCAACTATACTAGCACAGCCTAATCCTATTCTCTCATAATTAGCAGTATCTAGAACTAGACATAAATCAGCCTCTATCTTATCCCCAGTTGGCGTAATAACTTTATCAGAGCCTTTTAAGAATGATAGATTAGAAGGGCACCCATCCTCATTCATAAGAATAACTTCCTTACCAATCTCTTCTAAACTAGAACCAAATGCAATCTGTGAGCCTATCGCATCACCATCAGGGCGAACATGAGATAAAATCAATACTCTCGAGGAATTACGAATCTTATTTCCAATGTCCTCAAATGAACAATTTTGTAAATTAGAACTCATTTTATAATTTACTCCTAATCCTCGTTGTTCTCGTAAAGGGTAGAATCTAATTCATCGCTATTGAGTCCTTCTGCAGAATCTAAACTCTCAATAATCGACAGTGTTCTAACGCCGCGCTCTATGGAAAGGTCGGATTTAAAGTGCATTTTTGGAGTGAACTTCATAACCACACGTTTAGAAACCTTGTGCTGAATGGATCCCCTGTCTTTATTAAGCCTGTTAACTATCTTAATCTTCTCGGATTCATTACCAATTATTCCGATAAATATATGGGCATTCTTTAAATCAGGAGTCACATCAACGTCATTAACGGTAACTAATGCATTAAATGAATAGTCATTAGTAAGCAATGAGCCAACTTCCCTCTTAAGCAATTCACGAACACGTAAAAGGCGTTGACTCATATTTCAATTTAAATCTAATTTTACTGTTTAATGATTCTGCTTTTAGCCATGAACCGCTTATTAGTATTAGGTTAATTTACTATAAAGTTTGTTCAACCTTTTCTAGTTCATAACACTCAATAATATCACCAACCTCATATTCCAAGTAACTACCTAAACGAATACCACACTCGAGCCCCATCTTAACAGTCTCAGCTTCATCTTGAAATCTCTTTAAGGTCTGAAAGCCTCCATCATATACAGCCTGACCTTCACGAATAACTCTAGCTCTAGCTTTTCTGTTAACTAAGCCTTCATTAACAATACAACCACCAACTCGACCCCTCTTTATCTTAAATACTTGTTTAACTTCTGCTCTTCCCAACACTTTTTCTCTACTCACAGTGTCAAGCATGCCTAACATGGCATCCTTTATCTGATCAATAAGCTCATAAATAACGCTGTATAATCTTATTTCAACACTCTCTTTTTTACTCAACCTAAGAGCCTTATTTTCAACCTTAACACCAAATCCAATAATGATTGCATTAGAAGCGCTGCAAAGTAAAACGTCTGACTCAGATATGGGTCCAGCTGCTTTATGTAAAATTTCAACTTCCACCTTGTCGCTTTTTATCTCCATTAGAGACCCTTCGATAGCTTGAATTGAACCCTGTACATCAGCTTTAAGGACAAGCTTTAAAGTTTTCTTAGTCGAGCCTACATCCGCCCAGATATCTTGAAGCCTTGCCTTAACAGGCTTCATCAACTTTTCATGCCTTAACTCTTCAAGCCTTTCCTCACTTAGCTTTTTAACTGCGCGCTCACTCTCCATGACAACCAACTCATCGCCGACTTTAGGAACACCGCTAAAGCCCAAAACCTCAATGGGCATAGAAGGACCAGCTTCCTTTAATTGGTTACCACGATCATCTAGAAGAAGCTTTACTTTACCATAGTAAGGACCACATATAAAAGAATCTCCAATTATAAGATTACCAGTTCTAACTATTATACTTGCAGTAGCACCCTTACCTGCCTTACTACTAGCTTCAATCACAATACCCCGAGCAGCTCCTTCAGGATTTGCCCTAAGCTCCATAACTTCAGATTGAAGAGATATCATTTCGAGCAAATCATCTACTCCCAGCCCTTGTGTGGCAGAAGTTTGTACACAAATGGTTTCACCACCCCAATCCTCTGGAGTAAGATCATTTTCTTGAAGCTGTCCTATTACTTTGTTGAGATCAGCATTCGGAAGATCAATCTTATTTATGGCAACTATAATAGTTACACCCGCTGCACGAGCATGACTAATAGCTTCATGCGTCGTTGGCATAATTCCATCGTTTGCAGCAATTACAAGAACCACTATATCAGTGATATTTGCTCCCCTAGCCCGCATCTCAGTAAATGCCGCATGACCAGGAGTATCGATAAAAGTAATAGAATCATCATTATGATCTACACTATAAGCATTAATATGCTGAGTTATTCCACCAGCCTCTCCGGCGGCTACTCGACTTTTGCGGATAGCGTCCAAAATTGAGGTTTTACCATGATCAACATGCCCCATTACTGTAACTACAGGAGGGCGCAAAGGTAATTCTTCTTCTCCTTTTAATTCTGGCTCCGGTGGTGGAGGCTCCTCGATAACCTCTTCAACTTTATGAATTCCTCCGCCTTTCTCTCTTTTTTCCTTCTCAAAAACAAAACCATGTTTCTCGCAAATTTCAGTAGCAACCTCTGGCTCAATCGAACTATCAAGACTCGCAAAAACATCTAACTCCATTAGATCGCGAATGACATTAAAAGGCTTAATGCCCATTTTGTCAGAAAGGTCTTTTAATATAATTGGAGGCTTAATATGGATAACCTTTGATTCTTCGGAACTAGTCTCTTCTTTATTACTATCGAGTGTAGACTCCGCTGAATCATCATCAATAAGTTTAGATATCGGCGGTAAAATTCCTCCCACTTTATTTGCCGAAATGCCAGGCTCCCTTTTTTTATTCTTTCGGGCTTCTCTTTTCTCCTGCTCCTCGAACAGAGATAGAGCCTCTTTACCAGGTGAATTTATACCCTCCTTATTAGAAGAAGCCTCCTCATTTTTTTGATCGGATTCTTCCGAATTTAAGTTTTTTGGCATTAAGTTGTTCTTTTTTTTTCATAGGTGCGAATTCCGGTACTACTGCTCGGACTCTTGTTCACCCTTAGACTCTTCAGATTTTTCATCCTCCTTCGAATCATTGTTTTCATCATTTGATTGCCCAATAACATTGTTGCCTGAAGCTGGCTCACCTCCAGTTTCAGGAGCTATTTTTTTAGCCGCATCGCATATTTTTGTTGCTGTATCATGGTCACCTTCCAATATTTCCGCAACGTCACTGACATCAACCATTGAAAAGAACTCCAAATTAACGATTCCACCCTTAACTAATTTTATTGCCGTATCTGAATCAATAATGTCCTCTCCAATTTTCGAAACAAATTCATCAGCCGCATCAATAACTCTTTTCTCAAAAATCTCCGTCTTCGATGCATCCTTGTCTATTTGAACATCCCATCCAAGCAATCTTGAAGTTAATCTTGCATTTTGGCCTCTCCTTCCAATAGCTTTTGATAACTCCTCTTCATCAACGGTGACCCTTACCTGTTTCTGCCCTTCATCAATCTCAATAGACCTTATGATTGCTGGTTTCAATGCATCTGTAACGAACTCGGTAAGATCCTCACTCCATCTTATTATATCAACTTTTTCGTTATTTAATTCTCTAACTATATTCTTCACTCTAGCGCCACGAAGGCCCACGCAAGCTCCTACGGGGTCTACTTTAGGATCATCTGAATACACAGCTACTTTTGTTCTAAAACCTGGCTCCCTTGCAATACCTCGAATTTCAACAGTTTGATCTGCAATTTCACTAACCTCAAACTCAAATAATCTTCTAACAAAATTTGGATGACTTCGCGACAATATGATTTCAGGACCTCTAGAACCATTTTCAACCGCCACAACATAAGCTCGAATTCTATCACCTATACTGTACTGATCTGTAGTTACCCGCTCTCTAGAGGGCATAGTCCCCTCGAATTTACCTAGGTCTACCATGACGTCGGATTTATCAAACCGTCTTACTGTACCTCCCACAATGTCACCTGCACGATCTTTAAACTCGTCGTAAATCATTGCCTTTTCAGCAATGCGAAGTTGTTGCATCATTGTTTGTCTGGCAGTTTGAGCCGCGATTCTGCCAAAATCCGTTGGCGTCACTTTGACTTCAATCTCATCTCCAAGTTGAGCTTCAGGATTAATTTTTCGAGCTATCTCCATTGAGATCTCTTCGTATGGAGATTTTACTGTTTCTGAGGCAATTAATTTTGCAACTGCGACAATATCACCTTTTTCTGGATTAACATCTACCCGTAACTCTCGGGCAGGGCCAACACTCTTACGCGCAGCAGAAAGCAAGGCAGTTTCAAGAGCCTCAACCATAGTGTCACGAGGTATTCCTTTTTCCTTTTCGTAATACTCAAAGAGAACCTGTATTTCGCTAGTCATTTTTTTACATTGAGACGAAAAAAGAGCGGAACTACAAGTCCACCCTTTTTATCGAAGATAATAACTATATAATTAGTCTTCTTAGCGTCAAGTTGTAAACCCAATAGGAAGAGTATCTAATCGATTAAATCTCGCCCAAATTAGTCCTAGTTAGCTCAATTTCCCCTAGAACTCCATTTTGGCGCACTTGAAACTCATTTAGGCGAATTAATTCGAGCAATGCAAGAAAGGTGACTAAAACCTCACTTTTTGTACTAGCCTCCTCAAATAATTGATAAAACTTAACCTTCTGACCTTTGGAAACATTTGTGATAAGATAATCTATTTTATCACTAACAGTGAATCTATCATCAGCTATCTCAGTTAAATCATCCTCGTCGTCGAACCTTTTTAAAACACCCTGAAAAGCCTGTATAAGCTCAAAAATACCAACATTGACAATTGGCTCACCCTCCTCCTCTAGATCATCACAAAATTGCTGTTCAGCAGAATAAAATTTTTGATTTTCGACCTCTCTTTTTTCAAGATAATTTGCGGCATCTTTAAATTTTTTATATTCTACTAACTGTCGGATAAGTTCCCAACGAGGGTCCTCTTCATCTATATCCTCTTCTGGTGCCTGTTCATTTCTCGGCAAAAGAGTCCTACTTTTAATATACATTAAATTAGCAGCCATAACTATGAATTCACTGGCCAATTCAATATTGAGAATTTTAAACGTATCTATATACTCTAAGTACTGATCGGTAATCCTCTCGACAGACACCTCGTAAATATCTACCTCGTCCTTCTTTATTAAATAAAGAAGGAGGTCAAGTGGACCTTCAAAAATTTCCAGGGATACTCTATTTTCAGCTTCCAAAACTAAGATTTAATAGCAAATTATATCTATCTTACAATGAATTAGTATAAGTAAATGCACTTTATTTTTAGGAAGAATATTAATTTAGCAATGATACTCAGTTTATTTGCATATCAACCTACCAGATGTTAAGTGTCGATTAAATTAATTTTAAGACTGCTCCCTTAGCTCAGCTGGATAGAGCAACGGATTTCTAATCACAATTTGAGCATTTTCCCTTTTTGCAAGACGTTGCTAAACGTTCATTTTCCTACAAAAATAGCTCTTTCGTTTTCTCCCCATTGCACTGCTTTTCACAGTTTGCGATAAATTTGGTGCATGACCGTAGAAAAAGGCCGTAGAAAAATTTTAATCATAACCCTATAACCACAATCGCCTATCACTTAATGCTCGCTGTAATGATTGACGCTCAAGATTCTTTTTGAGTATTCTATGAATATGAAACTATTGCGGACATTAGCGTTGATCGCTTCAATCGGACTTTCAATAGATTTTATCATATATTATGTTGTTTGGTTAGATAGGTATGGGGGTGATACTGAGAGTTTTGATTTGGCTAGTTGGTATTATTTTGCTAGACCTATTTTAATCAATCTGCCACTAGCTATTTTCTTGATGGCTCTTTTTGCTAAACAAAAGTCATGAGCACTGAAACAGAAGATTTTTTAGGCATAGAAAAACAAGGTTCTTCCGAGAAGGAAGCTGAGTCTCCCGCTTCATCGGGATGGGCGATATTGTTTAAAATTTTTGGAGCACTAGGAATTATACCCACATTTATATTTCTTGTGAACGCAATTGATGAAGAAGAAGGCTTTGCAAATTTTGCAATTTGTCTTGCAGTATCACTTCAAATGTTTTTTGCAGGTTTTGTAATTGATGTTCTAACGGACATGCGGTGGTACCTAAAAAAGATGGCTAACAACCACAAAGATTAATCCTTGTTCAATAACACTCGCCTATAAAGTGGGTTATACTTAATAAAACGCCCACCTTGAAATGAATGATAACAAGGTGAGCGCCGTTTATTGGATTAATTGCGGTCTAGTCCAAATCTATATGCCGTATGGAAGAATTCCGGCGTAAAGTTCTTTACCTCTCTCAAGTGTCTGAGCGGCCATGAGAGTACGTTTAGTTTCGTAATATCTATCCGCTAAGAGTCCCAACTTATGAGCTTTCTCAATCTCCTTAACGGTTACATTTACAGAAGGGTTTATAGAAGCGTCACTTGTAGCATTCGCATGTGCGTATGTAAGCTCTGCTAAGAAATTAGTAATGTCGCTCTTGTTTGTTATAGTTGCCGTTTTCATTTTCTTAAAAGTTTCTGTAATCAAATGCGTAAAAAATAATGAAGGCTGCCGAAACCACTTGTAGCTGTTCAGCTAATAGATTTCTTAAAAGGTAACGGCCGTTAAACTGTCCACTAGTGACAAGACGAATTGCCATAATGTCGACCGCTACCAGATTAAGAAAATTCATTGTGTGCGGCTATTGCTGCTTCTAAACGTTCTTTCACCGTCTCCAAGTAAGCTTGGTTGTCCTTGATTCGCCCCTGTAGTTCTTGAATCTCGTTTGTTATTATCGAACAACGCAATCGAGCTAAAGCCACCGACTTCTGAAGTTCCGGGGTTATGTATTCCATGTGGCCATTTCATTTCTGTACTTAGAATAAAAAGCGTTTCTCTCTTCGACTGGTAACTTGCTGTACGAATCCCAAAGTTCTTCACGGTTCATTCTTTCATCCATACATTCCTGTTCTGGAAGGCTTGAAGGTTCAAAGCCTAATGCTGCGAGAGTAATGGCTACGTCTCCACCAGCATCTAAACGGCCTTGTAAATCTTTAATAACTTCGTCTTTAGCTTTTAGTTCTGCCTTAAGCTTTTCTATGTCTGTATTGTCTACAGGTTCGATTACTTCAGGTTTTGTAAATGTATTCTCAGGTGCTTTATCTTTAGTGAGGCTATTGAGCCAACGACTGAAAGCGCCCTTCTTTTTATTTAAGGAAGTCTTCATGGTCGGTAATTGTTTTAATCTGTTGAATTGGTGAGCCGGTCTTTGAGAAACTGCTGTTGTTTATAATCTGTTTCTTCCTAGCTAGCGCTCTAGCTGGTGCTGATGGCTCAAATGGAATGGAAAGAGCTTCACAAGCTTTCTTGTCTGCGTCTTCCTGCTTAGTTATTTCTTTATCTAAAGTTTCATTGAGGCGCTCCTGAAGAATTACCAAATGCTGTTTCAAGTTATCATCAAAATACTGTTCTGCTTTTCGCCTGTAAGCATTCTTGAGCGTAATCATATGAGCCTGAAAACTATCTTTGTTCTTATGCTCTTTTATGAAGTCGATGTTTCCTGTATCGATGGCGCTTCTCCACATCTCTCTAGCGCGTCCATAGCTATGTGCTTCTACCTCATCGGTAATAGCCTGGTGTTCTTGTACTGCTTTATTTAGTGGTGCTTTAATACCCTTTAGCAGCTCCGTTTTATTCTTAGCCACAATGTCGGCGATGCTTGCGACATGGCTGTAAGTTTCGATAATGTTCATTCTACCTATAGGGGTGCTGTAACACCCGAATAGGCAAAAGGTTGGTTAGAATCTATTATACTAGATTTAGCCTTGTAACACTTGGCTTGAAATTTACTACGTTTGTTAGACAATTAAAATACTCTATAGTTACTTAGTCTAAATAATGGCCAGTTTAAGTCATCCACGTTGCAGAAAATGTAGTTACAAGTATTTGCTAATGCTTGTGGAACCAAATAAATACATATGTTCAACATGTGAACTTATGTGGTCATCAGTACCTTTGCTTGAGCGTGCACCTCACTCGTGGTCTTCGGGTATAGATCGAGGTTATTTTTTAACAACAATGAGTAATGAACTTTTTAATACAAAGTTTTTCGTAAAATATTATTGCGGGTATTGTTTTCAACCATCCAAAAAAAATCATAAACATTGTTCTGGTTGCGGAATAAAATTTAACGGTAAAATTGTTCCTCAAGAGCAAATAGACTCTTGGTATTTAGGGGCTGAGGATGGTTCAAAAATTCGTGAATCGTTTACTGCTTGGCATAATACAGGGGATTTGGCGGCTAAATGTAGCTACAATGAAGGTAAGAGGAATGGGGAGTGGTTTTTTTATCATGAAGAAGGGTCGGAGGCGACAATAAACTATAAGGATGGCGTAAGGGAGGGATTGACCACTAGGTGGTTTCCGAATGGAGAAAGAAAAAGAAGTGAACAAAACTACAAGAACGGCAAGCTTGTAGAAGGTTCTGAAAAGTTTTGGAACTACAAAGGTAAGTCCGTTAATTCACTACAAGAAACTTACGAATAATAACCCATGAACCCCGCGCGCCTGTTAGGTTATGAGTGAAGAGGTAAAAAGAAAGTTTTTGTGGAAGTTAGTTCAGGAACCAAAAGCAAGCGTGCAAACTCCGACAAACACTCATGGTGTAATTCATGAAGAACTAATGTTAAAGGTTCAATCTGGTTGCTTTGCTACTTACAGAACACATCATACTCCTGTTGAATTAGTGGGTGATTACTTGGATATACCAACTGAACAGATGCGGTTTTTTATCTTCAGAAAATTTGAGCGCATTTATCTTTCTCAACTTCGTAAAATTGAAATATTAGATAATCATACAATTCCATATTACTTTTCATATGAAGTGGAGTTAGATTTTGGTGAAATAAAACCAAAATTCAAAGCTTTCGGGCACGTAGACTTGGTAATGTGTTTTGCTCTAATTTTAAGAAAGAACGGGTACAGAGACATTAATCTTGAATCGTTTTGTGAGAAATTAAAGTTAGACTATTTCGTTAAACCTGAAATTTCTGACAACTATTGTGTTTGGAAACAGCTTAAGAGAATATATCATAGAGAATAACTCCAGTCCTTAAATATGCTGTACTGTTCTGATTGTGATAAAGACGTTGAGTTTAAGTCTCTCGATGTGGGAGGTATGCTAACTCATTGCTGTATTGAGTGCGGTTCAACTAACCTTTTTAGGAGTAAAGATGAATTTGAAAAAGAAAAATCAGACAGTATTAAATCCAATTTTAATAAGAGAAAAAATTACAAAAAGTGGCTCATTAGCATTCTAGTTTTAATATTAATTATTGGGGGTGCAAATGAGTGTAAAAAAATTAAGGATCACAAAGCATCGTTAGAGTGGGAAGCTGAAGTAACTGAACGTTATAAGGAGCGTCAAAAAGAGAGGGAGAAAGTAATAAAGAATTTATTAAGACCTGGATATAGGGAAAATGTGCTAAGTGGGTTGAAAGTAGGTGATGAGATTGAGTGGAAACTTTTCAATCAAGAATTTAGTGGAAATATAATTAGGCATACGGGCAAAATACTTTCAATAACTGACGAAACAATCGTAATTCAAAGAACATTAACACCAAGAACGTTGATTAAAAAAGAAATTGAGTGGATAAGAATTTACGACCTAGAAAATAATATACCTCTCAGGCCTTATTAACTTAAAACCATCTTCCACTAGCTCTGTAGCTAAGTCTATAACCTCTTTGCCCTCTTGTTCTGCTAGCTTCTCAATAGCCTCTACTATCTCGGCGCTTATCATGTGCGTTTCTTTGTATTTCATAAATTGCTTTTTCTTTTTGTCAGTCTCTCTCGGTCGTCAGACGTAGAGTGATTTTATATGTTTATATGTGTTTCTATAGTGTTTCTATTATAGTGGTTGGTATGTGGTTGGTATGTGGTTGGTATGTGGTTGGTATGTGGTTGAATTCTATTAAAGTGGTTGATTGCTATTAAAGTGGTTGGCACTCATATCAAAGTTTAGGCCTTTCCGTTTAGCCCCCTCTGTTTTGTATTTCAAAATAGCCTCCTTTAATTCATCCTTCCTAAGTCTTACAGAATAGTAAGAAATACGTTTTTTGAATACCACTCTGCTTAGAAGTCCTTTTTCCAGAATTTGATTTACGACCGTTCTTACTTCCTGCCTTGTTAATGTCTGATGACTTATAGAGTCTAAATGGTCTGTTGAGCCAACTTGTCTAGCTGCAACTTCTTGCCATGAGACAGGACAAAAAGGTTTGGCTCCGACCTTAGATATTATAGCGCATAGGGTAGTAAACAGCTTGTCTGACCAATGATTTTTATACCACGAATCAAAGTAGTCCTGCCTTAATCTAATAATTGTGTCAGTATTCTTAAAATGCCCATCCTTTAAGCCGTAGGATGGGTTTTCGCTTGTCGATTTAAAATCAAAACCCTGGAGACCAGCAGCTGTAAATTCAGAATCTTCAGTCCATTTTTGTCTTTGATATTTATCAATGTAATTTTCTTCAATATATTCATCTTTCAGCTTGCTCCTTAAATGAAAATTCATATTAGCTCCCCAATGCCTTGCCGCTGATAATAGAATTCTCTGAGGGTTAAGCTCTGGCTCTATTAACCTTAGTGGAAACATTAAGAAGTTCTTACTTGTCTTCCATTCATCCTTTTTTAAATTATCCATTCCCTTCATTCAACCCGGTTAGCTTTCCAAGAGCGCCGGGTTTTTTCTTTTAAATATTTAGTCCTCGTTTTCTCCACCTCTTAAACCTTCGACATGTTGCCATTCGGTCTTCGTTCATTCGTTTAGCTATTTCTGCTTGGCTTAGTGGCTGCGTGCCTTCAGCGGTAACAAAGTGAGCCAAAGCTATGAAGTCTTTCCCTAACTGTTCTGGATTGTCTTGCTCTGCTATTGCTAATTCTAAAAGACGAACGGCTTCAATAGGCTCTGGAGTGTTAGCTTCCAATTCCTCTTCACGCATAGACTCGTGCCATTCTATAGGAATAGGCCGGTTGTCTTCGTCAAAGTAGAGTTCGCAGTCCAACGATTTAGCGAACTGAAGTCCCCTTTTCTATTATATTTTCAACCTCTTTAGCTGGAATTAACAGACTTCCAAAACCTTTAATAGGTTTAATCTTGCCCTTATAAATTTGGCGATATGTCCATGTTCTTTCGCGTCCAAATAGCTTAGCGAATTCATCAGGTGTATAAGCTGCGCGCTCTGATTTATTTAGTGTTGTATTTGTCATTCATTGAATAAATAACAACAAATAACTTAATACAGAAAAACGCTTTGGATTAAGGTTGCACCAAAAATACTAAAGTAAGACGTTTAAAGCACTTAAGAGCAACAAAGGAACTTTGAGGTATTTATAGGCATTTAGCTCACAAAATAAGGACCCATATCTAACCTTTTTATAATTCCATAAAACTGGTCATCAGATAAAACTCTTCCTTTACTTTCGAAATGCTCCCTAAGGCAATACCTAGTAAATCGCTTCTCTGACATCGCCATGTCCTCAACAAAACTTAAAGCCATAACATCATTTGAAAAATCTCCGTCACAAATTGTATCAAATTTTTCAGTAACAGTTTTAGCAACCTTTTCTAAAGAGCGGATTTTTTTTGAATCACCAGCCTGAAAACAGGCATTAACATGTTTACCAAGTTTAAGCTCTAATTTTTTCTTAAATTCTTTTAGCTCTAAAACTGCATGGCGCTCCAAAATTTGCTCTGGCAACCCCTTGGCTTTTACTTTCCTTGGGTCTTCTACAAATTCTAAAGTTTGACCAATGATGAACAGGTCAATAAATAGGTTAGAAAGAGGATTATCGCTAATACGGCCATAAATAGCTTTGTGCCATTTTTCCTCCCATCTGAACGGGCTTTCGTATTTGGTGATAAAACTCTCAGACATCCTAGAATTTTAGTTTTGAAGCTATCTTCTGATGTTCCTCATCACGGATATGATAATAATGAGTAAGTGCTGTAGCTCCACCATTAACATCTCCGCGCCAACTGCCTAAGACTGACATAGGTACGCCATTTTCTACGCCTTTTGTTGTATAGAAATGTCTGAAATCATGAGGCGTCATTCTGGGTATACCTAATTTTTCACAAGCCCTATCAATGCTTTTCTGACATTCCAGTACTTGCAAGACACGCTCATTAGGCCCCTCTTCCTCTCTTCCCTTCCTCATTTCCTCTAGAAGTTCTTTAAGACGGCCGTGAAGGGGCAATTTATGCGAATACTGGCCTCTAGAGCGCCTGTGCGTCTCCCTTTGGTTCTTTGTCCCTGTTTCTGGGTGTCCGCGCACTATGAGCCAATCTCGCTCGAAATCGATATCACCCCATGTGACCCATCTTGCTTCGCTGTTTGCCCTTAACCCAGTAAACGCCAAAAACCTTATTAATTGGCCTCTTGCCTTACCTCCCCTGCCCACCACTGAATCAACCTCTTTTACCAAGGCTTCAAACTGGTCATTTGTAGGCAGTATCTTTTTCTGAGTTTCGGATTTAAGCGATTTTAGTTTTACGTCCTCAACTGGATTATTGAAAACAATTCCAACCTTCTTAGCTTTCTTAAAAATATTTTTTAATGCCCAAACCATATTGTTATATCTGGTTGCAGAATACCTCTTCCACATTCGATTAAAGAAGTCTTTGCATTGCTTCTCGTTAACAGATTTCAATGGCGTATCCTCTAAGCCCTTCCAGTTTTTAAGAATGGCTTTGAAATTCTCTTTTTTATATTTCTTAGAGCTTGGCTTAATACTTGAATCTTTTTCTATTTCTTGAATCTCTTCTTCGATAAAGAGGCCCATTCGCACACTAGCCTCTTTCCCCGTAACAATGGTTGCAGCCTCAGCCAACTGGCTCTGCAATTCCCTTAAGTGATGCTTGGCTTGCTCTTGAACCTTAGTTCTAAGAGACTTCCATTTTTCCTTGCCGTTGATTTGAATCCTTGCATAGTACGTTTCTGAATCGCTATTGCGATACAAGTTACTATGCTTAGTTTTAATCCATTTAACCTTTTTTTTAGCCGCTTTCTTTTGCATGTTGTGCTGAACGATATCTTCACAACTGTAGAAAAAGGCCGTAGAAAAATCAAGAGGCTAAATAAATTAAGCCATAACTCACTGATTTACAACAGGCTCCCTTAGCTCAGCTGGATAGAGCAACGGATTTCTAATCCGTAGGTCGCAGGTTCAAGTCCTGCAGGGAGCGCATTAATAATCGACACAAAATAAACCTACGGTTCTAAAATTTAAAAGTTAGAACATTTAATCCTATTAATAATGTATTTTTAATGTGAAAAATCCAATTTAAAGTTGATAGTTTAAAAAAATTTAGTGTTATTTAATTAAAAATCCAACTTGCGACATACTCGTAAACTAGTAATGTCACATGCTCAAAATAAAGCGCGGATAGCTCAGTTGGTAGAGCAGTTGGCTTTTAACCAATTGGTCCTGGGTTCGAGTCCCAGTCCGCGTACTTTCTTAAACCTAAGTAGGTTGCTAACTTAGCCCACCAAACTGCAACTCATACAAAGTTTTATAGACTCCACTATCTTTTTGATAAAGCTCTTCATGGGTTCCTGACTCAACGATCCTACCGTTCTTTAGTACAATAATTCGATCAACACTCCTCACAGTTGAGAGTCTATGAGCAACAATCATACAAGTTCTTTCAGCCATCAAACTCTCTAGCCCTTCTTGAACAAGAATTTCACTTTTTGAATCTAAAGAACTCGTAGCCTCATCCAATAGTAAGACTGAAGGATCAGAAAGAATAGCTCTTGCAATTGCAATTCTTTGACGCTGTCCACCTGAAAGCTTCACCCCCCTCTCTCCGACAAAGGTATCATAGCCTTCAGGTAGCTTTACTATAAAATCGTGAGCATTAGCCGTGACAGCTGCTTCCTTGATTTTTGATTCGTCTGATCCTGGAGCGCCATACCCAATATTCTCACCAATAGTACCACCAAAAAGAAAAACTTCCTGGGGCACGATTGAGATTTGGTTTCTCAATGAGCTAATTGAAATCTCGCTAGCACCTTTACCATCATACTTTATACTTCCAGATGAAGGCTCATAAAAACGTAAAAGCAGCTTAATCAACGTTGACTTACCAGCCCCACTCGCGCCAACAATTGCAATCCTTTCACCAGGAGAAACAGAAAGGTTAAGGTTATCAATAACCATTGTATTATTTCTAGATGGGTAAGAAAAACATAGGTTTTCAAATTCTATTTTCCCCCTAAGCATATGATCGCTGCTTCCTTTATCATGACAATGCTCTGTTTTTTCTGATAATATCTCCCTTATTCTCTCAGTGGCTCCAACTGCTTTATACAATTGACTCATTATTTCTGGAAAAGAGCCCATAGCAGCTCCAACAAAAATACTAAATAATACAAATTGAGTAAACTTTTCTGCATCAATTTGACCATTAGAAAGCATTCCTGCTCCAAACCATACGACCAAAGTAATAACTCCAAAAAGTGCAAAAATTATAAAAGAAACAAAAAAAGCACGAGCCTTGGCAGCATGAATTGTCAATTCAATGAATTCGCTCAAGGAACTTGAGTATCTATTTTTTTCATACTGTTCATTTGTGAATGCCTTAACATTTGAAATGCCATGTAAGGACTCCTCAACAACAACATTACTTTTGGCAAGCTCATCTTGAGCTCTTGCTGTTTTACTTTTAATTCCTCTTCCAAAGACAGCTAGAAAAATTATGACTATAGGTATGCAGAGCAACATAACCCCTGTCAATTTTGGAGAAGACCATGCTATAAATATTATTCCACCTATTAACATTACAGTCTGACGAATAATCTGAGGCAATGTTATAATTAGCGTGTCTCGTATTAAGCTTAAATCTGCAGATAGGCGGCTGCTGATTTCACCTACTCTATTATCTGAAAAATAAGACAGCGGCAACATGACGAGCCTTTCAAAAACTTCTTTCCTTATGTCTGCAAGCGCAGATTCTCCAGCAAAAGCGAACCACTTGATTCGCCAATAGGCTATGAATGCTTGAAGTCCAAGAACGACAATAAGTATTTTAGTCACGCCATCAATTGAACTACCAACATGTTCTGGATTAGCTAACTCTCCAGTTGACCTCATTGCTCCACCAATAAGGCTTCCCATTAAATATGGAAACGCAAGCGAAAGAGTTGCTGTGAAAAATAAACAACAAAGAGCTAAATGAAATTTTCTCTTATATGGCAATATATAGGAGAAAAGCTCTCGCAACTCTCTTAAACTAGTTTTCGATCTAACGTTATTCTTTGTATTTGATAAATTAGCCACTTTAATTAAGAGATTCACTCAAGAAGAGAACACACAAAAAGGCAAGCCTCCTTTCAATTATGATTTATTGCAACGCGGTGCTAATATCATTATTTTAATTCTCATAAGTTAAAATAAGAATGCAGCAGGTAAAATCTAAATCACTATTTTATATTATATTCATAATATTTGTAATAGTAGGAGTCTGTTTAAGATTTGAAAATCTGGATTCTCGTCCGATGCATACTGACGAGGCCATTCAAGCGTGGAGACTCGGAAACCTCATAGAGGGAGAGGGCTTCGAATATCTTCCCGATGATGGTCATGGCCCAGGACTACTATTTCTTACTCTTCCAGTTTTATGGATTAAATCTATTAATGATTACATAGGATTGGAAGAACACATCATAAGGGCAGCTCCAGCAATATATGGGTCACTTCTAATAATATTAATGATCTTATTCAGGCGGCTTATCAAAGCTCCAGGAATTACTGCCGCGGCAGCTCTTATGGCTCTGTCACCTATGCACGTCTACTACAGCAAATATTATATAATGGAAATTCCGATGCTCGTGTTGTTGATGTTATTCCTATTTTTTTCGTGGAAATATTTAGAACTTCAGAAACTACGCTGGATGATAGGAGCTGGTATTGTTTGCGGAGCAATGCATGCCACCAAAGAAACATTTATAATTTCAGTCGCCGCGCTAGTGATAGCAGCCACAGTTGTTTTCATATACGAAGAAATAAATAAAAGCACAAAAGCAAGACTTAAACTAAAAGATTTAATTAAAAATTTTTCTATAGGGTTCATCCTCATGGCTCTAGTATCTGCAGCTTTATACTCAATGTTTTTTGATAATCTCACTGCGATAAAAGAGAGCTACACGTCTTATTTAAATTACCTATCTCGAGCTGAAGGCAGCGGCCATGAGAAACCATTTTATTATTATCTGAGACTAATAGCCTGGAATAGGATGGAGTTGTACACCTGGAATGAACTGGCGACGCTAACACTAGCTTCTGTTGGTGTGATTTTTTCTTTCCTAAAAAATAATAATCCTACAAAAAGAACAATATTTCTAAGGGTCCTTTCCCTTTACACCATTATAACTTTGTTAACCTATTCTATAATACCTTATAAAACCCCTTGGTCGATACTACCCTTTCTCCAAGGTTCAATCATTCTAGCAGGATTCGGATTCACTTCAATTTACGAACTTTCAAACAGGTCTTTAAAATTGCGATACATTTCTCGCATAGCTTTAGTTGCCATATCGATAGGGGTTACCTTAAACTTATATACACAAAATCAAAATGCTCTGAAATTTCCCGCGAACCCCGACAGAACTCCATACGCATATGGGCACACTTCTCCTAGCTTAGTATCCAAACTCGTAAAACAAGTTGAAGAACTTAAAGAAATCAAGAATGACTTGTCCATAAAAGTTTTTCACCCAGAAACTGGATGGCCTCTTCCATATTATTTTAGAGGAATTGAAAATAGTGGTTACTACCCAAATGTGGTTGGTAACATATCATCAGATGTAATAATATCAGATGCAGCATATGATGATGATATAACAAAAAAAATTGGGGACAATTATATTGGACCAGACCTTATGAATCTAAGAGATAATGTAATGCTTCACTTGTACATAGAAAAGGAGCTCTTTTTTCAACTTGTTAATAAAAGATCAGTACAAAATTAATGGCTTCTGAAATTCATCGACTTGGCGCTCATGCAATGGCAACAGAATTTCAAATTTTTATAACTGCAACTTCTGAAGCTAAGGCGTTAACCGCAGCATCTACGGCTCTCCGCGACCTCGAAACACTAGAGTCAGAGCTGAGTCGATTTAAAGGGAATAGCGATATCCATCGAATTAATCAACTACCAAAAGGACAATCAACCCCAGTAGGACATGCTGCTATTGATTGCATCGAACTGGCTAGGGACATTCATCACAAAACTAATGGAGCTTTCGACATAACACTAGGACCACTGTTAGCAATATTCACCAACCCTGACAAAAGCCCTCGAGAGCCAAGTGAAAAAGAAATTAAAAAGGCCACTTCATCCATTGGGATGGATAATTTAAAAACTGATGTAAATTCCTTAACTGTATCAGTAAAGTCAGAAGATTTATGGATTGATCTTGGCGGCATCGGTAAGGGCTATGCACTAGACCAGATGGCATTAAGCTTAAAAGGAAGCGGCATTACAAACGCCATGCTTGACGCTGGAAGCAGCACTTTGCTAGCATTCGGCGAAGGACCAGAAGGAGACGGATGGCCAGCAAGCCTTGGCCTATCAAACTCTCCAATCATAAATTTAGAAAACAACGCATTAAGTGGATCTGGATTTAGTGAACAGGGAGAACATATAATTGATCCAAGAAAACATTGCAGAATTTGTATCGAAAAAATAAATGCATGGGCACTTGCTCCTTATGCTGCGCTATCAGATGCCTTATCAACAGCATTTCTAGTAATGACAGAGAATGAAATAATTAATTTTTGCTCCATCAACAAAGGAGTCGAAGCGATATTACCTGAACAATCAAATAGCATCTAAAATTAACAAATATTAATTGTGAAATTAAAATATATCTCAACCACATTAATCAGCTTAGTGATTTTCTTTATCTGGTTTAAGTTTGAAAGAAATATTGATTTATCAAAAGCCGACTTATCTACCAAAATAGGATCTATTAATTCTCATTCACTATTTTGGAGAATCTTAACAGGAATACTAATTTTAAGCCCACCATTTTTGCTCATTATTTATTCCCGATCTAAACTGTTAACCAAATATGTAATTCAAGAGTTTTGTATTCCTTTCATTTTCTGCCTCACAGGATTCATTGCTGTATGGCTTATAATTGATCTAAGCGACAACGGGGCAGACCTCGCAAGTGCCGGTGCAAATATCATTGGTTATTTAAAATATTATTTAGTCCAATCCCCTCAAATAATTGTAACAATTATACCTATATCAATCCTTCTATCCACTCTTTACAGCCTCGGGAGACTATCAAGGAGCAATGAAATAATGTCTATGCAAGGGGCTGGAAAAAGTTACTTCAAAATACTTTCACCCATTCTTTTTATCAGTATATACATTTCACTAATTTCATTATCCTTAAACTACCAATGGGCTCCAGAGGCGGAGGCTCAGAAAGAAACAGTTTTATCATCATTCATAAGGGGAGAAGAACATGCCAAAAACAAAGAATATAGAATCAATTCAAAGCTATATAAAAACAAATTAGATTCTAGAACTTGGTTCATTGGGGCGATGCCCTCAAATCTACATAGCGGCAAACTAAGAAATGTAGAAATCTTTCAAACAGAAACTAAAGGACAGATTGCCGAAGTTTATTATGCAGAAACGGCACATTGGTCTAAAGAGGCAAAGAGTTGGTCTCTCCGCAACGGAATGCGTATTAGTTTTGGAAATAGTTCTGAAAAAATTAAGCAGGAACCATTTAATGATTTAAAATTGAACAATTGGAGAGAAACACCTTGGAAAATATATACAGACAGCTTAATACCTGACCAACTTGGAATAATAAACTTAATTTATCATTTAAAACGCAATCCTGAAAAATCGCAAAAAACAATGGCTCCATTTAAAACTCATCTACACTACAGATGGGCCTTGCCTCTTAGTTGCATAGCCATAGCTCTGATTGCATGCCCAATAGGAATAACCAATTCCAGAAGTAACCTTAAAGGAAGTGGAACCATAGCTTTAGTAATATATTTCATAGTGATAATGCTTAACAATTTATTTCTAGCACTCGGGCAAGGAATGCGTATTAGTCCATTTTTGGGAGCATGGTCAACAAATATAATTTTAATAGTTTCAGGAATTATTCTCTTTCGGTTTAAGGAAAAGCAGATTGAAATACAAATGCTTTCTATAATAAAACCCTTACAAACATATATAAAAAAATTAATCAAAAAACCTTTAGAACAAACTCGCTAACAAATATTTTCAAAATACTATGCCAATCAGCAATTCATGGAACATAAGACCAAGATCCAACCAATGTAGCGTAACTAACAAAGAATTTAAGGATGGAGAAATTTTTTATGCTGCCATATTTCTTAATCAAGAAACTAATTTCTACGAACGATCTGACTTCAGTGTTGAAGCTTGGGACAGAACCGCTCATTCCGAAGAAACCTCTTCACTGTTTTCTTTTTGGCGGTCAACATTCGAAAAGAAAGAAGAGAATGGGAAGGCGCGAGAGGTTGTTGAAAAAGAGAGCGCTGAAGTCATGCTCCGCAGACTCATAGATGAAAATGATCCAAACAGCGAAAACGCTAGATACATTTTAGCTGTAATGCTTGAGAGAAAAAAAATATTACTTCCAACAGATGTCAAAAAAGAGAAAAAAGCGATGATGCTCTTTTACGAGCACCACAAAAGTGGTGAAGTTTTCATTATTAGGGACCCTGTGTTAAAGCTTGACGAAATAGATAAGATACAAGAAGAGGTTTCAGTTTGGCTGTCCAACGAGCAAAATTGACAATCAGGAACTAAGCATTATGAACATTTTCTTAAGCGTACTTACACGATATCTTTTACTGGCGACTTTAAATCCATCTTTCCTCATTAAATTAAGGAGGTTTCTGTATATCTTACCCATACTTCTAGCTGACTTTAAAATCTTATAATCAGCATCATTTAAACTTTGGTCTGCAAGTTTATAATAGGATTCAGCTCTATCTGCTTGAAACTGCATCATTAACTGAAACTCCTTGGTTTCTGCAGAATCAAGAAGCAATTCACTCTTGAGCCCAAAGCTATTTATTTCATCAGCTGGTAAGTATATTCTTCCCATTAAATAGTCCTCTGAAAAGTCACGAATTATATTAGTTAATTGTAAAGCATATCCAAGATTAATGGCGTAGTCCTTGGAATTTTCATAATTTGCACCAAAAATTTTCAAACTTATTAAACCTACAACAGAAGCAACCTTGTAACAGTAAGCCTTTAACTCCTCAAAACTTGTATAGGTAACCCCCTTAAGATCCATTTCCATGCCTTCAATGAGTTGAATGAAAAGACTTCTATCAATATTATACTTAGATATCAAATTTTCGATACCAACTTGGATTAAATTAGCATTATCAAAACCATCATTCAAACCACGCTTCCATAGTTCCAACTCCTTTTCTCTGTCCTCAAGGATTCTATCTGGCTCATCAGCAAGATCATCAACGATACGGCAAAACGCATAAAAAGTGACCATATCACCCCTCCTTCCTTTTGATAAGCATCGTAAAGCGAAAGCCAAATTTGACTTTGACCTTCTTGTAATTTCCTCAGCACTAAATTCACTCACTAATCAGGAAAGCCAAAAAATTATTTCATTAAACCCCAGTGCTCTAATGGCCAATACACCATTAATCCAGGCCCTAATAAATTTTCCTCTGGGACGCCCCCCCACATTCTACTATCAGCGCTGTCATCACTATTATCACCAAGAGCAAAATATTCATTATTTTGCAATAAAGTTTTATTTATTCCTTGATAATCAGGAGACCTAATTTTTCTAATTATTGAGTACCCATCATATTCCTCAAATACTTTAACTATTCCATTTTCCTTGGCAACCTCGCCATTAACATACAGAGGCCCTCCGTTACTTTTAATTTCTAAATCGTCACCTGGAATGCCACATAACCTTTTAATGTAATGCTGAGATTGGATGCCTCCATTAATACCTAAAATCCCTTTAGTATTAAAAACAAAAATCTCACCACGCATAGGATTGCGGAAATGGTATATCATCTTATTGACTAAAACCTGGTCACCTGTGTCGCAATGACCTTGCAACCTGAAATCGTAATCAATATCCTTATGCCGACCATTGACAAAAAACTCCTTGCTTGACTCTCTAGAACCATTGAAAGATCTGGAAATATTTAAGGCTGACCTAAGACCAAGCCCCCCTCTATTCTTTTCTTGGAAAAGATTCTTCATCGGGACTCCAACTTTTATTGCATCAAGGTCAGGGTTTTGAAAATGTATTTTTGTAGAAGTGAAAAATTTAAAACGAGTTGTTTCTTCAAACCTCTCTATTTTAGAACCCGCAGGAATCCTAATATCAACATATGTCCGCCCTTCAGAAAATTTTTCCCATGCAGATTTTATGAACCCAGGATTATAATTATCCGATTCATCTTGGTCAGCAACATGACAAATGATACCATTAAGAGTCGGCTGCATCGATCCAGTGGGTATTCTAAATGGCTGAAGACAATATGATCTAATTCCAATTGCAATAATAATTGCAACAAATATCACCTCAAGGTTCTCTCTGATTATTGGGTTTCTTGGAGGAGGTACAGATTTCTCACATAAACTTGTCAAAGTCTTGGCAGACACTTTAATCTTATCCTTGTCCTTTGATTTTACATCAAGATCAAATTCCTCCAAACTTTGTGTGATTTCAGAGAATAGATTTTCAGAAATTAAATCTTTTTTGTAAGATAAAAATTTTACTACTCCCTTTCTTAAAAGTTTGGCTTTTTTAAGATATCTTGGTTTAAAAATGAGCATTACTTGGATGATGATTTAAGAACTTTTATAAAAGCTTCTTGAGGAATATTAACTTTACCTATTGCTTTCATTTTTTTCTTTCCTTCCTTTTGTTTTTCAAGAAGTTTTCGCTTTCGTGTAATATCTCCACCGTAACACTTGGCCGTGACGTTTTTCCTCATAGCAGTAATGGTTTCACGAGCTATTATATTTCCACCTACTGCTGCTTGTATTGGAACCTTAAATAACTGTTGAGGTATAACCTCTTTAAGTTTTGAGCATAACTTCCTCCCATAGGATTGAGCTTTATCAGTATGCACAATTGAGCTAAATGCGTCAACCGGCTCTTCGTTAATACGAATATCCATTTTAACAAGTTTGGCGGCTTGATACTCAGAATGCTCATAGTCCATTGAACCATAACCTCTTGTCATACTTTTCATACGGTCATTAAAATCAACCAAAATCTCATTAAGAGGTAATACTGCTGTTAGCATAACCCTAGTTGAATCTAAAGTTTCAGTATGCTCAATCAATCCTCTTTTCTCCATAACTAATTGAATAAGGTCACCAATGAATTCATTTGGCGTGATTATAAACGATTTAACAGTTGGCTCACTAATCTTATCAATCTCAGCCGGATCAGGCAAGAAAGTTGGATTATCCACGGTAATCTCATCACCATTAGTTTTATTAACTTTATAAATTACACTCGGATAAGTAGAAATTACGTCCATATCAAACTCTCTTCGCAAACGCTCCTGAATTATCTCCATATGTAAAAGCCCTAAAAACCCACACCTGAAACCAAAACCTAGTGCAGCAGAGCTTTCAGCAGAAAACTGGAATGCGGCATCATTGATCTGGAGCTTCCCCATAGCTAATTTCAGTTGCTCAAAATCATCAGTCGTAACTGGGTATATACCAGAAAAAACCATCGGGCGAATCTCCTTGAAACCTGGCAAAGGTTCAGAAGCTGGCTTCTGAGATTCCGTTACAGTATCTCCAATCTTAACCTCTGATGATGTCTTCATATTAGCAATAAGGTAACCAACATCACCAGTCTTAAGTTCGTTTCTTTTCTCCATCTTAGGAGTAAAGACGCCAACTTCTTTAACCTCGTAACTTTTATTAGTACTCATCATGCGTATTGCCGTACCCCTAACTAAAGAACCAGACATAACTCGCAAATAAGAAACAACTCCCCTAAATGAATCAAAAACAGAATCAAAAACAGAAGCTCTTAGAATTTCATCGTCCGGTAATTCAGGAGGAGGAATCCTCTCAATAATAGCCTCTAAGATCTCCTCAATTCCTACACCCGTTTTAGCACTAGCATGAATTGCATCCTCAGAGGGAATTGCTAAAATATCTTCTAATTGCTGATGCGCCATGTCCAGATCAGCGCTTGGAAGGTCGATTTTATTAACAACTGGTATAATTGTTAAATCTTGCTCAACAGCAAGGTTTAAATTGGCGACAGTTTGGGCCTCAACACCTTGAGCAGCGTCAACAATCAAAATAGCACCCTCACATGCTGCCAAACTTCTAGAGACTTCATATGAAAAATCAACATGCCCTGGAGTATCAAGCAAATTAAGTTTATAAGTATTACCATCTTTAGCTTTATAATCCATTGTGACAGGATGCGATTTGATAGTAATACCTCTCTCCCTTTCAAGGTCCATAGAGTCCAGGAGTTGATCTTGTTTTTCTCTTTCTGAAATCGTTTGAGTAAACTCTAGCAATCTATCAGACAATGTTGTTTTGCCATGATCAATGTGTGCAATTATCGAAAAATTCCTGGTCAGCTCAGTTTCCATACTTCTGATTGAATTTTAAATATAATTTAGACATTGAATTAAAGATCCTCTAGGGAGATGGCACGTTAGTTCTCTGCAACCTAAATGTAAAGAGGATCACCCACCTTGTAAGGGTGGCATTAAAGCTAATGTTTGACCCTCAACGACTTCGGTAGCTGTATCTACATAATTGAGATCCAAAGCTACAAGCATTTTAGTATCCCATTCTTTTAATTCTGGCCACTCTAAGTAAATCTGATCTAATATTAATTTTACAGTGTATTTTCCATCTGGAAGATTGAAATCACACTCTCTTTTACCAACAATATCTTCCAAAAGTGAAAAAAAAAGAATTCTTACAGTCATCGTATATTCACTTACAAATCTTATCTGATTTCAAAACTCCAATATATGGCAAATCACGATAATTTCCAAAAAAGTCTAACCCGTAACCAACCATAAAAACATCTTCAACGTTAAATCCAATATAATCTGGAACATATTCTATTTCACGTATTCTGTTTTTCATCAATAATGCTGCTGACCGAACACTAGATATTCCAGGAATCAAATTCAATTTGTTAACAACACTTCTCATTGTGACCCCAGAATCATAAATTTCATCTACTATCAAAACATCTCTATTTTTCAAAAGTAACATATCATCGTTAGTAATAAAAAAACCATCTTCACTTTGTACATCACCAATATAACTATTAACTTTAATTGAATCAATTTGGCAGGACACTCTGAGAAGACGTATGAGATCTACACTCATAAACAAACCACCATTCATTATAGACAATATTGTTAAGTCAAGATTTTGAAAATCATTAGATATTTCATTGGCCATATCTTCTAAAATATTATTTATCTCGTTTGGCGAAAGAACCACCCGATCTAAATCCTCAATCCCATATTTTTTTCCGATCATCTAAATACCTCTTTTAACAAAAAATTCAATTTGACTCAAAATGTCTGACAACTCGACTATCAACAATATTCATAACTTGCGAATTTCTTACAAAAAAGCACAATTAAAAATTGATGATTTAGCATATAACCCAATTGAGCAATTCAAAACTTGGCTTGAAGATGCAATTGACTTAAAAACACTTGAACCAACTGCTATGTCATTAGCGACGGTAAGCGATTCAGGGCAACCTTCCTTAAGAACTGTTTTACTAAAAGGCATTACCGAAAACGGTTTTGTTTTCTATACAAATTATGAAAGCCGAAAGGGCAATGAAATCAACGAGAACAGCAAAGTGAGTCTTTGTTTTTTATGGAAAGAGCTTGAGCGACAGGTAACAATTAGGGGGAAAGCAGAAAGAACATCGCAAAAAACATCTAAGCAGTATTTTAGCAGCCGCCCAAAAGGTCACCAAATTAGCGCTTGGGCTTCAACTCAAAGCGCAGAAATACCCAATAGGCAATGGATGGTCGATAGAGAAGAAAAAATAGCTTCTAGATTTGGTTCAGAAAAAATCCCCTATCCAGAATTTTGGGGTGGCTTTAATGTGGAGCCTAAGGAAGTTGAGTTTTGGCAGGGGCGTGAAAATCGATTTCACGATAGGGTCTTATATAAAACAGTTGATAAAAATTGGATAAAGTCACGACTCAGCCCCTAAGCTGTAATTTTTTATCCCCTCTCTATCTCTACGATCTTAGTCCATACACTTGATCCAAAATACTCTTGTGCTTTTTTTAAAATTTTTTTAGCAGCTGGTAAATCTACGCAAACAGCAAACATAGTTGACCCTGAACCTGACATCAACGCTAATTCAGTCCCGTCACACTCCAAAAACCAAGTTTTTATAGTAGGCAAAACCAAAAATTTCTTAAAAACCGGCGTTTCCAAATCATTAATCACTTCACCCCAATCTGCTCTCTGAACATCACCTAACCCTTTATGTAATTGATTCCCTTCAATCCAATTAGAATAAGCCCATGCGCTTGAAACCTCGAATGGAGGCTTAATTAAAACAATAGGTTTATTAGTTAGAGCTCCTAAGTAAGGGATTAACTCATCTCCTCTCCCCTTGCAAATAGATGGCTTAGAATCAACGAAGAACGGAACATCACTACCTAAATCTGCAGCCATATTAGTAAGCTTACTAAATGAAAGTGAAGATTTAAAAATACAATTTAATGAACTAAGAGTTGCCGCAGCGTCCGCACTCCCTCCACCAAGACCAGCTCCAATTGGTATATTCTTTTCCAGTTCAATATAGCCCTCTATCTTAATATCCAATTCATTTTCGATTAAAGCTACCGCCTTGCTGATTAAATTATCTTCACCGACAGACAGTTCAGATAAATTACAGCTAATGTTAAGACCAGAATTCCCTTCTCTTACATCAAATCGTAATACATCATTAAGACCAGAGATAGGAACAATTAAAGATTCAATATCGTGAAAACCATCACCCCTCTTTCCAAGCACTTTAAGCCATAAATTTAATTTGGCTGGAGCAATCTGAGAATGTTTCATATCTTATAATAATTAAATCAAAATCAGTATAACCCAAAACAAAATGACCCATAATGTATATTTCTGGATGAAGGAAAATCAAAAACTACAAGTTTTTGAAACACTGGCATTAAAACTAACTGAAATTGACATCGTAGAGTCAGGTTCATTGGGCAAAAATGCACCGACTCCTTGTAGGGAAGTTACCGATAAAAGCTTTGCTTATCATCTATCCCTAAATTTCCTTAACGTTGAGAATCATGATTCATATCAAAAACACTCAGCTCATAAAGAGTTTGTAAATATTTGCAAGGATATGTGGGAAAAGGTTCTAGTTTATGACTCAGAAAGCATCAATTAACAAAAAAACTCAATGCAAGCCAATAAGGCCCAACATTCTTCCGGTAAAACCTTTCTCTGTTCTGTAAGAGTAAAATCTCTCTAAGTTCAATGACGTGCATTCATTAGAATCAAATATAGAGTATTCTGGGACGCCAAGCGAAAGAGAGTCTTGAATAATAGTATCTGCAAAATCAATTTCGTATGCAGGAGGTCTGATACATGGGCTAAGCTGAACTATCAAATCACTTGATATGATGCCTTGATCATGAAACTTCCTAATAGCTTTTTTTACAATTCCTAATTCACTTCCAACTTTTCCAGAGTGAATAATTGAGACACCTCGCCTCCGCCTGTCAGCAATCAATACTGCACAGCAATCAGCAACGAAAACACCTAAAAGAACTCTTTTTTCAAAAGTAATTAAACCGTCAGCACCTGGTATTGCATCATTAAAACCTCTAGAATTAGTAACTGTAGCAACAAAATCTCCATGAATTTGTTCAGTAAAACAAAGGTCATCGGGAGTAAATCCTAATGAGCATACCATGGCCTGATGGTAAGGTTTTAATCTATCTAGCGCCTCACTCTTATGGCAATTGACGGAAATTTTATCATTTCTCAATACAAAGCCATGAGTAAGACCACAAATTGTATTTAGTGACTTAAATTGTAATAATCCACCATCCATAAAAAAAACCTCAGTCTAATCGACTGAGGCTTTATAAACAAAACTAATATAAAAATTCTATTCTGAAATTTTATTAGATGCATCCATTACCGCAGATGTTATTCCATTATCCATTTCTGCCATGACTTCGACAAGGTTATCAATGATATCTTCTCTCATTTTATCAACTAGATCAATTCCCTTCCTAGTTATTTGAACCATAACTTTTCTTCTATCGTCTGAAGCATGCAAGCGTTGTACGTATCCTAGTTTTTCAAGTCGATCAACTAGACCAGTAGCAGCAGCAGTAGAATGACCCATTTTCTGTGAAATATGAGTCATTGTTAAATAATCTTCTTTGGCTAAATAACCTAAAAGAAAAAATTGAGCGTATGATACATTCCCTTTATTTAATTCCTTTGAGAGGTTTAATAAAAAGGATCTCTGAGTGAACATGATGAAGTCAGCCAGTCTTCCAGCATCCTTCCTTACAGTTTGATTGTTTTCAGTTACAATTTCCATATCTTTATATTTTTTATTATAGTAATTATTGATATTATACTAATTAAAGTATTTATGTCTAATGTAATTTTTAAAAATTTCTGAATATCTGAAATATTAGCATTTCCTTAATTAACTAATACCCAAATAATGAATTATATCAAATTTGTTTTGCATTTTTTTTAAAATTATCATTTTTGATAGTCGGTAGATGGTGAAATTTTTAATATTTTTCCCCTACTTATGATCGGAATCCTTTAAATAAAAGATTTTTTTAAAAACATAAATTTAAGGTAATAAGAAAGCTTTAAACTCAGTCCCCTTACTCGATTTTGCTCGGGGTTCAAATCTTACAAATGCATTTGAATTACTCAGAGCTAAAATATTATTGGATCTTTGATTCCTATGACTCAGAAAAGTCCCGTCTTCATTGATATTGCCTAAAATGTAATTCACACGACTCTCGATATTTTCAATATCAGATCCAAGGTTCACCTTAGTCTCATCTAAACCTAAAGATGATTTCATTGCCCCATTACGATATTGAATCGCCGGTAGTACAAATATAAGAAATCCGATATATGAAGAAACTGGATTACCAGGTAATGCAAAAACTTGGCATGAATCATTGAACCTTCCATAGAATATTGGCTTTGATGGCTTAACTCTTACCTTCCAAAAATCCTTAAATACCCCACATTCCTTAAGCACACCATGCACATAATCTCTTTCCCCTATACTTATCCCTCCAGATATTAGTAAAATATCTGTTTCCTCGAGCATTTTTGAAATAATTCTTCTAAGTTCATCACGATCATCATTAACAGATGTAGATAAATCAACCTCTATACCTTGGGCTTCAAGTAGTGTTTTTAGCATATACTTATTTGAATCATAAATCTGATAATCATTTATTCCCTCATGCTCAATAGGCTGAATTTCATCACCTGTTGTAATAACCCCTACTCTTAATTTCTTACTAACTTCTAATTGATTTACTCCGTCTGAAATAAGTGTTCCTAAAAGCGCTGGGTTAATTTTTTGCCCTTTTTTTCCAATCGTTTGGCCCTCACAATAAACTTCACCCTTCTTTCTTATAAACTGTCCAACTTTAGGCGACTTATCTAGTACCATTATACCATCAACAATTTTCACCTCCTCCTGCATAACGACTGCATTAACTTCGGCTGGAAGGTTAGATCCTGTAAAAACACGTACCGCTTCACTCTCAGATATTATTCCCATAAAAGGTGATCCCGCAAAACTTTCACCTATTACTCTAAATTCTAATGATTCTATATTCCCTGCACGAACTCCATAGCCATCCACAGCTGATTGATTTGCTTTTGGAGAATAATTAGAAGCCCGTACGTCATTTAATAAATATTGGTTTTTCGCCCTCTCAATTGCTACTCTATGGTGAATAGGTGTTGGGGTAGTTGATATGATTATTTCTAATGCCTCTTCTTCTTCAATCATAATTCCATAATTCGACATCTAACTAAAGGCCAAGTCATTAGAAATAATGAAATTCTTATAGTGTTTATCATTATTTTAATATAGCTAATTATTGACGCACCGCTGAAGCTTTGTTTTAGTCACTAAAATCAACCTCTTTATAAATTCTATCCTACAATGGTGAGATGGCTGAGTGGTCGAAAGCGCTTCTTTGCTAAAGAAGTGAACCTGAAAGGGTTCCGTGGGTTCGAATCCCACTCTCACCGCCACTTTTAATCACTCACAAGATCTATTAGAATCATAGATACTTTAAAAGTCACTAAAATAATATGAACCTGATAGAGGCAATCATCCTTGGGATCGTCCAGGGCTTAACTGAATTCTTACCAATATCATCCTCTGGGCATCTAGCATTAATGGAGGAAGCACTTGGCTTCAGCCAAGAGTCTTCAACAATTGAATTTGATCTTCTGTTACACTTCTCGACTCTTCTAGCTGTTGTACTTTACTTCCGAAAAAGATTAATATCTCTATTCTTTAGCGTTTTTAGAAATGGCTACACAGATGAAAAAAAACTAATTACATTTCTCATAGTAGGAACTATACCCATTGTAATCATTGGTTTTTTGTTTAAAGACAAAGTAGAAGTGATAAGTGAAGACCCTATTCTAGTGTGCATTTACCTATCTATTACTGGTCTGATTTTGTTTTTACCCAGCTTCATAAAAAAATCGATCAGTAATAAGGAAGTTACTGTGGGCCGTTCATTTATTATTGGAATAGCACAGGCCATTGCTTTACTGCCTGGAATAAGCCGATCTGGCAGTACAATTACAATGGGTATGCTTCTGGGAATCCCACCCAAACGATGCGCAGAATTCTCGTTCCTATTGGGTATTCCTGCTATTTGTGGCGCAATGGTTTTAAAAATGAAAGAGATTTCATCTCTTAAAGCTGATCTTTTAATTGTTTACTCAGCAGGCATGATCGCCGCGTTTCTGACTGGATTAATAGCAATTTTTTGTGTTCTGAATTTAATAGCTAAAGGGAAATTTAAATACTTTGGTTTTTATTGCCTCTTAATTGGAATTACAGGGTTGATCTATTTTACTTACAGTTAAGACTCTTTAAATAGAAAACAAAAAAGAATTAGACGTCTCGTGGTTGAATATATAATTAAAATTCCATTAAAGGTATTCCTTTTATTAATAAGCCATCTCTTCATTTCAATATCTCTATCAGATTACGCAAAACTACCTTTGGCTTCAGGCTTCGATTTCCCTGTAGGAGCACCGACAGGAAGTGGATATTACAAGGCTAGGGGATTCTGGCCTAATGGACACGTGGGAGAGGATTGGAATGGGAAAGGCGGTGGAAACACTGATTTGGGTGATCCAGTATATTCAATAGGTGATGGTATCGTAGTGCAATCAAGAGATGTGCGCAGAGGATGGGGTAACGTTATCATAATTCGACATGTGTTTATGGATAAAAATTCAACAATCAAGTTAATGGATTCTCTTTATGCCCATCTTGACTCTCGTAATGTCGTTCTTAATCAAATAGTGAAAAGGGGACAAAGAATTGGAGCAATTGGAAACAACAGAGGAATGTACTTGGCCCACTTACATTTTGAAACTCGTAAAAACCTATCAATCGGAATGCACAGGTCAAGTTTTGCAAAAACTTACTCCAATTATTATAGTCCTACATCCTTCATTAGATCCCACCAGAATTGCAAACAAAATAATAGGACTTACAAAGTTCCAATTAACACATTCGCTCCATATCCAGGAACCTATCCAAAGGACAAAAATCAAAATCTGGCCTCAAAAAGCCTCCCATTAAAATCTGAGACAAATACTAATAAAATACTAAAACCAAAAAAAAACGATCAACCCATTAAAAAAACTTTACTTTCAACATTGGACCCAAAAATCAGAGGGATAATTTTAAAAAAACCTAAGAAAGATCCAGTTATAAAGACTGAACCTAAGAAAGAAAAACTAGGCTTATTGGCAAGAATCCGGGCTCGCTATACCGGCTCAAAAGATTCTACAAGAAAAGTCAAAAGGAGTCGATTCTCTCCACGTAAAAGACCATAGAAAAATTATAAATTTACTATATTTAATTTTCTTGTTTGAGCAAATAATACTCAATGCTGTCTACGAGGGCTCTCCAACTAGCAACTATTATATTTTCTGAAACTCCCACAGTACCCCAACTATTTTCTCCATCTGAAGATACTATCAAAACTCTTGTTTTAGCAGCAGTCCCAGTATGACTATCTATAATTCTGACTTTATAATCTCTTAACTCAATACCTTTGATGGATGGATAGAATGGCTCTAAAGCTTTTCTTAAAGCACTATCAAGTGCATTAACCGGTCCATCTCCCTGCGCAACAGTATAAGCAGGCTGATCATTTACCTCTAATTTAACCGTTGCTTCACAAGTTTCAAAATAACTTTCTGGATGCCTTCTCGTTGTACAATGATATTCAGTAAGTTTAAATAAACTGCGATAATCATTTATAGCTTTTCTTATTAAGATTTCAAAAGATCCTTCAGCTGCTTCAAATTCATATCCATCTTTTTCAAGGTCCTTTAATTGAGATAAAATTCCTAGAGCTGTTTCACTACCTTTCTCGAGATTATGCCCTAATTCTTTTGCTTTCATTAGAATGTTACTCTGACCAGACAGCTCAGAAATAAGAATAACCTGTGAATTACCTACGCTTTCAGGAGTAATATGCTCATACGTTCTGGATAATTTTTGTACTGCATTAACGTGCATTCCACCCTTATGCGAGAAAGCAGTCCTCCCAACGTATGGCGCACGTTCATTATGAGAATTATTTCCAAGATCATCAACGAAATGAGATATCTGAGTAAGTTTTGATACATCAGCAGAAATACCAATACCCATTTTAAGTGATAGATTTGGAACAGCAGAAGTTAGATTGCAATTACCTGTACGCTCGCCATATCCGTTAATAGTTCCTTGAACATGAACTGCACCTGCAGTAACGGCAGAAAGAGCATTTGCTACACCAACTCCAGTATCATCATGAGTATGTATACCTACTGGAGCATTTATCGTGTTTACAACTTCCTCAGTCATTTTATATATTTCATGCGGCATTGTTCCTCCATTGGTATCACATAGGACTATCGCATCAGCACCCCCCTCTTTGGCTGCAATCAATGTAGCAATAGCATGCCTAGGGTCATCTTTGTACCCATCAAAAAAATGTTCTGCATCATATATCACCTCTCGCCCTTCACTCTTCAGATATCTTGCTGTATCTCTTATCATCGATTGATTCTCCTCTTCCGAGGTCCTAAGAACTTCTGTAACATGAAGTTTCCAGGTTTTACCAAAAAAGGTAATTACAGGAGTCTCAGCTTCTAGAAGAGTTCTAACTTGCGGATCAGATTCTACTTCTTTATCTGCCCTTCTAGTGCTTCCAAATGCAGCTACCTTTGCATTCTTCCAGTTTATCTTTTTTGCTTCAGAGAAAAAATCAACATCCTTTGGATTTGATCCCGGCCAACCACCTTCAATATAATTGACACCAAAGTCATCCAGCCTTTCAGCAACTCGAAGTTTATCTAATGAGCTAAATGAAAGGCCTAGTCCCTGAGTACCATCACGCAGTGTGGTATCGTAAATTACAACTGAATCAGGAGTATTCATGTTAATGATTTGATTTAGGATTTTTTCCCATCGGCGCTAAAAATTTATTGAGACACGTTAACCTAATGAACCAACGCCTAAGCATTAATTGTCCATATAATAGAAATTCGAATTGGGAGATACATCTTTCTAAACTATAAATAAAAATAACCTTAGCCATCCCTATTACAAGCGGAAAGTCTCAAAGTGCACTTTAGTGTTCAACACATTTTAGAATCTAAAATGTTTATTTAAGCTCCTTAACAATAACAGCATAAGCATTGTGATTATGAATTGACTCAAAATTCTCGGCTTCAACTTTATACCAATTAATATTACTCATTTCATTAGCCTTAAGCGCCACATTACGAACTAAATCCTCCACAAAAACAGGATTGTCATACGCTCTTTCAGTCACAACCTTTTCATCTGGCCTTTTCAAAACACTATAAAGCTCTGAACTGGCGGACGATTCGACGAGTGAAATCAAATCTTCAATCCATATCGGATCAGATGATCTAACTGAGAATTTAACGTTTCCTCTTTGATTATGAGCCCCCCTGTTACTTATTGCTTTAGAACAGGGACACAATGTCGTTACCGGAACATTTACGGTAATCTCTGATTCAAAGCGTTCACCGTCCAGTATACTTTCAATGTTTACTAAATAGTCTATTGGACCCTTTAAACCTGTCTCAGGTGCTTTTTTCTCAACAAAATATGAAAACCTAGAATTAACTCGAGATTTTTGAGCCTTAAGTTTTTCGAGTAAATGTCTATTCAAAATCGATATATTCTTAACACTTATACAATTCCCGTGCTCATTTAAGACTTCTATAAATCTACTCATGTGTGTACCTCTTTGATCTTTTGAAAGATCAACAGCCAATGAAAATTCTGAAATAGTGGGCTGAAATGAAGCTTTATCCTGTACATTAACAGGAAATTTAAAGGAGCTTACACCAACCCAATTAATATCAATTCCCCTATCATCAATCTCTGATTGCGTATCATTCAATTCCTCCATATCAAACTATGTACAAACAAAAGAATTATGCTTCTAGTGCTAGATTATGTCGCGAATTAATATTTGTAAATCTGTGAAACAGATTTATCGGCATTAAATAAATATTTAAAATATTTATTTAAGTAAATTTACTGCCCTAGAACGCTTAATCTCTCTGGTGATCTTTCTATGAATTTTGGCAGATACACCGGTAATTCGTCTTGGTAAAATCTTGCCAGTATCTGTGGTGAAAAGAGTTAAGACCTCTGGATTTTTGTAATCAATTTGCTCCACAGGTATATCCAAACGCCTACGTGGCATTTTTCTATTAGCTTTTCTTAAATTGTATGCGCGCTGTTCGTTTTTAGGTTCCATAATAATTTAATTACCTAAGTTCACGGTGAAGAGTTCTCTTTTTTAAGAAGGGATTATACTTCACTTTTTCTAATCGGCCTGGTGTTCTTAAGCTCTTCTTATTTCTAGTTGTAGTATATCTGGATGGAGGAACACCTTTTTCACGTGCTTCTGTACATTCCAAAATAATAGTATCTCGTGCCATTTTAGTATTTTATTGAGGGATAATAATATTAAACTCAGATTTAAGCCTTTTCAACCCCAGATGTATCTTCCATATAACCAACCATATTACTCCTATCAGGCAACCTTCTTCCCCCTCTAATTCCACTTTCTTTCTCAATTTGAGCTTGGCATTCTACTGTAAATCGCGCAAATGGAATCGCCTCAAGACGAGCATTTATGATTTTTTTCTTAGACATTTCACATATTCCATATGTTCCATAGTCTATTCTCTTTAAAGCTTCCTCAATCTCATGCAAAGCATCCTGCTCTTGTGATAGTAAATTTAATGCAAAATCCCTATCATAAGCGTCACTACCTGCATCAGCTTGATGCATTCCAAAAGCGGATGAGTCTCCCCCATCCGAATCTGATCTTAAATTATCTCTAGCAACTCCAGCCATAGTATCTAACAAAGAATCACGGAGATCACGAAGTTTCTGCTGCTGTTTAGCCTCAAAGTTACTAAGCTTAAGAGATTTCCTAAGCTTAGGCCTTATGGGAATAGGAAGAACCTCTTCTTCCTCTTGTTTTTTCTTAGCAGCAGCACTTTTTATACTTTTCTTAACTGCAATTTTCTTTTTAACCTCTTTCTTGGGGAGAGCTTT
>JAOFDG010000029.1 GCA_028033615.1 Verrucomicrobiales bacterium | reverse complement strand
ACCGCTGAGCTTTGGATGGTTAGGGGATGAAATTGGATTCGTATTTGTAATGGTTTTATGGACTTGTATTACGGGATATTTGGCATGGAATATCAATAAACCAGCTTTTGAATTTGAAACTGAAAACCCACTTAAAAAATCAGGGAACTTGGGATTCTTGATTTGTTTTTTGAGCCATCTATTCATTGTTATTTATTGCTTTACCGGTTTGGCTCTCTCAAGATCCATTTAACCTTGATATAGTGGGAGAATTTATTGTTGTTCTTTTAGCACTCACAATATTAATCCTTCTGATTTTCACATATAAAATTACTAAGAGGGAAATTTTAAAAAAACCAACAAGACGATTAGTGTTTCTAATGAGAATTAGTTTGATTCATTTATGGTTTCTAGGAATCCTAGTTTCGTTGGCGGTATTATTTATAATATCAATTACCCTAGGAGGAGGGGTTGGTATTTCCGTTTAGGATAAAAATACTGACGAGTGATCATCAACCACCGATGAAGGTCCATGAACCCCTGATTTTTTCTCCATCCGAGAATTCTTCCTCATAAACGTATTGTCCGTTTTCACCAAATCTTAGCCATGTTCCTTCTTTTTCATTTCTAATGTATTCTCCTATTTCAGATTTCCTACCATTTTGGTACCAACTTTTTTTTGAGCCATGAAGCTCACCATTTAGATAGTTGGCTTCGAGCTCTATCTGTCCATTTTTGTAAAACTTTAAAGCTCTACCAGTGTAGAGATCACCTGAATTTTCAAAGTAGTAATCACCTTGTATTTTTTCCAGGCTTTCATGATTAATAAAACCTTTTCCAATCATGTTTTTTATAGAACAAGCTACGAGCGTAATGAGCAAAAATATGATTAAAAGATATCTCATTTTCTTGTTTTTTTCGGAGGATTAATTTTTTAGATGATTTCCGATCAAGAATCAAAAGATATATATTTTCAGGTTGAAATAGATTGTGCTTTTTTTCACAATCTTTTCTAAGTCACTCTCGATAAGTGTTTGATCGCTTATCCAAAGCAAAGCGGTAGAACTTCTTGCCGTCAGAAATTTGAATAGTGCGTGTCATTTCAATATCGAGTTTTGTCAATTCAATGAGATTTTTGCCCTGCTAAACTCTTAAACAGAATTTGATATTAAACATTATGATGTGAGGTTTAGGATTAATTAATGCTTGGATTGACAATAGTTGCACAGGTTTTAATCGCTCTGACAATATATTCAGTGTGGTTGATTCGGCCAAATTGGAAAACGGCTTATAGAGCGGCGGGTGCTAGGAATTTGAAAGAGGAGTTCACTGTTTACCGTCTTCCAATGTGGGCATTGTATTTAGTGGGTTTCATAAAGCTTTTACTCGCAAGTGCCCTTTTAGCAGGCATATGGATGAGTGAACTCGTCGTTCCTTCGGCTTATGGGATGGCAGTATTGATGATGGTGGCCGTCGTTATGCACCTGAAAGTTAGAAATGATAGTTTTTTAAAGGCCGTGCCGGCATTCACTTTACTCTTACTAAGCGTTTTTGTTGCTTTGTAATTTTATAATACCTGAATAGAGTGATAATCTCTTGGTCACCTATCTATGTGCCATGGCACCCATTGTAATTTTAGGGTGATTTTGTAATTAGTTATTTTTGTGTTGGGTGTTAGATTTTTTGGATGAAGTTATTGCCATGGATAATTCTCACAATTGGGTTTTCTTTGTATATGTTTTTAGGTAGAGGCGGACCTGATAGTGTCAAAAATGAATCAATTCAACTTGTAGGAAGTATTTGTATGCTTGTATCCATATTCATGATTTCTAAACAAATGCGTCAAAAGTAATTGAACTACCTACGATGAACCCCGAACGGCTGTTAGCCTTGTTAGCATCACTACCCCTGCTTCTTGCCGGGTGTGGGGAGAAGGATTACTCGGTTAAGCCTCGCCATTAATGAGGTGACACTAAATGAATAGCTCTGATTTCAACTTCGATAACACTTACATCCACCTCCCCAAGGCGTTTTATACAAAGCTGTCACCGGTACCAGTGCCTAAGCCAAAAATGGTAGTCTTTAATGCTCCTCTCGCTACAGATATAGGTTTGGATGTTTCTGGCAGAAATTCGGACGCACAAGCTGCGCTGTTTGGCGGTAATGATATGCCGGAGGGGGCAGAGCCGCTGGCTCAAGCCTATGCAGGACATCAATATGGCCACTTTAGCATGTTGGGTGATGGGCGAGCGATTGTCTGGGGCGAGCAAATCACCCCCTCGGGTCAGCGCCTTGACATTCAATTCAAAGGTTCTGGTCCCACGCCATACTCAAGGGGTGGAGACGGACGCGCCGCACTTGGACCGATGCTGCGTGAATATATCATCAGCGAAGCAATGTACGCGCTAAACATACCCACGACTCGTAGTCTTGCGGTGGTGACAAACGGGGAGAAAGTGTATCGTGAAACTGGCTTGCCAGGGGCAACCCTCACTCGCATTGCCAGCTCGCACATTCGCGTTGGTACGTTTCAATACGCTGCATTGCAACAAGACATTGAAATAATCCAAACCCTCGTAGATTACACCATCGAAAGGCACTATCCGGAGATTAAAGAGGATCACAATAAACCGCTTTCGCTCCTTAAAGCTGTTATTGATAAACAAGCGGAACTGATAACCCACTGGATGAGGGTGGGCTTTATTCACGGCATAATGAACACGGATAATATGACAATATCTGGCGAGACGATTGATTATGGCCCCTGCGCTTTTATGGATGTCTATGATCCAGGGACAGTGTTTAGCTCCATCGATCATTCGGGACGCTACGCCTATGCCAACCAACCCGCTATGGCACAATGGAATCTGGCACGCCTGGCCGAGACCATGCTACCCCTCTTTGATGACGAGGCCGAGAAGGCGACAGATATGGCCGAAGAAGCTGTAAACAGTTTTGGCGCAGTGTATAAAGAAAAATCGCTCTCTATGCTACGTGCTAAACTTGGCCTGTTCGGTGAGCGAGTGGAAGATGAAAATCTATTTACTGATCTGCTTGAATGGATGCACCGGCAAGACGCGGACTACACAAACACCTTTAGGGATTTGACGAAAGAAGCACTACCAAAGGGCGATCCCTATGACGATGAAACCTTCAAAGAATGGTATGTACGCTGGCAGGAACGGCTCGCAAAAAACATGGAACCACTAGAATTCTCTTTGTCTTTGATGCGTGCTAACAACCCGGCTGTGATCCCACGTAATCATAAGGTGGAACAGGTTCTGCAAGCCGCCACGAATGGCGGTCTACAACCACTAAAAGATCTCCTAGCCGTATTGCAAGAGCCCTATAAAACTCGCTCAGATCTCAACCCCTACCAATCCCCTCCTGAGCCCGAGGAAAGAGTTCATCAAACATTCTGCGGGACATAGTTATTAATTTAGGTAACCAATTTTAGTCATTTGCCGTCACTGAACCCCTCATCACTCAACCAACCGAACTGCATAGTGGGGAGTGAGAAGCTATAACCAATGAGCCCTATTCAGAGCCCTTTACCTTCTTGAGTTTTCGGGGGAATAAGATCTCCGCCCAAATTGGTTTATGATCAGACAAAGGATTTTTTAGTTCGATTATGCCTCCGGCTGTTGCCTGGGCTCCAGACAGCTTGTTGTACAAAATGTGATCAATCACACCCAAATTATTTTTGGGATTCTGGGCGTTGTATGTAAATTCCTTGGAGATATCAATCTTCAGATCGTACCACGTTGGTCTAAATCCTGCCGCCTCGACCGTTTTCATAGCAGCATCTCCAATTTTATTATTGTAATCCCCAACGACGATAACCCTATTAGTTGCCTCCTGGGGTAAAACCTTGGTCGCAAGGCTATAAGCATGGCCATCATTTACGCCCGACTTACATATATGCAGCGAATAAAATGCGAATGAAACTCCATCAATCTTAGTCACGGCTCTGACGACCGACGCAGGATTCCAGCCCCGGCCCGTGAGCTTGTGTTCTTCACCACCTTCTAACGGTGTCCTACTAAGAACCGTCTTGTACTTATTCTTGTGATTCGCCGAAGAGATCTTGCCCACAAAACTATATTGCATCCCTAACACCTTGCCGACGCGAGCCGTCCAATCACCATCTGGGGCTTCGTCAAAACCTATAATATCCAGCTTATATGGCTTGAACATCTCTCCAATTTGTTCTGGGGTCGCACTTTTGCCGTACTCAACATTATAAGAAGCAACACGAACCGTAATAGGCTTGTTAGGCACTGGAGCGGCAAGACACGGTGTTACTCCGCACAAAAATGTAACAACAAGGGATAATATTTTCATGGCTCTCATTCTAAATTCCTTATATTTCATAGATTTCTTGTTCACACTGCCCCTTAAGAGTAACTCGTAGCGGCGGCGCGTTTTACTCAATATCTTCTAGTTCTTCAAGCTGATCTGTCTCAAATCACCGTGCTGCTTGTGTGTGCGATTGATACAGTGCAACTCTAGGTCAGCAGAAGTTTTAGTAAGCTTCATATCGACCCAGCCATGCGCGTGACCTTTTCCGAAATAGTAGCTGACTGCCGGTTGATTAATGAGATGGAGGTGGTCTAGTCGATCATGCTGCCACTCATGCGTATGTCCATAGAAATAAGCTTTAGCATGCTTGCGTTCGGTAAGAAGTTTCAATAGAGACGATCCATCACGCATGCCCTTGATGGGACGCACGCCGCGATTATTATACGGGTTATAGTGGCTAAAGATAAGAGCTGGCTTATCTAATCGTTCGTCGAGTTGTTGAGCGAGCCAGTTCAATTGTTTGTCTCCCAAGGCTCCATTTCCCGAATCCAACAGTACGAGGTTAGCGTGCGGCAGTTCAATCACCCCTGCCTGAACTCCCATATGTTCTTTCTTAAGGAACGGGAGTAATTTCCACAAATTCCAACGATTATCATGATTGCCGATTGTCACATGAATGGTAATACCCGCGTCACGAATCGGCTCCACAAGCTTGAGAAACTGTTCGTACTCTGCTTCAGAACCCCTGCCGAAGGTGCAGTCACCGTTCACGATCAGATGAGCGGGTTGAGGATTAAGTGCGATTACGCTCTTGGTCGCCTCTACAATGCTTTTCACTATATGCACGCTTTCATGCTCCCCCCCCTTGACGGCCGAACCAGGCCACTTTGTACCTGGGTAGACAAGATCCGGATCGGCACTGATGTGCGTGTCTGCAAGCAAGGCAACACGGTTTGGGTCCAACACAAAACGTTCGCTACCCGCGGCGTTAGCCAACTCGTAAGGCGGCATCATTGCCGCGCCTCCAAGAGCGATCGAGCCCTTAACGAATTGACGGCGAGTGGTCGGGGGTAGAATAATTGGCATTATGAGTGATTTAAGGTAGCTCCTATGGTTGAATCCGAACTAAAAGCAACCAAACTGAAAGTCAAAGATTTCGGTTTGATTCTTATAGTGGCGATAGGTGGATGCAATCTGAGGAAGCTTACAATAATAGGGAAGACGTAGAGGGATCTGTAAAATTTTTTAACAGTAAAGGACTGAAAGTGAATACATCGACTGAATCATTAAGATAATAATATTTGGGATTCTATCAAAATTTGATACTCTTATAATATGAACAAGTTGTTCTAAAATATTATGACACGGACCCTATCTATTCTATTCTTTTTCTCCCTTTCCCAGATCGGCCTTTTTGGCAAAGTCTTTCACGTCTACTCTCCGAGCTCAATGAAAAATACTCTTTGGTTTGTAAAGGCGACCCCTCATGGCGAAGGACTCAGGCTTGAAGTTGCTGAGAAAGTGGAATTCGACTTTTCAGGACGCGTCATCACTGCTCACCCTAGCAAGCCTCTTCTTTATGTCACTGCCACGGGTGGAGATCCCAGAAAAGTACCGGGAGCAGTCGTGTTTCTGAACAAGGACGGTTCCTACCAGAAGCATCAGAAAGTGAATTTTAACGATGGGGCCTGCTACCTGAGCATCGACAAAGAAAACAGGCACATACTCGGGGTGAGTTATAGGAACGGAAAGTTAAACGTCTATCCTCTTGATGATAACGGGATACCAGGTAAAGCCATCACCACGATCGACGAAGGTAAACGAGAAGCTCATTGCGTTCTCCTGCCCCCAGACGGTAAGAACATTTACGTTCCCTACGTAAAGGGAAACCTCGCTTTATTGCAGTATGCTTACGATGGGAAGAGCGGGAAGGTCACCGCTCTCGAGCCAAAGGACGCCAAACCCCCGCTCGGATCAGGTCCCCGCCATATGGCTTACCACCCCACCATGCCCATGGTCTATTTTAGCAATGAACAGGGTATCGGACTTTCAACTTATCGCAGGGAAGCCAACGGGCAACTCAAAGTGGAACAGGACATCAGCATCCTGCCACCCGGCATGTCCAAGATCGGCCTGAGCGCTTCGGACCTAATTATCACACCGGACGGGAAATTCCTCTTTGCTGGACTACGCGGACACAGTCAGGATTTTGACCATATCTCTCGGTACCGTGTACTGGAAGATGGCAAAGCCGAATTCATCGGCCTGACCGAAGCCGATAAAATTCCCTGGGGACTGACGCTCTCCCCAGATGGCAAATTTCTCCTCGCTTCTGCAACTACGGGTGCCAGCTTGACCGCATACAAAATACTCCCAAACGGAAACCTTAAAAAAGTTGCCTCGCTAGCTTGGGATTCCGGCATGACCGACTTGGTGACACGACAATCCCGACCTTCTTTCTAATCGCTCTATGGCTATCGAGGGGAAGAGATAATTGAAAGTGAGGAACATTGTTTAATGAACAATGAAGGTTTGCACATCGAAAATTGGGCATGAAACAAGGAAAGTATTGAAACCACAAAGGCGAAGAGGCTTCAACTTTAAGAGAAGCCCAAAAATAATTCCTAAATCCCATAAACCCTAACCAACGCCCCCTGATCCATGGTCCCTTGTTCGGGGATTGCGTGGGGTGTCCAAATGCCATGGAGCGTTATACATTTATTAGGATTTTGTAATTTTATTTTTTATTTTGTTAGATAATATCTAAAAATAGAGGTTATGAGTTCGGTTATTACGGAGTTTTCAACAGGATTTCCCATAGTCTAGAATCTATACCTGATGTATCGAGTGTGACCACTACAGCGATGAATATTGATATTTCACTAGAAGAATTTGGTCTCGATGTAATCTTGAAGGATGAGCGAACAATAACACTCTTTTTTCAAGAGAGGGATCCGATTCGATCTCTATCAGGTCAAAAACTGAGAACAGCATTAGAGGGCTTATTGGAGGCTCAAGAAATCAATAGTAATAGTGAACAAATAGATTCACCCCTGACCAATAACAAATAGTAACGCACCTTGTGCACTGTAGGGTGTTAGCGTTGAAAAGTTTATAAGTAAAAAACCTCAGGCCAACCTTCTCCTAACAACTTACCGAAAACCTACAACATCCATGAACTACACACGTCGAAATGCCGTAAAAACCATCGTCGCCTTTGGCGCCCTCGCTCCAACGCATATCCACAGCCAGACCAAGAAGCTCTCGCCCAGCAGCAAGCTCAACATCGCCTCCATCGGAGTCGGCGGAAAGGGGTGGGACGACATGCGTGCTGTCAGCGACCATGGCAAGCGCCACAACATCGTCGCCATCTGCGACATCGACCAGCGTAACAGAGGCGACCAGCCACCGAACCTATCCGCAGGGCAGTCACGGAGGGCGCTAGGGGCTGGTGCGGCGCGCAAGTTATTCCCGAAGGCCGGGGTGTATGAAGATTTTCGTCTGATGCTTGAGCGGAAGGATATCGATGCAATCACCGTCACCACCGCCGATCACATGCACGCAACGATCGCCATCACCGCGATGGAACTGGGAAAGCATGTCTACGTCCAGAAGCCCCTGACCCAGACGATCCACGAGTCCAGGGTGATGCGGCAGGTTGCAGCGAAGACGGGAGTGGTCACGCAGATGGGCAACCAGGGGCACTCGACGGTCAACTATCGCTGCGCGGTTGATGTGATGCGCTCTGGCATCGTCGGCAAGATCCGCGAAGTGCACGCGTGGACTAGCTCTCCGTCTTGGAAGCAGGGCATCGCCCGGCCCGATGGTAGTGACCCGATCCCCAAGGGAGTGAACTGGGATCTATGGCTCGGAGTGGCCGAACCTCGCCCCTACCTCAAGCACACCTACCACAACTTCAACTGGCGCGGGTGGCAGGAGTTCGGCACCGGCGCTCTCGGCGACATGGGCTGCCACATCATCGACCCGGCAGTGTGGAGCATCGAACTCGGATCGCCCAGTTCAGTAGTTGCGGAGGTCACCGGAGTGGCCAAGGAGACTTACCCAAAGGCCAGCACCGTTCACTACAGGTTCCCGGCCACCGCCCACACGGCGGGAGAGCTCGATCTCTACTGGCACGACGGCGGCAACAGGGTTCCCAAAGAGTACGCCGGGATCGTCGGCCGTAACCGTAACGGCTCTCTGTTCATTGGCGAGAAAGGCAACGTCGTGCTGGCGCACGGCTCGGGCATCCCGCGACTCTATCCAAGCGAGGAGTTTCTGGATTACAGCCGCACTACCCTCAAGGGGCTCTACGCCAAGTATGCAGCCGAGAAACTCGACCACTACCGGGTATGGACCGACGCCATCCTGAACGGCAAGCAGGCCAACTCTCACTTCGATTACGCCGCCCCGCTTAACGAGACCGTAATGGTCGGTACCATCGCCCAGCGCCTGCCGGGACGCATGTTGAAGTGGAGCGCGCCCGCTCTCAGCTTCGACGACGCCGAAGCAAGTGCCATGGTTCGTCGTCGCTACCGCAAGGGCTGGGAAATCGATGCGCTGAAGGGCTGAGCTTTGAGCCCAAATCCTAGTAACCCCATAACCCATGAACCCTGACCAATAATTCATGGTCCGTTGTTCTGAGATTATGAGGGGCGTCCACCAGCTATGAACCATTATAAATTTAGGGTGATTTTGTAATTGATTAGATTTTAATGGAGTGTTAGGGTTAATATTCAATGAATTCAAGCGAATCAAAAATTATCCTTGAAAGATTATACAGTCGTAATGTTTTAGTAAAAGCAATGGGGCTAGTTGTCATTGGATGTATAGGTTCTATTGCAGTTATACCTGATTTTATTGTGCCTGTGTTATTTTTTTATGGGTTTCTTCTAATTTTCCTCTTGTCCACTTTTTTCTATCTTACTTCTGAAAGGACTAATATTATTTTATCAGTAAATGAAATCCGGTTTAGGGAAGGTGTTTGGTTTAACAGAAAGCCGATGGCAATTTCTTGGGATGATATTAACGAAGTAAACTTTAAAAATAAAAAATTAGGCATTGAACATGACGGCGTAGAACAAGAATGTTTTGAATTACATTTGAAGGAAAAAGGTACTCCTAAAGAGGATAAACCCCATCGAATTGAGTTTTCTTCAGGACCTAAAGCAAAACTTGGTAGGCGAGTTAAGCATTCTTCAAAGAACCTTAAAGCGGAAAATGCAGTACAATTAATTAGGCGCTTGATGGATGCAAATTCTAATGAAGTAAGAACTAAGCTTCTTGAGGAGTGTGGTGAAGAAGTTGACCCCTTGAAGGACGGTAGTAAACAATCTTATAACAATGTTAAATTGAAGCTTAATGGTTCGATTGCTTACGAAATCAAATCGGATAAGCCATATTCCGGAAACGCAGTTAAATTTTGGTCAAACGGTCAGAAGGAGGAGGAAGCAAACTATAAGGATGGTAAGTTGGATGGGCTAGAAACTCAGTGGTATCCAAATGGTCAGAAGATGCAGCAATTAGACCACAAGGATGGCAAGTTAGATGGGCTAGTTGTGACGTGGTATGAAAGTGGCCAGAAGGAGGAGGAAGCAAACTATAAGGATGGTAAGCAGAATGGTTTGTATGAGGAGTGGCATGAAAACGGACAGAAGATGACAGAAATATTCTATAAGGACAATAAGGAAGTAGAAGGTTCAGAGAAGTATTGGAACAGCAAAGGCGAGTCTGTTGATTCAATTGAGGAGGCTGAAAAATAAACCATGAACCCTTTACCCTTATTCCTTATCATTGTAACACTCCCACTGCTTCTTGTGGGGTGTGGGGGCGATAAGAAGGAACCCGTTGCTGAGGTTAAGCCCGTTGAAGAAGTGCCTGTTAAGTCCAACTTAAAGTATGAGATTAAAGGTGATGGGGTCACTATTACTGGTTGTGATAAAAAGGCATCGGGTGCGCTAATCATACCTGCGACTATCGAAGGTAAGACTGTCACCAGCATCGGAACTTCGGCCTTCCACAACTGCACTCGCCTGACGAGCATCACGATCCCTGATAGCGTCACCAGCATCGGTCTAGTTGCCTTCTTCAAATGCACCACCCTGACGAGCATCACGATCCCTGATAGCGTCATCAGCATCGGGGATTTTACCTTCCGTGACTGCACTAACATGACCGCTATAACATTTCTTGGGGATGCCCCGAAGGTGGCAGGAAACGCTTTCGAAGAGGCTCCCCCCATCATCTACCGCAAACCCGAAGCCAATGGCTGGGGTGATTCATTTGGTGGTAGGCCTGTAAAGTTGATTAGCGAGAAGCCATAACTAATGATCCATGGTCCCTTGTTCGGGGATTGTGTGGGTTGATCCCACCGACCATTAGCGTTGGTTAGTGATCACTGAGCCCCCAGCCCCTGTTACGGTTATAATCTTCGGTGAATTTTGTATTTGGTCGGTTCGTTGTGCGGCGTTAAGGTTTTGGGGTGAAATCATGCCAAGCCCTTCTTGCTGTCTGTGTCTGTGCAGTTCTCCCACTTCACGGTGCTGACCTCAGCGACCTTATTTACACCACGACTGACGTCAAGGTCACCATCACCGATTGTAAAACTGCAGCCTCTGGCGAACTGGTGATCCCTGATACCATCGAGGGCAAGCCCGTCACCAGCATCGGGGGTGCTGCCTTTCGTGGCTGCAGCAACCTGACAAGCATCACGATCCCTGATAGCGTCACCAGCATCGGGGGTGGGGCCTTCAGTTACTCTAAGAGCCTGACGAGCATCACGATTAGTGATAGCGTAAATACTATCGGGGAAAGGGCCTTCTCTGACTGCAGGAGCCTGACAAGTATCACGATACCTGACAGCGTCACCAGTATCGGGAGAAAGGCCTTCAGTTACTGTACCAAACTGACTAGCATCACGATCCCTGATAGTGTCACCAGCATCGGGCCTTCTACCTTTTGGGGCTGCGCCAGCCTGACGAGCATCACGATCTCTGATAGTGTCACCAGCATCGGGAGTGGTGACTTCTACGGCTGCACCAGCCTGACGAGTATCACGATTCCTAATAGTGTCACCAGCATCGAGTTTAATGCCTTCCTAAGGTGCACTAACCTGACGAGTATCACGATCCCTGACAGTGTTACCAGCATCCGCTTGGGCGCCTTCGGTGAGTGCACCAGCCTGACCGCAGTGACATTTCTTGGGGATGCTCCGAAAGAGGGTAAAGAGGTTTTCAAAGACTCTGTTCCAACCATCTACCGCGAACCCGAAGCCAAGGGTTGGGGTGATACTTTTGCAGGACGACCTGTAAAGTTGATTAGCAGCGAAGCATTAGTCGACTGGATCGAGCGTAAAGTTGATCTTGCTCAATTTGATTCAGCATTAAGTTTAATTGATAGTTTCCTTTTGAAGTACCCAGATGATCCTAAGGTTGACGAGATAAAGACTCTTAGGGCTAGAATAAATAAGTTTCAACAGTTAGAGGGTTTTTCTGAATAAAGATTTCAGTAAAGAATCTTTAAGGAGTCATTTTCCTATGAAAGAAATTTAGCCGAATTTTTTGGAGAGAATTTCTGAGAACTCCTTGCTCCTGATCCATGGTCCCTTGTTCGGGGATTGTGAGGTGGAAAGAACTGAATTGGGAAAAGTAATTTAGGCTATTAAATCAATGAAAAAAGAATTTATAGAGCTTCTGTAAATCTTGCTTCCATTTGAAGGTATCCTTTAGAGTCAGGATGATTGTCCCATATTTTCTTCCACTCAGGACTATTTTCTAATCTTTCGAAACCAATTTTTCTACCTTCCTCCGATTTCCATTCGATTATCCAAGTTATGTTGGCAACTCCATGTTTGTGTTCTATTGGATCCTCGCCTGTAAGTTCTGGAGTCAGCCCATTGTCTACCCAGAATCCTATAATATTTAGATTTGCTCTTAAATACGGGAGAGCTTCCTCTATTGCCCACTTTTTATATATTTCGAATTTTTCTGGAAGGTAGTGATAAGAACGTATTTCATATATTATTTTTGAGGAATTTGATTGTCCCACAATATTTGTCTTATTTACATCTGAATTTTTTTTTGTGCTCGAAGTTGTATTACAAGAAGCTGTTACGAAACAAAATAATATGATTAGCAGAGAATTTAGTTTAATTTTCATTGTCTATTATTAGCTATTAGAGCTTAGGCATTTCTAATCGCAATATAATTAGTTCTTAAAATTATGATTTAGCATTGGAGTGAAAGAATAACTCACCAATTCACTGTCCGTTATTCGGGGGTCGTTAGCCATGAGCCACTGTTCCCGTTATAATTTTAGGTGAATTTTGTAATTGGTTAGAATTATGTGAGGTGTTAGGGTTTTGGGATGCCATTAATGGATGAAGAAGATAAAGAATTATGGAAAAGCCTTAACTGGTGGCAAAAGATTCTATTCGTTATTATCGTTATTGTGGTTCCGCTTATCATGTTCTGGTTATTTGATGGATTTCCTGCCATGGACCGTTAGCGTCGCTGTTATTATGGTGCTAATAGTGTAACACTTGGGTTGATATTTGCCGAATTTGTTGAAAAAATAAAGTTATGAGTGATGAATCATCTATAGATATGAAAACTCTTTGGTGCGCTTCTTGTAAAGGATACACTGAATATAAAATCGATCGAGCACGTGAAGGTGGAGGTATAGCCTATTGTAATAAATGCGGTGATCAAATGTGGTCAGCATCAACTTCTAAGCTTACTATCTTAATTTCGAAAATATTTTTCCCACTCCTTTTGATTTGTATAATTGCCATTCCAATTTTTATTGGTTTTTCAGTTTTTGATTCAAGCATTTTTATTAGCTTTGGCATATTAGTGGCGGCTATTACATACCGTGTCTGCTTTTACAAATATACTAAACATCTCAGAGCTTTTAATGATTGGGCACGGAGGCAAGCGTTGACAAAGTCTGAAGATTGAATAGAGAAACTTTCACTATACTTTTCCAAAAGAATCTAAAGAAATTGTAAAAACCACGATGCCCCCCCCGCGCCTGTTAGTATTATTAGTATCACTGCCCCTGCTTCTTGGGGGGTGTGGTGTTTTGGCTTTGCTCCGTACGGCTGGGGTGGTAAAGATGAGGAGATATGAAGAACATCCTCGTGACACTTGTCGCTCTTGCTACCCTCACCTCAGTTCAAGCCGATGAAGATCCGCTGGAGCCTCTGAACCGACGGATCGGAACTTGGGCGAATACAACATATCAAAAAAAGGCCGCATGGACGCCGGAGGAGCGGACCACTACTGGAGAGGAGACGATTAAATGGATTCTGGACAAAAAGTTTATCCAGATTGACGTAACCAACGCAGACGATACGAAAGGCCGCTCGCTTATTACTTATGATTCGGAAGCCAAGGTTTATCGTTCGTGGTTTTTTGGCAACCAGAACGAATTCCCGCGCGGAGACTCGATCGGCCGCTGGGACCCAAAGACCGACCGAATGGATTGGACATTGGATTTCGGAGACGATCTTCGCGGAAAGATGTTCTTTCAGTTTACCGGCAAAGACAAAATGGACTGGGCATTGATCATACGGGATGGGAGCGGGAAGCTCATGATGAAGACAGGCGGTAGCCAAACTCGAAAAAAATAAGAACTCTACTTCATTCCCGCATCACGGTGCAGGAAACAGTGTGTGGACTAATGCCCCCCAACCATGAACCCCGTACCCTTATTCCTGATCATTGTAACACTGCCCCTGCTTCTTGGGGGGTGTGGGGGAAATAAAGAGGATGTAGAAATAAATAAGACTGTTTCCAGAGATGGAATCAGGTACTATGTAAATTCAAAAATACCTTTCAGTGGAACAATTATTCTCAGGCATAAAAACGAAAAAGTTTCCGGTAGAACTAGTTATCAAAATGGCATCTTAAATGGGCCTTGCTCAACTTGGTATGATAACGGCCAAAAAGAGTCAGAAGTGAATTTTAAAAACGGAAAATTTGAAGGTTTCTATTCTAAGTGGCACAGAAACGGTCAACGGTTTTCTGAAAGCCGCTTCGTGAGCGGTGAACTCATTGAGGGTTCAGAAAAATACTGGAACACCAAGGGGGAACCTGTAAATTCAATCACCGAAGCGATTAAATAAATAACGCACAATGATCCATGGTCCCTTGTTCGGTGATCGTGTGGGGTAATCGCTAAGCCGCTTGCCATGGACCGTTATAATTTTAGGGTGATTTTGTAATTGGTAGTTGGTAATGAAATCGCCAAGACTGTAATTGTGAAAGCGAGTAATTCACTATCAGGGCATATAGTCTTCCCAAAAGTATAGCAAAAGATTATTTTGTCGTTAATCGTGACTGTTTTTCAACTGTGATAACAGTCTTGTTGATACTCTCAGCAGTTGAACCACCGGTTACAGGATAAGTGACGAATTTATCGCTGATAATGCCAGTCAGATAGTATTCAAAGTCATCAGTTGGCTTAGCCAACACAGCCTTCATGACATTGTTGCCAACCTTTACGAGATCTATCGTTCTGAAGGTATCCTTAGAGCCAAGTTTGCGGTAATGCATCTTAGCATCAGTTATCTTACCGTTACCTATGAAGACGGCTTTCTGTTCGAAGTCTTCATTGTTATAGATCAGGCTAATCTCCGGCATAGCACGAAGTGCGCTTGCACCGTCGTAGGTGGTGCTGATCTCTTCAATTTCGAGTTGATCTCGGAATACGTGATCCCATACACTACGTTGCAGATGAGCGATAATCGCAAGTTCGTTTTCATTACGGATGCGCTGAGTCTCATGACTCATCATTTTGTCCCACGTCTTGATGACCTTGTCCTTGATTTTTGGATCACGGTTGTCTTCATCCTCATACGCGCCTCGGTAGATTGCTAGCTTCGCATATTCCATCTGACCTTTGAAAAAGTGGTACCAATACATGTATCGATCCCTGTTTCCGACCCCAACAATATCGTTTTTGTATTTGCAGAATTCTTTGTACAGTTGCAAGGATTTTTGAAAGTTGTCATTGTCTTCAGAAGAGGGGTCACCATCCTCAGGATAGAGTTCAACAATAGAACTGGGAAGGCCCTTCGCTATTTTGGGTACAGCCCCTTTAACTCCCTTTCTGAGTGACCTTGTCTCTACCATTTGGTCAGCTTTCGCCAATAGGGATCCAAGTTCCTTTGCACGTTCTGGACCGAAGTTGGCTTTAGCCCAATTATAGTAAAAATTTGTTATCCACTTTTTAAATTCTGGAGGACGATTTTTAACAGTAGTATCAAACTGACTAAACATAGGGATTTTCTTGGTTCCATCTGCAATGCTCGGCATCGGCTCTGATACAGGTAACCTATTATCCCAGGACAGTTGAGCATGGGCAGCGGAGGCTTGTGCGACAGAATTAGTTCGCCAGTGCTTGGCTATCCATGCCTGAGTGCCACCAGCATTCAGCGCGGCCGCCGCTTCGGTATAAATATGAGTGAGTCTTAGTTGAGGTTGGGTAAGTCCCCAGTCTTCTTCATACCAACAGGATGACCACCCCTTACGACCAGCTTCTATGACTTTTTTAATCCCCTCTGGTCCGTCAGCCATATCCCACAAGGTGCCGAAAGCGACATTTTTGGATAGATCATCATCAAATTCTAGAGATTCCCCTGAGTCAAGACTTCCAACCATCCAGCCGAAGGTCGCCATTTTGAAGGGAACTTTCATCTTTTTCATGACTTCGTTGCAGTACCTGTAATCATCTGCGACGGCTTCGATTTGCTCTCTTGAGGGCTTATGGGTATTATAAGCCCAGCATTCATAGGTCCATGCCCAATAATAGTCCAGTGGATGGGTCCGAATGATTCGGGTGAACATGCCCTCGTATAGTGACTTAACAAACTTCTCGTTATTCTTTCCCCTTGCGGTGGGCAAGGTGTAGCCGTGCACATCACGCATTCGGGCCTGGACTTCAGGAAGGCAGGAGTGAATCCAGTCCTCTTCAATGATATGAGCTTCAAATTCAGGATTGCCCGGCTCAAAGCCCATAGGAGCCTCATGGCCGATAGCGGTTTTAACTCCTAGTCGCTTCGCATGTGTGAATGATTCATTTAGTAGGGCACCTACGTTGTTGAAGACGGTAGCCATCTCTTCTTGAGTCGTCGGTTCTTTTGAACCTATTGCTTCTGAGCCGAAATAGTCATTTGCAAATAGCTTGTTAGTTCCGCTGGTAAACTTGGATACGCTAACAGGTTGCTCTCCCCAAATATGTTCCAACTCCCCATCTTCATTTTTAGCCCCACCACTACGAAAAGAGCTGGCCCAATAGGATTTGTAAGCGCCTTGCGGTTTTATAGTGCCATCGGGTTTGACATCGTTCTTGTGCCCCATCCACAAGTGAGGTTCAGGACCTTCCAACTCTCCAGGTGCACTACCCTTACCATAGTAATGCAATCCGAAGAAGTTGAACCCCATTTTTGCCTGCTGAGTAATGAATGATTTATAGTCTGCTGTATTCCAAGTATCTGGGCCTGCAGTAAAGTTGTAGAAAGGCAGATTGCCACGCATTTCAAACCAAGGCTGTGATTTCTCGTCATAGCCGCTAATGTTTAATGGGTAAGCAATCTTTTTATCAGGGATAACATCTCCTGCTAGGTTAAAATGACAGCCAAGGAGCTCTGCAAAGCGATAGACGGCGCTCAATGTGGTATAGGTGTCGGCACCAGTTATAACCAAGATGTTTCTACTGTCCTTCCGGATCGATTTTATGATGTAGCCCATCCGGCCATCAGAGCTTGGAGCATCAACGTTGCCGTATTCGGCTTTCAGTTCAGTGATGATCGGACTGGCATTTTGTGCAACAACAATTACATCCCCATTAGGTAGGGTGTCATAGTCTTTTACTTTTTTCAACTTGGGCGCTGTACCTGTACGGAGAAAGGTATATCGCCTGACTTCCTTCGCAGCTTGCTTTTCGAGAGTAGAAGCATCATTTGTGTAGGCAATATTTACCGCAAATATTGGTGATACTGAGGTTGAAACATATGCAATCAATACGGGCAATAGCGCTTTGAAGGCATATTTAAAATATGTATTCATGTGTGAGGTGTAATTGATTAATGAATCTTATTGGATTCAGGTTAACCTGAGATGAAACCTAAGTAATAACCCACGATGAACCCCTACCCTGACCGCCGACCCCTGATTCATGGTCCCTTGTTCGTGGATTGTGAGGGGTTCCCACCGTTCAAATGCCATGGACCACGTGACTACGCTAGTCCTGTAAATAGTAATATAGTTGTAATTAAAGTTTTCATTATTGATTTTTTATAACAAAGCAATAAAGACTATCAATAACATAAGTTGGAAATTTTATTTATTTTCATTGGGCGCTGGTTATTTCAGAGTTGTGTTAGAGACTCTCTAGTGCTATAAAAATAACCATATATTACACAAACCTTGTTATGAAAAAAATAATTCTATCTCTGTCATTCATCAATTTTTTAGGTATGAGCCTTTCTGCGGACGGTCACAAGTGTCCTTGGGAATGGCTCACTGGTCATTGGAAAGGCGAATCTAAAGGCAAAACGACGGAGGTGACTTGGAAAAAAGTAAAAGGTGGTGACGGGCTCACTGGAGCATGGAAAGATTCAGACGGTAACATTTCCAAAGAGGTCGTTGGCTGGTGCCCCGATCTTAAAGTCGTAACGGCATTTGCGACTGGCACCAATGGATCTTATTGGAACATTACATTTAATGAGGTTGGTAAGGACAGAATGAAGGGTAAGATGAGAAGAAGATTGCCCGATGGAGTAGTGCATGAAGGAGCTTTTGTTGTGGAAAGAGAAGGCAATGATCGGACCGTGAATGTTTTCAAAGGGAAAAATATTAAAACAGGTAAAACTGAGGAGTTCAAAGGAGTCTTCGAGAGAGTTAAGAAAAAGAAGACCAAAAAATAGTTGCCAGTAGTAGTAACTTTTTGATACTGGCTTCGTGTCGTCATGAGCGATGACAGTGGCAGTCTGTGCTTTGGAGCCATTGACTGCATAATCTTTAGCATCTCAGACTAGGGTGGCTCTATAATGAAACAATCAATGCTCAGGAAAAGGTTAGTTTTCATTCTTTCTTTGATTTTTTTGTTTTAGTCTTCATTTTCTGTTGGCCAGTGAAAGGATAGAAAAAAGATACCGGATTGGCCCTAAGCTCACCTACCATGGACCGTTATAAATTTAGGGTATTTTTGTAATTGGTTAGTATTTAGATTCATGTTAGTTTTTTTAAATGCATATCTTAATTATTAATTTCAACTTAAAAGATTTGAGCAGAGAGCAATTTGAAGAGGAGTGTCAAGGCATAGCTCAGACCTTCGCTGACATATCTGGTTTGATCACCAAAACATGGTTAGCTAACGAAGAAACCAACACTTACGGTGGAGTTTATCATTTCGAAAACAAACAAGCGATGCTTGAATATAAGAAGTCAGAAATCTTTTCTGAAATCGGCAACAATCCAGCTTTTATCAATCACATTATTACAGATTTTGAAATCCTTAAAGGTCCCTCAAAGGTAACAGGAATCGGTTAAAATATTTTGATTGTGAATTTCTCAAATGGCGAACCAGTTGACTCATTTTTAGAGACTGGCTTAAAATAACCCATCCACCCTGACCAACGCCCCCCTTATTCACAGTCACTTGTTCGTTGTTCGGGGATTGTGTGGGGTAATCAAATGCCCCCTGCCCACCTGCCATGGACCGTTAGCGGTGGTTGGTGATCACTTATCCAACGCTTATCGAGAGTGACTTAGAAAAGATTGTGAAAAAAAGCAAAATTTATTTCAATCTGAAAATATATATCTTTTGATTGTTTTAAAAAATCTAGACTCTCTTTAGGAGATGTGGTAAGGCACGCATCATGAAATCACTC
>JAOFDG010000028.1 GCA_028033615.1 Verrucomicrobiales bacterium | reverse complement strand
ACGGCCCATGGAAATCGCATAACTTGCATGCTAGGACGATTGAACTTAATAAGAGCATTGAAGACCTACAGAAAACATTTACCACGACTCTAGTGGCTCAGGAATTACCAAAACCCCGAGAGACTAGAATCCTTGAAAGGGGAGAGTATAATATGCCAATTGGGGATCCATTAGAACCAGATGTTCCTGCCGTTATGGGTAGTCTTCCAGAGGGGGCTCCAAAAAATCGCCTAGGCCTAGCTCAGTGGTTGACCTCAAGAGATCAACCTTTGGTTTCTAGGGTTCTTATTAATAGGGTCTGGCAAAGAACTTTTGGATATGGACTTGTGAGAACGCCTGAGGATTTTGGTTTACAAGGCGAACAACCAACACACCCTGAACTTCTTGATTGGCTGGCTTTAGAGTTTCAGGACAGCGGGTGGGACCTTAAGCATATGCTGAAATTGATGGTGCATAGTCAAACCTTTAAGCAAGATTCCAAAATTCGTAAGGAACTGCAAGATCCTGATAACCGCTTGTTAGCGCGGGGGCAGACCTACAGGCTGGATGCTGAAGTGATCAGAGATATTGGTCTTTGGGCAGGTAATATTTTAAATGACAGAATGGGAGGAGAGGGAGTTAAGCCATACCAGCCCGATGGATTGTGGTCAGCACTAATGCACCCAGCAAGTAATACTAAGAAGTATGTTCGTGATAAGAATGACAAGATTTATCAGAGGAGTATTTATGTTTATTGGAAGCGTACAAGTCCTCACCCAATGATGACATTATTTGATGCTCCGGATAGAGAGTCTAGTTGTGTTATGCGTTCGCGAAGTAATACGGCACTCCAATCTCTTGGTTTGCTCAATGAGACTCAAAGAGTGGAGATGTCTAGGAAGTTGGCAGAGAGGCTTATAAAAAGTACCGACAGTGATGAGAGAAGGCTTGATTTGCTTTATGGGCTAGTGTCATCTCGTAAAGCCTCTGTCAAAGAGAAAGCCGCCTGTCTTAATCTCGTTAAAAATATGCGTGAAAGATATAAAGATTCGGAGCAAGACGCTACCGAACTAGTGTCCGCTGGTGATGCTCCCAGAGACCAGAAGATTGGTGTGGTTGAGCTCGCTGCTTGGACCCAATTAACCACAATCGTACTAGCCAGTGATGCAGCTATTCTAATTTATTAATTATTATTCCTCGATGCTCAATAACAATCCACTCAGTGAACTTGATCTTAACCTAACTAGGCGACAACTATTTGGCCGCTCAGCCCTTGGCCTTGGAACTGCTGCCATGGCTCAATTCCTAAATGACGATAGTTTTGGTATCAGTAAACCTATCAATACTGAGCATGGAGGCCTTCATCACGCACCAAAAGCGAAGCGAGTCATTTACCTTTTTATGAGTGGTGGCCCAAGCCATCATGATACATGGGATTATAAGCCTAAGATGCATGATATGTTTGGTCAGGATTTGCCGGCACACATTCGTGACGGGCAGAGAGTTACAGGAATGACAGCAGGTCAAAAAACATTTCCTGTCTGTCCAAGTAAGTACAAGTTCAATAAACAGGAAAATAACGCTGATGGTGTATGGGTTAGCGAATTACTTCCTCATACTGCATCAGTTGCCAAAGAGTTGTGCGTAGTGCATAGCACTTTTACTGAGGCTATTAATCATGATCCAGCGATCACGTTTATACAGACGGGAAGTCAAATTCCTGGCCGTCCTAGCCTTGGTTCATGGCTCAGTTATGGTTTGGGCACGATGAATGAAAATCTTCCTGGTTATGTTGTTATGCATGCCAAGACAAAGTTTGCTGAGCAAAGCCTTTTTGGTCGTCTTTGGGGAAGCGGATTCATGCCTTCAGAACACCAAGGAACTTTAATGAGGAGTCAAGGAGATCCAGTTCTTTTCCTTAGTAACCCGAAGGGAGTCACTAGTAAGGACCGACGAGCTCAACTTGATGCCTTGGCGCTTCTTAATCAGGAACAACATTCTAGATTTTCTGACCCTGAAATTATTTCTAGAATTAAGCAGCATGAGATGGCTTATAGAATGCAAAGTTCTGTGCCTGAATTAATGGATATATCAAAAGAGGACGACAAGACTTTTGAGCTGTATGGAGAAGAAGCAAAAGATCCTGGGAGCTTTGCTGCTTGTTGCTTGAATGCAAGGAGGCTAGCTCAGAGAGGTGTACGAAATATTCAAATTTTCCATCGTGGATGGGATGCTCACGGTAATTTGCCTCGTGAGCATGAATCTCAATGTAAGGATATTGACCGTGGTAGCGCTGGACTGATAAAAGATCTGAAGCGTTTAGGCATGTTGGAAGATACTCTGGTCGTTTGGGGCGGTGAGTTTGGAAGAACAGCCTATTCTCAAGGAGGACTTAAACGTGATAATTATGGTCGTGACCACCATCCTCGCTGTTTCACTGTTTGGATGGCAGGTGGTGGAGTGAAGCCAGGTATCACCTACGGTAAGACAGATGATTATGGTTATAACATAGCTAATCCTGATGGCACACCGATGAGGCCTAAACCTAACCAAGATAAATGGACTCCGGGAACCATGCACATCCATGATCTTAACGCAACGATCCTTCATTTACTTGGCATTGATCACCGTAAACTGACGTATCGGTACCAGGGTCGAGATTTTAGGCTAACTGATATTCACGGGCACGTTATTAAAGATATTCTTACCTAGTTTGGTAGGCTCTTAATTATCACATTTTTTATGAGATTCCTTTGGAGTAAATCCGATGCCTGGATTGAATGTGTTAGTTGGATCTAGTTTTTCGTAATGTTCTCGCAAGCTTTTATCTGCTGGATACATATGTCCAACATTATGTTCGGCAGGATATTTAGCATTTTTTTCATCCAGTCTTTGTAAGAGCTTGTCTTTGATTGCTTTGACGTTTGTGCCTTTCTTTAAAATGTAGTCGTGGTGGAAGACGTGACACATGAAATGCCCATAATATAAGGATAGGTCAAGATGTTGTTCTAAGTCATTAGGTATTCGCTCCATCCATTCTGAATCATTCCCCAATAGTGCAATGTCTAGAGCGAGGACCTCTTCCGTTTCTTTTTGGTTCATCGTTTGATACCTTATGGCAGCACCAGCTGCTGCGAATCGATGCAATAATGAGGCTTCCTGCTCTGTTTCATTGCATTCAAAGAATCCTACTCCCTTCAAATTGCTCCATTCTTGTTCTAAATAATTTCGGGCCTCATTGATTCCTTCATCACTCATGTAAAGAATGAGGTAGTGCTCGTATTGGTTTCTGTAATCAACTAACCTTTGAGGTAAATGCTCGGGAAAGACTTTGCTAATATAATATAAAAATTGATCTGGTAAGAACTTTGGGATGAAAGGTATCTTATTAAGAAAATATTCTAGATTTGATTTTAGAGCATAAAGTTTTGGAAGGCGTTTTGTTCCGATGTGCTTTATGGATAAAAAAACATCCTTACCATATTTTTTAGCTGTATCAAAAATACCCCTGTTCATGTATTCACACATCTCAGGTAGTTCAGAAAATTTTCCAAGAATGTGTTTTCTTAATCTTGAAAAATCATCAGGATTGTTAGTGCCAAGATAGAAAACTTGTTTGCTTTCAGGCATTGGATACGTGTCAACACGCACAGCAAAAGCTACAACTTTGCCGGCACTTCCGCTCACTTCATAGAGTCTGTTAGGGTCAGCATTGTAACGATTTGGAATGTCAGCATCCATTTTTCGTATCCTCTGTTGATAGTCTCTATCGGAAGCTGCTTTATCTAATTCACCAATATCCTCAATAGGAATGTTACCAGCTTCCAAAGATTTGAAGATTTCTTCTGGAGTTTCCCCGAGGTTTTTTATACCGAGATGGTTTACTAATTCCAAATTCCCTTCTTTGTCCACCCTGGCGAATAATGAAAGCTCAGTGTAAGAAGAGCCGCGTTTGCAAAGTGCACCTCCAGCATTGTTGGCAATGCCTCCGACAACCGTCGCGCCTATGGTTGTAGAGCCAATGACGGAATGCGGTGCCCGATTAATTGACGTTAGTTCCTTTTCCAACTCATGAAGAGTGGAGCCCGGTAAAGCGACAACTTGTTTACCTTTATCTAATAAAATTATCTTTTTTATGCGAGTAATATTAATAACTATAACTTCTCTATCGTAGTCGAACCCACTAGGGCTGGAGCCTTCAGTTAGTCCAGTCTTGGTAGCTTGCATTATAATAGCGTAATTTGCTTCGACTGAGATTTTTAAGGTTTCCCATAGCTCTAGTAGTGAATTGGGAAAGACAACGGCCAATGCTCCTCCAAAGCCTGACCTGAATCCACTCCTATAGTAAGCGGTTTGAGAATCTGAAGTAAGAACACCCTGATTACCGACGATTTTTTTTAATCTCTCTATGGGGTCGTTGACGGTCATTTAAAACTCAATCTTAGAATTGATTATCACCTTTTGATAAAGCAGAGAAAGAAAATTTCATTAATTCTATTGCGGTTTCTATAGGTACATAAACATGAAAAAGTCGAATATTAGATCATTATTTTAAATTATATTGTTTTCGTCTGCATCTCATTATGTTAGATAATCACCTATGAAACAGTTCATTTTCTCATCTCTTATTTTTAGTTCCATGCTGGCTTATTCTTCAGCTGAAGAAGGATTCGCTTCTGTGTTTAATGGTAAAAACAAACCCGTGATCAAGAAGGAAGGATCTTGGACCACTTTTACTGGTAAGGGCATGTCAGTTAAAACAGAAGGGAATTGGATTCCTCAGGACGACGGTTCACTTTTTCTTGATCCTCGACCTGGTGAAAAGGGTTGGACACGTTATGGCTCTTATCTTTGGCTTACTGAGGATTATAAAGACTTCGTTTTTGATTTTGAATATAAGCACGGAAAGGGTGGAAATTCTGGACTCTATTTTAGGATATATGACGAATCCGATGCAACTGCTCATGGTTTTGAAGTTCAAATCCTTGATTGCTACGGGAAGAAGAAACTTGGGCCACATGATTTAGGTGGAGTCATCCAAACTTCAGGTCCTCTTGCAAATGCCTCAAAGCCAGCCGGTGAATGGAATAATATGAGGGTCATGATTAAAGAAGGTAAGCTTACAGTTATCTTGAACGGTAAGACTGTTCAGGATGGATTGGACCTTGCTGCTAAAAAGCCTAAAGCTAAAAAGCTTGCCGACAGTGGAAAGATTGCTATTCAAGATCACGGACAAGAATTCTCCGTAAGAAATTTGATGGTAAAAAAGCTTTAGTTAAAGCTTCCACCCAGCGCGAGGTGTAAATCGATTCTATTTTGCAGTCTCTGATTTTTAAGAAAAATCATAGCTCTTCTTGAGGCGACAGCTCTTCGCTGTGCTTCTAGAACTGAAATGATGTTAATGAGGCCCTCAGAGTAGTCTCGCATTGCTTGTTTTTCGGCTAGTTCGGCTTGCCTTAGTTCAGTGTATAAATACTTGTTCTGTTCTGCTAATGATTTTTCAGTAGCGAGTGCGGACTCTACTTCTCTAAGAGCTCGAAGGATTGCTGAGGAGAATTGACGTATAGATCTCTCGTTTTGTTGAAGTGCGATTCTTGCGCTTGCCCTTTGAGATCCAGCTCTGAAAAGGGTTTGAGCGAGCGAAGTTGCTGTACTCCAGACGATGGTCTCTGGGTCCAGAATGAACTGGTCAAGTTTTCTGCCCGAACTTGAACCCCTGCCTGTGAGTGAGAATGATGGAAGAAGATCTTTTACTGAGGCCTCAGCCCTCTGAGCGGATTCGCGTACCTCAGCCGCTGCTGATACCAAGTCTGGCCTCCTAATAAGAAGCCCTGAGGGCAAGCCGGCAGGAACATTTTTTTTCATTGTGGGTAATTCGTTTCCACTACCGAATTCACCACTAGGGTACTTTCCTAGAAGAAGTTCAAGAGATCTTGCAGCTTCTTCTCTTGATAGCTTCTGATTGATAAGATTCCTCTCTGCTGAAGCTACGTTATTCCTTGCAAACTGTACGGCTAACGGGCTCGCAGTTTGATCGCCTGCCTTATAGTTGCGTTCGATGATCCGAGCATTGGCCACATAGCTTTCTTTAGTTTTTTCTGCCAGATCTAAAAGTTGTTGTGCGGCAATTAAGTTGAACCATGATTTGGCTGTGTTTGCTACTAAAGACAACCTAGCCGCTTTGTAATCAGCTTCTGCCTGAAGTAGGTTTTCACGACTAGCTAAGTCAAGATTTTTTAATCTACCCCATAGATCTAGTTCCCATGATGCTGCCAGCGTTAAACCATAATTTGAATTGTACTCTCGAGTATTTTCATTATTTCTGGACCGGCTTCCTGAGCCGCCAAGGTTGATAAATGGTAAGCGAGCTGATTTACCGATAATTGTACCCTCCTTCGCTGACTCTAGGAGGAGTGCTGAAGCCTTTAAGTTATAATTATTTTTAAGAGCTTCTGCAGTTATTTTGATCACCCTTTTATCGTTAAGGCTTTTTAGCCAATTGTTTTCAACTTTGCCACTGTATGCTTTTGAGGGAACTGACCAAGAATTGGGTAGTGATATTTCAGAATGCTCCTTTACCTTTCCAAATCTCAGGGAATTACAACTTCCCAGTAATAAGGGAATCGCAATTAGTATTGATAGGGATTGAAGCATTATTTACGCTTCATAACAGAGTGAGGCCTTGGTGTCCATGACTGGATGTGTAATTCTTTTTTAAAGTTCTTGTTTTTTAAACTTAACAGATGGCCTGACATTTTATAATGTACTAAGTATGTCCTTATTTAGTCACTATTTTCAGTTAGTTTATCTAGCTTTTCCCATTTTATTTTCGAGCCTATTAAAAGCTGAACTCAGCTTTGAAAGGCAGGTCATTGATGACAAAATTTCAATTGGCTATGGTCTTGCCATTGGTGACGTCGATGGTGACAAGAAACTAGATATTTTACTCGCTGATAAGTCTCAGGTTGCTTGGTACCGTAACGGAGACTGGAAAAGGTTTGTCATGACAGAAAATTTGAATCCTCGTGTAGGGACCCGTTTTCTTGATAACGTCTGTATTGCGGCAAGAGATATTGATGGTGATGGTAAGGTAGAAGTAGCCGTTGGAGCCAACTGGAGTCCTGGTGAGACTAGTGATGCTTCTAAATCAGGTTCAGTACATTTTTTAATTCGCCCTGAAGACCCAACTACTCCTTGGGCTTCTGTTAAGATGAACTCTCACGAACCAACGGTTCACAGAATGCATTGGATGAGAATTGGCGAAAATGAATTGAGTGACCATACTGATTCTACAGGAGACTACCGTCTTTTAGTTCTTCCTCTGCACGGTAGGGGAAATAAGGGAGGGGAAGGAGAACCGGTCCGTCTTCTAGCTTATGTTCCTGCACTCGGAGATAAGGCTAAAGAAGGCAATTGGGATATTGAGTTAGTAGATGCTAGTTTTCACATTACACACAATTTTGATCTTATTGCTTTTAGCGAAGATAATAATGAGGAAGCAATTATTCTTGGAGGTAAGGAAGGAATTAAGGGAATACGCTACGTTAACAAAGGCAACAATGATACTCCTTGGAAATCGGTGCATATGGTTAAGAATCCTAATTCAAAAGGAGTTGGAGAAGTTCGTGCCTTCCGTGGAAATGCGAACAAAGGAATCATTGCTGCGATAGAGCCATTACATGGTAATGAGCTGGTTGTTTATGATCCTCCAAAATCTAATGATGAAGCTCCAAAGAGAACCGTGCTTGATGATACACTGAGTCAGGGTCATGCTCTTGCGTTAGCTGATGTTCTTGGAAACGGCGACCTACAAGTAATTGCTGGATGGCGTAACCCTGACAAGAATGGAAAGGTTGGTATCCGAATTTATTCTAAAGCAGATGATGCATGGAAGACTCACACACTCGACGATAATGGAATGTCTTGTGAGGACCTTAAAGTGAGAGATCTTGATGGAGACGGAAAACCTGAGATCATTGCTGCGGGTCGAGCTACTAAAAATGTCGTCATCTATTGGAATCGACCTAAGAAGGATTAAACCTCTTCAACTTCAAGGCAAAATGCCAATTTTTAGAATAGGGTTCCAATCTCTAATCCTATTATTTTCGATTATTTTAGTAAGTGCTAACAGGATTGATCCCGCAGGAATTTCGGGATCTTTGGTTCTTTCTGCAGAAACCATACAGGATGAGGCAGTTGAAGAATTTTCCAAGATTGCAGGTAACGACGCAGTAGTTCTAATAATTTCACTTAACTCTTCTGAAGAAGTGGATTCTCAAGTTAAGGATTTTAAGGATAAGGTTATTGCTCAAGGAATCAAAAATATACAATCCCTTCATATAGAGAGTGACGAGTTGGTATCTGGTATTGAAACCGCAAATGCGATTTGGTTGGTTGGTGACGAATTGCCCAAATTCAAAAAGATTAAAGAGATGGAAGCTTTCCGACTGTTTCTTTCTCGAAATACGGTATTGGGTGCCGGTGGAAGAGTTGTTCATGAATTTACCGCCTCTGGGATTTTTCCAGATGCACAAATTGTCCTAGAAGATTCTGAGGATATTCAACAACAAGGAGGCAAAGTTCTTTATCGGATAAGTAAGAGATCGAGCCTTATTCTTTCGAATCGTAGTATCAGATCTATTGGAGAGGGTGAAGTTGTTATTGTTCTCAAGGAGTCTGAATTTAAAGAACAAAAAACTATTAAATTAAAACCAAATGGCCGAGGAGCAGATTTAACAGCTTTGAGATTTGCTGCCGCTGATAGAAATGGACCAGACTTTCCTAAAAAAGTAATTTCTCCGCCCAGGCTTGATAAAGGAAGTCTCATTATTATTGGAGGAGGTCCAATGCCGAGATTAGCCGTTAAGAGGTTCATTCAATTAGCTGGAGGTAATGAAGCATCAATCGTCGTACTCCCTACAGCTGTTCCTGATTCAATGATCCCTCAGAGCAGCGCCATTGCTAAAACCTTTGAAAAATTTGGTCCTAAAGAAGTGACAGTTCTTCCTGGTAGAAAAATTAGCGAGGTAGATAGTGAGAAATACTTAAATGTTCTTAGAAAAGCAACAGGCATTTGGTTTGGTGGTGGTCGGCAATGGAATTTTGTAGATGCTTACCATGACACTAAGGCTTTAAAATTGATGCATAATGTTCTAGATAAGGGAGGAGTTATAATGGGTAGCTCTGCAGGAGCGTCTATTCAGGCTGAGTATTTAGTCCGAGGTAATCCTCTAGGTAATCGTGACATGATGGCAGAAGGTTACGAGAAGGGCCTTGGGTTTTTAAGTGGAGTAGCTATTGATCAACACTTTGCGGAAAGGAATCGCTTCAAGGATCTTTCATCTGTAATTGAGACCTACCCTCAGCTCCTAGGTATAGGAATTGATGAGGGGACAGCCCTAATTGTTAACGGCTCAGTAGGTACCGTTCAGGGCAAAGGTCAGGTCCATTTTTATGATAGAAGTGGAATAGCTAAGCAAAAGGCCAAGGATTATGAGTCTGTTGGTAAGGGGGGAAGGTACCAATTGGTACAAAGAAAAGTACTGAATCTTGGAGAAATCCCCGATCAAGAGTCCAAGAAATAGTAAAAATGCTTGCAAAAAAGTATTTTTTCAGCTTTTATCTCCCTCCCCTCACCAAATAATGGGTAGGTACCGAAGCGGTCAAACGGGGCAGACTGTAAATCTGCTGGCTATGCCTTCGAAGGTTCGAATCCTTCCCTGCCCACCATTTTCAATTTATGATAAATGGTCCAATCTTTAATTTAAAAAAAGATAATGAAATTAATATTAATTAATTCAATTAAACTTCGAAGCGTTCATCTTCTTGTTCTCTCATGCTTGACTGGATCACTCTTTGCAAAAGAATCACCCCTAAAAATCCCAGAAGACATTGTAAAACAGAATCCATTCTTTCAAGTCTGGGATGAGGAGGTTCCGACGGGTCAAGTCGTCGTTGCTATGGATGGATCGGTTCTCGTATTCAAAGGTCAAGGTTCTGGTACTGATGAATCAAGATATGTTAGTATTAAGAGAAGCGTTGACGGTGGCAAGACTTGGACAAAGGAATCGAAGGTGGGAAATATGATTAAAGTTGATGGAGATATGAGTGATGATGGAAGGTATCCAAATAATAATTGGACCGGCCTTGGGAATGTAATGGTTGATGAGGTGACAGGAGACATCATGGTTTTCATGACGACTCTAAAGACTGCGCAAAAACTTTTTCGAAGCAAAGACCATGGTAAGACGTGGAAGATGGAAGAAACTCAAATTAAAGCAGGAAAAGATGGCTGGACGCCTGCGACTAATGGAGCCTGTGACCCGGGGGTGACGATTAAAAATGGACTTAAAAAGGGACGTCTACTGATGCCAGCAAGAGTGTTTCCAGAATATTTAAATAAGGGAAAGAATAAAAAGCGGTTCAATGATCTCTACGCTATGGCGCTTTATAGTGATGATAGAGGTAAGAGCTGGAATTCTTCAGCACCATTTCCGATAGCCGGGACTGGGGAGTCTGGGTTAGTTGAGCTAAGTAATGGAAAAATTTATCACAATTCCAGAACTCACATGCGTCCAGGAAACCGACGCATTGCTTATAGTCATGATGCCGGTGAAACATGGGTAGGAGAACATGAAGATGATGAATTATTTGATGGCCCACCAGACGTTTACGGGTGTAAGGCAGGGCTTTTACGTTTACCTTATGAAGACCGGGACATCCTTCTCTTTAGTTCCCCTGGAAATAGAGAGACCCGGACTGATATTACGGTTTGGGTTAGCTTTGATGGCGGCCAAAGCTGGCCAGTTCATCGCCTTATTAAAGAAGGGCCAGGTAACTACACTTGGATTGCTGCGGGTCGAAAAGGAACCCCAAGTGAAGGTTTTGTTTACTTACTAGCAGGTAAAGATTGGATGGCTCGTTTCAATTTATCATGGCTTTTAGAGTCAAATAATGCTGGGAAATAGGATCCTAGCTAGATTGCTCCATCAATAAGTGAAGGTGATTAGAAACCTCGGTTTTTATTTGTGGTCCATACATAAGAAAAGTGTCTATAATTGAAGACACTAAAAAATTTCAATGCACAAAATTTCTTACTCAACCCTATTTTTTCTAGCTCTCTTTGCGTTTACTGTTCATTCAAAAGAAGAGCTGCTTCGACCTAATGTCATTTTTGTGATGGCCGATGACTTGGGAATTGGAGATGTTTCTCCGACTAATTCAGAATGCAAAATCAAGACGCCTCATCTTCAGTCGATGGCAGATCAAGGCATTACTTTTTTTGATGCCCATTCCTCGAGTGCAGTTTGCACACCGACTCGATACGGCGTATTGACCGGGAGGTATAATTGGAGATCTCGGCTCGCTCGTGGTGTTTTAAGTGGTACCAGTGATCACCTAATACCAGCCACTAGAGAAACCGTTGCCCATCTTCTCAAGGGTGCTGGTTATCATACTCAGATGATCGGAAAATGGCATCTCGGGTGGGACTGGGGGAGAATAGGTAAAGGAAAGAAAATTGATTTCACGAAGCCAGTAAAGAATGGACCGGATATTAATGGGTTCAAAGGCTACTACGGGCACTGTGGGTCCTTGGATATGCCTCCCTACACATGGGTTGACACTGGTAGAATTACAGCAATTCCTGTGAGGGAGGAAGGAGTTACTAAAGGTCAAGACCAATACGGTTGGTACCGCAAAGGGCCAATTAGCCCTGACTTCAAAATTGATGAAGTTTTACCTCATCTCTTTGATAAAAGTATTGATTACGTTAAAAAAAGAGCCAAGACAAGTGATCCTTTTTTCCTCTACTTGCCGTTGCCGGCACCGCACACGCCAATTGTCCCTGTTGCTCCGTTCAAAGATGCGAGTGGGCTGAATCCCTACGCCGATTTTGTAATGCAGGTTGACTATCATATGGGAGAGTTACTCAAAGCTGTTAAGGCAGCTGGAATAGATGAAAACACCTTAGTATTCTTTACTAGTGATAACGGCTGCTCTCCGGAAGGAAATTTTCCATTGCTCAAGGAAAATGGGCATGATCCGAGTGCGGGATATCGAGGCCATAAGGCAGACATCTATGAGGGGGGGCATCGTGTGCCCATGATTGCGAGATGGCCCAAAGGAATTGCTTCAGGTCAGAAAACAAATGCCTTGGCTTGCCTCACTGATCTTTATGCCACTATGAGAGATGTGATTGGTAAAAATCCTGCAAAAAAAGGTAATATCGGCGAAGATTCCTTTAGTCTAATACCAGCATTTCAGGGAAAATCTGAAACCACTCGCAAAACGCTCATTAGTCATTCGATTGGGGGGTCTTTCTCTTTTCGTGAGGGAGATTGGAAGCTTTGTCTGTCGGCTGGAAGTGGTGGTTGGAGTGCTCCTAGAGAGCCAGCGGCAAAAAAACAAAAACTCCCACCCCTACAGCTTTTTAATCTAAAATCAGACAAAGGTGAAAAGAATAATTTGATCAAAGAGAACCCAGAGAAAGTAAAAGAACTCCTTAAAAAGTTGAATCAAGAAGTTTCTAACGGTCGGGCTACTCCTGGAAATTCTGTGAAGAATGATCGTTTAGTTAAGTTTTTACCGGGTGGGGTTTCACTGCCCGAATAGCGCGCGCCTAATGGCTCAATATTTCTCGCCAGCTTTAGGAAGCTGACGAAAGATTTTCATTTTCAAGAGACTATCGAAAATATTTTGAAGTAGAAATAATGCTATTAGCCGGAGTTTTCTTTGAAATTAGAGTTTAGTTCATGGACTCAATATTTTTTTCGGATCCAAACTAAAAATGGATGCGTTTTAACTTTCAATCCAATTAACCAACTCCTTGGTTAAGAAAAATTAAAACCAACTCAAACCAAGAAAATTAACCGTGAAAATATTTAAAACTCTACTCACTGCTGCCGCAGTAACCTCAATCTTCTTAGGATCATCATTAGCTGATCATCATAAAAAGAAAGACATCGTTGATACCGCTGTAAGCAATGGAAATTTCAAAACACTTGCAGCTGCACTTACAGCAGCAGGACTTGTTGATACTCTCAAAGGCAAAGGACCATTTACCGTTTTTGCCCCCAATGATGCAGCGTTCGCCAAACTTCCTAAAGAAACCCTCGCGTCGCTTTTAAAGCCAGAGAATAAAGCTAAACTTGTAGATATTCTTACTTACCACGTGGTCAGTGGAGCAGTCCCTGCGAAGGTGGCAGTAACGCTCAAAAAAGCTACTGCTGTAAATAAGAAAGATATTAAAGTCAACAAGAAGGAAGACGGTTTATTTCTCAATAAATCTAAGGTAATAGCAACAGACATCAAGGCTAGTAATGGAGTCATTCATGTCATTGATTCAGTGCTTCTTCCACCATCTAAGTAATTAACCGATTCTTTAAATCATGAAAAATCTAATTATAAGTACATTCGCCTCAGCGAGTATTCTTCTGAGCTCAGCGTTTTCAAAAGAAAACAGCAAAGATATTATCGACACTGCAGTAGGTAACGGAAATTTCAAAACTTTGGCTGCTGCTCTTACAGCTGCTGGACTTATTGATACTCTCAAAGGTGATGGCCCATTTACAGTCTTTGCTCCAAATGATGAGGCGTTTGCCAAACTCCCCAAGGGTACTGTTGAATCCCTCCTAAAACCTGAGAATAAAGCGAAGCTAATTAACATTCTAACCTACCATGTTGTTAGTGGAAAAGTGCCTGCCAAAGTTGCAGTTACACTGGACAAAGCTACCGCAATTAACAAACAAGATATTAAGGTTAAGAAAAAGAAAGCCGGTTTATTTTTAAACAAATCAAAAGTTATTGCTACTGACATCAACGCTAGTAATGGAGTTATCCATGTAATTGATAAAGTACTACTTCCGCCGGAAAAAAAGCAGGCATCAACTAGCAGTCAAAAACTTATTGAGGTTGCAATAGATAAAGCAGTTCCACTTTTTAACCACGGACAACATCAGGCTTGTGCAGCAGTTTATGAAGTAACAGCCCACGCCCTAATGACAATGCCCAAAGGATCAGTGTCAGATAAAGAAAAAGAAATGCTCGGACGTGCTATGAAAATGGTAAATCAGTCCAAATGCATGACTACTAGATCATGGACTCTTAGAAAGACTTTTGACGCAATGCTTGCATCGAAATAATTTCAGCCGCTACTTAACTAATTAATAACCTGTGGGAATATCCTCCCACAGGTTTTTTAGTTTTTTATACTCAGTCGGAAAAACAACTTTGAATTTTCTTTAATATCTACAGGAGATCTCCACATTTCTTTGACGGTGCTGTCGGCATTAATTGTCTTTGACTCTAATATAGCAATTTCTTTTTTCCATTCCTTCAGGTCCTCAGAAACTTCCACTGAATATACGAGATCACTACTTTGCCCCTGACGGGTAAAGCTAAAAGTGATGTAGTCTTTGGGTTGATCCTCAAGATCTAAATTTTGTATTTCTATTTTAGGAAGGTCTGCTCTGGAGGACACCGTTGGGTTCGAATTGAGAGCATATTCCATTAGGTTAACCATACTGTCCCCATCAGGGTCCTCGATTTTTGATACAGCTGGGGCAAGGCCATTACTCGATGCCCAAGACTCGAAAGTTACTGCAGTGTTTTTTCCTTCCGACCCAGGTGAGGTAACTGCTGGATACCAATTAGAAACTACCCCATGATTTTCTTGAGAAATAGTTTTGGGGTCCTTTAGATTTAAAGTAAACCCGTCACCGTCAGCACCTACAGGCCAAGGCTCTTTATCATCATAGCTGAATTCTATAATTGGTGTGCCAGCACCGTATGAAAGCTTTATATTTTCACCGGCATTGTCGAGCTTGTTGCCCTCATCCCATTCTCCTGCAATAGGTAACCCTGTACCAAAACGGGACTCAAAAGCGATCCTATTTCTAACAACCAGGATGTACTGATTGCTTTTTAAAATGGTTCCTGCCTCAAAGTCAAAATCGACTCCCTTAGTTAATCTTAGATTTGCGAGATCTAAATCTTTATCACTAATGTTTTGGATTTCTATGTACTCAAAGTCAGAGGTGGTCCAGCCTTTGTCTTTTTCAGATTGGCTAGCTCCTTTTGGGTGGTAATTAATCTCGGTAATTCTAAGAGCGTTGACGTAGTCAATAGTGTCTGGGTTTGCGACTTTGAATTGAATAGGTTCTGACCAGTGACTCCACCGGCCTTCTTCGTCCTGATGTCTTACTCTAGCTCTATAAGTTCTGCCGACTCTGGCATCTGTAGGTGAGAATTGATAATTAGAATTAAAACCTTCTATTTGTCCTGAGAGCACTGGATTCTGGATTTCATAAATGTAGGGATCTTTTGCCATGTAGCCTTCAATCGTTGGATTGTAGACTTCTCCCAAACGCCATTCCATGGCGGCAAAATTACTATTAGATTGGCTGCGGTAATTACTAGATGAAAACTTTAGATCGTCTACTTGAAAATTTTGATTACCAGTTAATGTAATTGTTGGTTTCTGGGGAATTGAGCTAGTATCTCTAAGGATACTCGAGCGCATCCAATTACCTCTGGAAGTAATATATCTTCTTAAAACCTCCATCATACCAGCAAAGTTCTTAGTAGAAGCAACGTCGTAGTAACGATCCTTGTGATTGAGCCTTGGGTTGTTATCCCATAGGCGCCGATCCGCTTCGACTAGTGTTGGCCCTTCTGGAGACCAAACATCATGAGCCATCTCATCAATGAGCTTGTATCCCTCATCTTCATTATATATGAGGTCCATGATTTCGCGGACTCTGTTTCTGTAGTCAGTCCTGAAAGCTGAGTTGTTTGCAACTTTATTTTTGAAATCATGATTCCCATTACCATACATATTATTGGCCCATGTCAGATCAAGGTCCCAAGGGTGGACCTGAAATTTATTGGTTTCAGGATTATGGTAGTAATAGTAATTCTTTCCATAAGCGATGTCATAGTGGTGGATGCCCTCTACGATCGTCCTATAGCTTAGGTATTTTTCGACATCTAAATTTTCTCGCCACCAGTCAGCGTTGGGATTTTGATTGCGGTAGCCTCTGATAAAGTTGGAAACATCAGACCGGTTCTTGACCTGTGTTGGTCCTTGGTTATTTGATGTTCCGTTATGCCCTTCAATTTTGTAAAGGTTACCGTCTGGCATTCCATGTTCGTCAAGGAATTGTCCATCCATTTGTTCTATGGCAAGAAACAGTCCATAGTAGTCAGTACTGTACTGATCATTACCCGTCGGGCTCTCTTCATCGATAACGTAAAATTGCAAGTAGTGGGTATTGCATGCCTCAACACCGCATAATTCAAAGAGTTTAAAGCCAACGCTTTCGAAGAGCCCTTGTTCCCCACGGTGATTAAAATTTACTTGCTGAACAATTGAGGAAAAGTTCAACTTGTCCCATGTAGTTTTGTACTTATTTCCAGCTCTGTTTCTAGCCTGAAAACGTCTTCCTCGGTTGAAGTCAAATTTCCAGAAATTTTTACCGTACTGGTAACGATGAACTCCTCCCCTTGGACGGTATCTTATATGGTCATAGACTTTACCATCATAAACGAGAGTTCCTTTCCATTGATACTCAGACCCTCCATAACCTCCAAACTGAGATGCAGTTACTGATGATGCTTTGGTTAATAGGAAATAGGTAGGTACGCTCGACATCAGAGATCCTGGAAAAGTGATTTTGGATCCATTTCTTCTTACTGACCCACTCCAGTCAGGAGTCCCATCATATACAAAGTAGGCGAAGTTGTGATTGTTATCGTCATCATAAGGTCCTCGTATGGAGATTCCCGTTACATCTGTCGCTAGAATTCTGTATCGGATAAGGTGTCTATTTTTTTGCAATGACTTTGCCATCTTGACGGTAAAGATATCATCTCCGGCTTGAGCATCTCCGTTTGTACCGTTATCGACCATTTGAAGGACACTCCATTGGCTCTTGTATTCAGGATCCTCTATCTCGATATAGTTTCCTGGCTCAACAACTTGGTATTCAAGAGATACCCTGGATATGCCCTCGCTATCTGTAACCTTGGCCGTAATGAGAACTTCTTCGTTTGAAATAATGGTCTTGTCTCTTTCAAGTTCGCGTTCTAGTGGCCCGTGATTGACCTGTCTAATTTGTGGCGGGGCTTTTAAAGAATAGGACCGGTTCCTGGACCCGGGAGTAGGACTGGCATTAGAAATTTCTCCTCCAACTTCACCTATAAGTTCAAGGTCAAAACTTATATCACTACTATTGGCGCTTCGTTGATGGACCTCGACCGCGATCACATTTGTACCGTTAATGAATAAGCTTGGAGATACGCTGTGTTCGAAAAAGTTTCTTTCGTTTGATCCTCCTTGACTCCTCGATGCTAAAGTTTCCGCATCAATTGGTCCCGCAGGCATAGAATCTCGGAAAGCTTCGACCCCATTCACATAGAGCACGGCTCCATCATCACGGACAAGTCGGAATAGCATACTTGAAAAACCGTCCACTTGTGAGACTTCGATGCTTTTTCTAAAGTAGGTAGTTATCGCTCTTGGAGCTGTAGTGAAGTCTCCATCTCCATCTCCGACGAGAGTTGCTTCATCACCTTCATTATAACCGAGCTGAGAAGGTCCGCTCTTCCATTCCCCATTGTTTGTTGAATCTTTTGTCCAGTCAGTTCCGGTCAGATCAGAATCATTATCAAGGTACTGCCATTCATCTCCAGAGACGATAAACTTTTTTGGGCCACCAGCTACAGTGGCTGTCGTTACAGGAAATCCTGAGGCACGCCAACTTCCTCCGAGATTATTATCTAGCGAAGGATTAATAAGTTCGATGGATGGACTTGCTTCATCCGCTCCCTTTAAGTCTCCTACAGTGGGCCATGGAAAACCCAAAGAATAATCCACCTCATCGATTCTCTTTCCTTCAGAGTCTCTAAGAACAATTTTTTCGCCAGAGTTTTTTAGAGTTGTGTCGTTAGCGAATGGTCCAAGGGCATCACTAAAATTAAAGATCTCATCCAATGTACTTGGGTTCTCTGCAACCACTATATAAGAATGAGCATTCAAGATAGTCCCCGCTTCAAACGTGTAATCAATGCCATCAGAAAAATACCAAGATGAGATATCAATATTCTCGTCACTATTATTATATATTTCTATAAATTCAGCTCGGAGCGTTTTGTCATCTTCATCGTAATGAATTTCGTTGATAGTGACAGGGCTCGCGGTGAGTGGTAGTGGAACGATAAAGAGTGCACCAAAGCTTAATAACTTTAGTTTGATTTTGGAGATCATTTTGAGAAGTTTGGGGAGTTGGCTTTATTTTTTAGCTATAAGCTTCTTTTTAAACAATATACAGTATTTTTAGTTTCTTGTGATAGCTAATTTTCTTTAAGGAAATGCCATCAAAAATGAGTTATATGTCGATAACATTAATGAATTACATGATGAGGCCAAAACGAATCCTTTTAGTTTCTCTGTCCTTTATACTGTGTTCTTGTGGTGGCCCTGAATCTGAAAAGGGAGTTGCAAATTTTACAGTTACAAATTCTAAAAACGAATGGAGGATTGAACCTTTCGTTACGGTTGATGATTGGGTTGAGAGGAGAGCTCTTCAAGGAAATAATGAAGAGGCAAAAGACGAGCAGCTCTTTGAAAAGATAGAGGGTCCATCTATAGGAATCGATTTTCACAATCAACTCAATGACGAGAATATTAAGAATTATCTTCTCAGTGGAGCAGGTCTTACGGTAGGTGATTTTGATAATAATGGTTTACCGGATCTCTTTTTGGTTTCTCAAGATGGGCCCAACAAGCTTTTTAGACAGACGTCACCCTGGAAGTTTGAGGACGTCACGGAGAGAGCTGGAATAGCAGATACCAAGTCATGGGGTTCGGGTGCAGCTTTTGCTGATATCAATAATGACGGGTCATTAGATCTTTATGTTTGTAACAAAGGAAACTCTGATGAGATCTACATGAATCAGGGAGACGGTACATTCAATGGTGGCTTTGTCGGAGGATCAAAGAATCCATTGCGAGCGCCTACGATGGTCGCTTTTGCAGATTATGATGGGGACGGCGACCTGGACTTTTATCGAACGGCTACAAGACTCATTTCAATGAATGAAATTTTTGATGGTAAAGTACTCACTCAAAAAGATGATAAAGGAATAGTCAGAGCTCACCCAACACAGGCTGACCAGTTTGTAATGATAGACGGCCTTCCTCGTGAGCTTGGAACCTACGATCGTCTCTTTCGGAATGAGGGCATAGCAGAAGGCGGAATGCCTAAACTGGTCGACGTGACTCGTAAGTCAGGCATTAATATTGCCCGAGAGCATGGTCTGGCTGCTGTGTGGTGGGACTACAATGAAGATGGTTGGCCTGACTTATATGTATCGAATGACTTTCACACACCTGATCACCTTTACAGGAATAATGGAGACTCAACGTTTACCGAAGTTACAGAGGAGGCCTTGGCCTATACGTCTTGGAATTCGATGGGGTCTGATTTTTCAGACATCAATAATGATGGTCTTTTTGACTACCTTAGTACCGATATGTCGGCGACCACACACTTCAAGCAGAAGACTATGATGGGCGCAATGATCGATACAGCATGGTTCCTTGATAACCTTGAACCGCGTCAATACATGCGGAATGTGATGCATGTAAATACTGGTACTGGCAAATTTGTTGATGTGGCATTTCACGCTGGTATCGATAGTACGGATTGGACTTGGGCTGCCATATTCGGGGATCTTGATAATGATGGTTTTGAGGATGTTTTTTTCACGAATGGGATTGAAAGGAATGTGCAAGACTCGGACCGTACGATCCGAATGCAACAAGCGAGTCAAGGTGGTGCCAGTTCTGAGGAGTTAAGAAAAATGTTTCTTGATTCGCCAAGGTTCAAAGAGAAGAACTTAGCCTTTCGAAACCTAGGAAATTTCAAGTTCGATAACACTAGCGAAGCGTGGGGAATAGACGATGAAACTGTCAGCCATGGTGCTGTCTTCTCTGATATAGATAGGGACGGCGACCTTGATATTATTGTCAACAATATGAACGACCCTGTCGGTATTTATAAAAATAATAGTCATCTTTCACAAAAGAAACCCTCTCCCAATTCTGCCCCATCTGTCCTCATCAGTCTGAAGGGTGTTAACAGCAATTCTTTTGGTTTAGGAGCGAGACTAAAAATGAAGATGCCTAATGGAAAAATAATTAATCGTATCGTCACTAGTTCTCGCGGCTACATGAGTGGAGCTGAACCAATTACCCATTTTGGTTGGCCTTCTTCCTGGGGGAATCCTGAAGAACTTATTATCCAGTGGCCGAATGGCCTATCGCAAAAAGTTCAGAACATCGTTTCTGGTTGGCATTATAAGATTTCTGAAAAAGTAGGGACACAGATTAAAAAAAACTGAGGA
>JAOFDG010000027.1 GCA_028033615.1 Verrucomicrobiales bacterium | reverse complement strand
TGGCCCGAGGACATAGCCAAGTACAGGGGTAAATACAAGATTGGATGGGACGAGATTCGTAAACAGCGTTTCGCTAGGATGAACAAGATGGGAATCATCGGGACAAATCATAAGTTAAGCGAGCGAGCCTCAAAGGCCTGGGAAGATCTCTCTGAGAAACAAAAGGACGAAGAAGATTTAAAGATGGCTGTTTACGCGGCTATGATTGATAGAGTTGACCAGAACCTTGGTCGTCTATTTGCCAAGGTGAAGGAGTTGAAAAAATGGGAAAATACATTGATTCTTTTCCTAACAGATAATGGGGCGTGTCCAGAACAACCCAACACGACGCCAAATATACCACCAGGTCCTGTCGAAAGTTATAGAACGGTTTCAGTTGGATGGGCGAATGCCAGTAATACTCCATACAGAAGATTCAAGTCGACTGATTACGAAGGAGGCACGAGGACGCCATTCATTGCGCATTGGCCAGGAGTTATTAAACCAGGGATGACGGATCAGGTCGGTCATATCATTGATATATCGGCCACTTTTAGAGACATCACTGGAGCCAAATATCCAAAGACAATTAATGGCAATAAGACGAAGGACCCGGTCGGTAAATCATTACTCCCAATTTTCCATGGAAAGACAAGGGAATCTCACAAGGAGATTTATTGGCACTTTGGAAGCGCTAATGCGGTAAGGCAAGGTGACTTGAAGGCGGTAAGGCAAGGGCGTTCATCTTGGGAGCTTTACGATTTAAAAGCAGATCCCTCAGAGGTCAATAACCTTGCTAAGGTTAATCCTGAGAAGACTAAGGAGCTTGGTAAGATGTGGGAATCTTGGAGTAAGGAAATAAAATTCAGACCTGGGAAATAATTTTTGGTGTTTAAAAAATATTTACTCTTAGTTCAGTTGTATTTAATGACGGCCCTCTTATGCAAGGGGGAGACGGTATCATTTGAGCCACACACTTTTACTATTGCTGATGGATATTCCCTAAAAAAAATAGCTGCTCCCCCTTTGGTTCAAAGACCGATTCATATGAGCTTTGACAATGATGGAGTGCTTTACGTGACTGATAGTTCAGGTAACACTGACAATGCTCCGGCTCAGCTCAATAATCCGACTCATCGGGTTCTAAGGTTAGTCGATAAGGATGGGGATGGAATATTTGATGATTCGACGGTCTTCGCTGATAAGTTACCTTTCCCCGAAGGGATCCTTGTGCATGAAGGTTCAGTTTATGTTGGAGCGCCTCCTCACATATGGAAACTTCAGGATACTGATGGTGATCATGTGGCTGATGAAAAGACCAGTTGGTTTAATGGCGGTTCCATAGAAGGCTGTGGAAACGATTTGCATGGTCCATACATGGGGGTGGATGGATACTTTTACTGGTGCAAGGGAGCCTTTGACCCTCAATCGCATGTCCTTGCAAATGGTAAAACTTTTAAATCAAGTGCTGCTCATATTTATCGGTCCAAACCGGACGGGACCGGACTTGAAGTGGTTATTACGGGTGGTATGAATAACCCTGTCGGTATTGCTTTTAGTGAAAATGGTGACCGGTTTTTGAGCGGAACGTTCTTTGATCTTTCTGGTCCAGGTAAACGTGACGGTATTTTACATGCTATTTATGGTGGGGCTTATGGAAGAAAAAACGACCGGGTCCTTTTGCCTCATCCTAGTACAGGCGGATTATTGCCGATCTTATCTCAAATGGGTCCTGCGGCTCCTTCTGGAATAGTGATGCCTAGGAACAATGCTCTTGGTCTGCGAGGAGATCTTCTTTGTTCAAACTTTAATCTGCGCCGTATCTCTAGACATCGACTTACTTTGAATGGGTCAAGCTATGCCTCGACTAATGAAATTTTTCTTGAGAGTGACCAGAATGATTTTCATCCGACTGATGTGATAGAGGACGCTGATGGAAGTTTGTTAGTGGCTGATACTGGCAGCTGGTATATGATTTGTTGCCCGACTTCTAAAGTCGCAAAGCCTCACGTATTAGGTTCGATTTACAGAATTGAAAAACGGGGATCTCCTGAAGTTAAAGACCCTCGAGGACTTAGAATGGATTGGAAAAGTCCCAGAGTTCAATGGCTTTCTGATGATCGACCTTTAGTTGTTAGTCGGTCAATTGATGCGTTGGCTGTTAAAAAAAATATTGACCAATTAATAGAATCTAAGGCTCGGATTCCAGCCATTTGGACTCTGCACCGAATTCCTGGTCATTTTGCTCGTGAATCGGTTAGAGGTTTTTTAAATGATGAAAATCCTAAAGTAATTGCAGCAGCTATTCATAGTATTGGGCTTTGGCAGGATGTAGGATCAGTGAGCTCTCTCATCTCTATACTTAGTTGTGATGACCCCCATCTTGTTCGTCTTGCAGCCATGGCTCTTGGGAAGATTGGGAGTCCTGATGCGGTGAAGCCTCTAATGGAGGCTGCATCAGGTGATCTTGATGAGTTTTTGAAGCATGCCATTACTTATGCTCTTTTTGAAATAGGGGATACAGATAGCCTGCCACCTAATAATTTGATTGCAGATCAGGTCCGTAAGATGGCTTTGGTTGATGCAGAGTCATCCTATGCTCAAGTTATGCCGGAGATAAAATTGGCAGAAGCTACTGAGCTGGATTCTCAAAAAATTGCTCTTCAGACGAAACGTATCAAAGAGGTTGCTGCAATTTTACCTCAAGGAGATGCAGAGAGGGGACATAAAATTTTTAATGATGTGGCCAAATCATTATGTCTGACGTGCCACGTCATGGGGGAAAAGGGAGTGAAGTTTGGTCCTGATCTTACTGGTATTGGATCGATAAGAAGCGCACAGGATCTTCTTGAGGCAATACTTTTTCCTAGCTCATCAATTTCTCGGTACTATGAAAGAGTATTAGTTGAAACGAAGGAAGCTGACGCAGCTGGGTTAATTCTTAAAGATACTCAGAAACATTTGGTTCTCTCTAATGCGCCGGGAGTGGAAGTTAGTGTGCCTATTAAAAAAATAAAATCGGCTAAGTATTCAAATGTTTCTTTAATGCCTGAGGTCTTTGGTGATCTTTTTAAGCTTCAGGAAATTGCGGATCTCGTGGTCTATCTTTCATCGGAAAAGCTGTCAAAGTATCAATTGTCTAAAGGTCATAAAAAAAGAGACCAAGAGTTAATTCCTCCACATCTCCCGGTGCAGTTGCCGGGCCTTCATGCCTACTCGGAAAAGAGTGTTGCCGCCGGAGACGAAATAAACTTTCGCGTCAGTAGTAGTAGTCCTTATAAGATGAGTATTGTTAAGCTTGGAAAAGATCCGGATAGTCGCGATAATGATCCAGTTCTTAAGATATTCCAAGTTAAGGAGCCGAAAACTCAGCCCATTCATCCTGGGTCTTATGTTAATGTCTCAAAAGGCTTGCCATCAAATAGACGTTTGTCTCAACTTACGATAGAGTGTTGGATTCGTCCTTTTAACTTGAATGGTTGGCAGGGTTTAATTACCCAACATGATTACCCCAAGAAGAGTGGAGTAGGCTTATTTCTTCAAAATGGTAGAATTGAATTTTTAACCGGATCAGGTGGAGAATTTGATTCGGGTTCAATACATCAAACTCCTACGGGCTTAATTGAACAGCAAAAATGGCATCATGTCGTGGCGACGTGGGACGGTAAAATTAAAAAAATCTATATTAATGGAAAAGTCGCAGCTGAATTCCCTTTCGTTAGCGTCGTTAGACCAGGGCAGACTCCATTAAGAATTGGTGCTTACGGAAGTGAGGGATTGGCGTCGAATTTTTATAATGGTGATGTTGCGATGTCGGCTCTGTACAGTAGAGCTTTGAGTGTTGATCAAATAAAGATTCGGTATGCGGATCGCGGTTTAACGGTGCCAAAAGGAGATAGTGTATTGGCTTGTTGGTCCTTCTCGGAAGAGCGCGGTGAAAGAGTGGCTGACTCAGAATCAGGAATTCACGATGGCCAAATCATTAACCGAGGTACATGGATGATTGGTGGGCCGACCTTTGATGCTGTTAAGGTAGATCGTCATGATAAAGAATATGATCCGATAAAAGATGCTGATCGTGGTCATGGGCTCAGGCTTGCAGCCGATGAACTCTATAACGCTCGATGGGAGGTGAACCATAAGTTCAAGTTACCAGAAGAAATCCCGTCAGGTGTATATGCTGGGCGGTTTGATTTTGATATTAATGGTAAGCCGAAGCGCTATCACTCTACTTTTGTTGTGAGGCGTGCTGAATCAAAGCCCAAAGCGCCATTACTTGTTTTAGTGTCCTCTAGTACTTGGTTAGCTTACAACTCTACTCCATTTCCTGTTAATCACGCTCTGGGTTTAATTCAGATGGGAACCGGAGGGTTGGCTAATAGTCATCCAAGTGCTCCTAGGTACAGTTGTTATAGTGATCATTTTAATGGTCAGCCAACTTATAAAATTGGGATGAAGGTTCCATGGCCGGCTGCAGGGCCTAACAAGACTTATATAGGTGGTGGTTATAGTCACCTTCTTCGCGGTGAAAGGTTTCTCCACCTTTGGTTAGATAAGCACGATTACGAATACGATGTCATTACGGATCATGACCTCGATAAGAATCCCGAAATTCTTAATGATTATAAGGCGGTTTGTATTAATGGTCACAGTGAATACTGGTCGAGTCGCGCTTATGATGGTCTTGACCGTTATTTAAAACGAGGAGGTTGCGCTGTTGTTATGTCTGGGAATACAATGTTCTGGCGGGTGAGTTTTGATGAGACGGGCGAAGTAATGGAGTGTAGGAAATTTGGAAAGAGTATTGGCGGCCGGACCCAGGCAAAGGTGGGAGAGCTTTACCATAGTCATGATTTCAAGCGTGGTAGCTTAATGCGTTTTTGTGGATACCCTGCTTGGAAATTAGTTGGATTGACTTGCATTGGATGGGCTGGGGGAAGCTTTAAGCCTTACAAGGTTGATATACCTGATCATTTTCTATTTAGTGCTCCAAATAAAATAAAACTCGATAAAGGTGAGGAGTTTGGTTTTGCAACGGACACAATCGGTGCTGTTGGCCATGAATATGATGTGAGATTATCAACGATATTAAAAGCAACTAGTGACCCTCAATTAAAAGGTTTAGTTGAACCTGAAGGGATCGTTACTGTAGCCAGTAGTCATGACGATCGAAGCGTTTTGGATTTTAATGCTGAGAGTCACAAGAAGAGGGTAGGAGGAGGGGATACAATTGCAGAAATTATTTATTGGAAGAGACCTGAAGGAGGTCAAGTCTTTCATACTGGATCAATAGCAACCGCGTGGGCAATGTACTATGACAAGCCATTAAGTGACCTCATTAAAAATGTTCTTCACCACTTTAAGGTGCCCAAGAAGGGGTGATGCCGATTATAACCTCTTGTTAATCAGTTCACTCGCTAACATTAACAAAATATATATTTTTAAAGATTGTCTTATAATCTAATAAAGTTTTATAAGTGATAGTGTCTGCTGGAGGGTTTTCTTCAGCTTGTTTAATTCTAAAAAAATATAATATGAAGAAGTTATTATTACTACTAACGGTTATTGTCGGGTGTCATGGTGTAGCGTTTGCTGATCATCACGGCAAAGCAAATGGTTCTAAGGATGTTGAAGAAGTTACCAATACAGTGCTTAAAATGTATGAGATGGTTAACAATAAGAAACATTGGACTTCAATGATTTCGAGCAAGGGATCTCACGAGTTCTGGTCGAGTGGTGGATTTTTAAATTTCGTCAAAAAGGATGCAGAATTTAATGAAATCGAAAACAACACAATTAGGCCAAAGCATATAAAAATCGTTCCTGTTGAGCCTGGTAAGGTTGCGGTTGCTATGTTTTATGCTGAGGGATCCGAGAAGCAAGTTGGAAGGCCGGCAGTAGATCATTATATGACACGGGCGACTGTGGTGTTTGCAAAAGAGGAAGGGGCTTGGATGATTCGTGCGATGCACTGGTCGCCTGTATCAGGTGGTCAAGGTACAAGTGGGGTAAGTACCGAGAAGTAAAATTATCAAAGTTAAAGGGCACTGCCATTTGTATGGTGGTGCCCTTTTTTGGATCTTGCTTGAACTTTTCGGTAAGATTAAATAGCGCTTTAACCGTTGGCCTTGCCTGGCTTGCTGTTGCCGAAAAGGGAAGTTATGCCTGTGATTTTATTGATGACAAGCTGTCCATTCTTTTCACTACTGTTTCCAGAAAGCTTGATTGGGGTGCCAACATGATAAGCAACATTGAAACTATGGAAATCACCAAAGCTAATTTCAATGCGGACTGAAGTCTTGCCTTCAACATCAATATAAAAGACTTTCGCTTCATCAAGGTTATCGGACATGCGCAAACGCCCTTGAGCAGTGATGGTGCCTGGAGCTTTGTTGACCCAGCTTTCGAATGGACGCTCTTGAAATTCATCAAAGGGGCTTCCATCGAGGCCCAGCAATGGAGTGGATGAGTTGGCGTAGGATTTCTGATCGATTCCGAACTTCTGCATGAGGGCCATATGTAGTCTACCAAGTTCCTGATTTTTGGAATACCTCAAGTAACGCCCCGTTTTAAGCATGCCTCCACCCTTGCCGGCTAAAACGATCGGGATTCTTTGAGCTGTGTGATTATCACTATGACCCATTCCTGAGCCGAAGAGAACGACGCTATTATCGAGCAGTGAACCGCGTCCATCCTTGTAGCTTTTGAGTCTTGTCAGTAAGGAGTCAAATTTCTCCATGTGCCAAAGACTGATCTTTAATAAAGAATCAATGTTTGAGCGGCTGAAGTTTCGAAAGAAGTGTGAGAGGTAGTGATGCTGTTTCTTGATTCCAAGAAAATCGAAGATAAGCCGGCTGTTACTGTTACCTAGCATGTAGCTAATGCAGCGTGTCGAGTCTGTCCAGAGAGCCATCGCCATCACATCAAGCATGGCTTCGACTTGGTCATCCAGCGTGACCGGAGTATCCGGTCTTTTTAGTGTCGAGAAATTAACGTTGCTCCTTGAGCCTGCATTTATTTTCTCCAAGCGCTCTTCAGTTTCTCTTAGTACTGTAAAGTATTCATCGAGCGTTTCGATATCCTCCTTGCCGGCCTTTCGTTGTAAGGACTTCGCGTCTTCACCGATACGGTCCAAGAGGCTGGTGAATTCTTCTCGTCTATTTGGGTCCTGAGTTGGGTTACGAAAGAGTCTATCAAAGACGAGTTGAGGATCACTTTCGCGTGGGATAGAATTTCCTTTCTTGTCGTAAGAAATGTAGCTGCAGCCGATTTGGTTAACAAAGAGGCCCTCGGTTGTGAGTTCGAGGGATCGGTGAGCTGTGTCTTGGCCAATCTTATCAGCAATAATCTGATCAACGGACGCGGTTTTTCGGTTACCGTGATGACCTGATAAAAATCTTCGGGTCGAATTACTGTGAGATGAAAAGCCAAAGTCACCCATGTTATCTAAGATAAGAAGGTCATCCTTGTGCTTGGTAAATGGCTTCATGAGAGGGGACATTCGAAAATCATTTTCGGTTCCTCCGTTAATATTCCATGAAGGTGGGTGAACGCCGTTCGGTTTAAATAGGGTTACAAATCGAACTGGTGAAGTGTCTTCTTTGGAGCCAATAATGGGTTTAGTAGCCCGGGCTTCCATAAGATTAAGGAAGGGTAGGGGAACCATCGCCCCTGCACCTCTTAAGAAAGTTCTTCTTTCGATTTTCCAGCTATTGCTCATCCTTTTATTTCTTCCGTAAAGATGGTTTCTCTGAAAGGTAGGCTGTTAACAATTTCCACGAATAAATCTTTCCACGTACCGTTCTCTTTGACAATATTTTTTGTGATTCGGTCGACTGTCGGTTGATCGTTACGAGTCAATTTCCTGCACATTGCATAGGATAAGGTTCTTTCCACAGAATTACGAATAATCTTTTCTTTCTGGGAGGTCATCAAAATTTCTTTTAGCTCAGAATAATTTTTAAAAGTTTCACCGGTAGGAAGTTTGCCTGAGGCGTCAGGTAAATTTTCTTTATTTTGAATGAACTGTCCCTTCACGTCATAGTGGTCAAGAGAAAAGCCAAGAGGGTCAATTTTTTCGTGACAGCGCGCGCAGCTAGTATCGCTACGGTGTCTCTCAAACCGCTCCCTGAATGAGAGTTTTTGACCTCGAGGAGATGGCTTAATCGGTGGAACGTCTGCAGGAGGCTCTCCTAGCCTTACCCCTAGAACTCGGCGCAGGAGCCAGGTTCCTCTTTGGATTGGGCCGCGGTTCATGGTGAGTATTCCTGGCATAGTGATGATTCCACCTCTCCAAGTCGCTTTTTCTAAAGTGAATTCTTGAAATGGCGTCGTCGTTCTTTCAATCCCCTTTGGTTTTGAATACCTCTTCATCCTGCCTCGGTCCTGACCATAGAAGCCTGATACGCCTTCGTTTACGAATGTTGTTTTTGAATCGATGAGGTCAATTACTGGTCGGCCTTTAGTGAATAGATGATTGAGAAAAAGGACTGGCTGATTCCGAAGTGAGTGATGGGAAATCGGATTCTTGATTAGTTCATCAAGGTTCGAAATTCCGAACCACTGGACGCCAAAACTTTCAGCAAGGTTTATGGCCTGAGGTTCCTTTAACATTCTTTCAACTTGTGTTGTTAGGATGTCTGTTTTTAGAAGAGATCCGTTAGAGGCTAAATTCATGAGCTCATTGTCTGGTCTGTCTTCCCATAGAAAATAAGAGACTCTTTCGGCAAGTTCAAAAGCATCGACAGACTTTTGTTCGCCGGGGAACTTTTCCATAAGAAGTCCTCGATAAAGAAATTCAGGTGAAAGCATAGTGACTTTCATTTCAAATTTGAGAGCATTTAATAATTCGATACCAGTCAATTTATTGAGTGCCTTTAGGTTAATATTAATTTTATCTTTTGATATGTGACGGCGCAGAGCTTTGGGAATAAAATTTTTTATGAGTGAACGGGCTTGGTTTTGAGAAATCTTTTCAGGTCTCCATTCATCAGGTAAATTCTCGCCCATGAGATACTGAAGTTGGGATCGCTGTTTAGGGGCAAAAAGTTTTTCGATGGCAGCGTCAGTGATAAAGGTATACTGCTCCAAGATGACTGGTGAAAGAGAAGCAGCGTGAGTGTCATTGATAAAACCACTAGCTCCTGGAGGATCTTTTGGGAGTAACTTTAGTACTAGTGATTCTTCGCCGGCTACAGTCTGTTGAGCCTTGGCTACTGCGACTTTGAGATCAAACCCGAAAAGTGACCGCAAAGTATTTCGATACTCGGGGCCTGAAAGTCGACGTGGTTTAAAATTTCCAGGTACAGATTCGACGGGAGAATTGAGCTGCTCTTGGTGCCATTTAAGGAGCAAGGTCTTCTCTTTTTCTTTGAGTTGCGGGCTCTCTTCTGGTGGCATCTCACCGGCACTGATTACCTCTACTACCGTTTCCCAAAGTTCATACTGTGAGTCGGCATCAGTTTGATTTTTTATCTTTGAGAAGTCGACCTCTCCGTTAACTTTTTTTCCTCCATGGCATTTTAGGCATGACCTTTCGAGGATGGGTAAAATATTTTTCTCGAATTGGATTTTAGCCTTTAGTTGATGAGGATAAATAACAAAAAGAAAAAAGGCAGCTAGTAGCCTTGGAATGAGGAATCCTTTTTTTTGTAGCGTCGCCATTTGAATGGAGTGCCAACAACTTTATATAGCACTTAGATGGGTACAAGTTTTTAGTAGGATATAGGTTTAGGATTTGCGAATAATTTTGATTATTAGTTGTTTTTTTTCCGAAGTTTTGAGAAGACTTTCCCTGTAGGTTTCTTTGGTAGGGTATTTCGCCAATCAGATAACATTTTTTTTAATTGTGTCACCGTATTCGGATTTTTGTCTTTGAGGTTCACCTTTTCTAATGGATCATTAACCAGATCATATAGCTCCACGTAATCCCCCTTTTTATTGGTCACCATTTTCCAGTGTTCACTAACGATAGCAAAGGAAACCCAGTGATTAGGTTTTGCTTTTCTGGCCGGCCACGGAGCCACAGCCTTCCAGAAAACTGGCTTTTTGCGAATAGCTTGGCCTTTTCCTTTAAAGGTTGAAACCTGGCTCACTCCATCTGGAGAATAATCCTCCGGTAGTTTAACTCCTGCGATTTCGCAGAACGTGGGAAGAAGGTCTACTGCTGAGAAGAATGAGCTTTTATCGATTATTCCTGGACTTATATGCCCAGGCCAGCGGGCTATGAAGGGGACGCCTACACCACCTTCAAATAGTGAAGCTTTGTACCCCTTTCGTCCTCCGGTAATACCTTTGGCAGCTGCTACATTATACCCATCCCCTGTTGCTGTATCGTGCATCATTTTGAGAGGTGTTCCCGGTTGACTTCTAGCTGGTCCATTGTCAGAACTGAAAATAACTAAAGTGTTCTCTGTAATGCCTAATTGATCCAAAGTGTTTAAAACTTCTCCAATTCTCTCATCGGCGTGAGATAAGACTGAGGCGTATATGTTATCTTTTTCATTTAAATTAGGAAAACGCGCACGATATTTTTCAACTGTATGAAATGGCGTATGTGGTTCATGTAACCAAAGATTGATATAGAATGGCTTCCCTTCTTTTTTACTTTTTTTTATGAAGGAGATCGTGTTAATTGCGTCCTCATGAACAGGCATTTGTTTTCCTGAGCAATTGAAGGCGCCATAAGCATCAAACCCGTATTGGCTTGGTAAAGGTGAGTCAGGAATCATGTCATTGGCAAGGTGCCACTTCCCAAAGTGAGCTGTGGCATAACCAGCGCTTTTCAAAAATTTCGATAAAAGGGGGGACTCGGGGTCAAGCCAGTCAGGCATATTTCGTCTGGCATTACTTGGGACCCAAGCAAAATGCCCATCAATATTATATCTGGCCGGGGAAATGACCTGTCATGACAGCTGTCCGACTAGGAGAGCAGACGCCACTAGCTACGGTAAATCGATGAAAGTCGGTTCCTTCCTTTGCTAGACGGTCTATATTTGGGGTTTTAACGTAAGGGTGGCCATGACAACTAATGTCTCCCCATCCCCAATCATCGGCAAAGATAAATAGTATATTTGGATTTTCTTCATTATTATGAACGGTTGCGTTAGCATCATCTAAATTCATGATAACTAAGAGTAACATGAATGAAATTTTGATAATTTTTGCCAGCCTGTTCATTTTAATAAATTACAGAATGATTATTATTTCCCGATTGGGACATTGAAATAATTTTCCATCTCTAGGGTTGCCATTCCCCACTCACCGAGAACGTCCCATGAATCGAGATGAGTTTGAGTTGATACTGATTCAAAGCCTCTGCCTCCACGAGCAGCAGCACCGGCATTAATTTTTCCTTGAGCTAACTTAAGATCATAGATTAGTTGCCACTGGTACCAGATGGTGTTTTTTGAAGGGTGTACAGTTTGAAAAGCGGCTCCCCATTTCGTTTCAGGGTTGCCGTACCAACGGCCCTTGGAACTAACAAAACCAAAACCCTTTGAGGTTGATATTCCAGTATATCCAGGTCTTCCTATGTAAGGGTAGGACAGCCTACGATTCCTTATATTGAGAACACGCTTTGCAGCTTCAATCCTAGCTTGCAAATATTGATCTTGAGAATATTTGGTGGGATAAGAGTAATACTTTAACATTTTATTATAACCTCCTCGTTTATGTTCGAGCAGAGCGCGTCTTATTTCAGATAATGAATTCCCTATACCTGAGTGGCAATGAACATACATGTTGTATCCTCTGGGAGGAGGTTGATGAGAGTTAGCTATTTCTGAAAGCTTTGATACTGATTGCCAGTTATGGTCAATTAAGTTTCTGTACTTCTTTTTTTGTTCATCTGTGAGTGGGTTCCAGGCCATCATCTTAAAGCTAAGGACTCTCCCCCAGTTAGAACCGTCAGGTAACCAGGCATCAGGCCATCCTGGTCTGTATTCCATTAAATAATTTTCTGTTAGAGTGTGATGCGAAGGTGACCATGCTTTAGCCATGGCTTTCCAATGTTTTTGGGTTGTGGGGTGGAGTTCTATTTGGCGCACTTTTTCATGCCATTTATAAGCACTTCTTAGTAGATTCATGTGTGCTTCGTTCTTATCCATTAAGTATAGCCAGATTAGTAACGGTCCAACTCCTCGGGTTAATGTCCTAGGATAAGGTAACTCAATTTCGTATTGTCTGGCGCGGACTGGTTGAGCCTTGTCATTGTATTGTTCGCACCAACCTACAAGCTCACCCTCTCCCATTTGAGCTTTGGCAATAAATTCACCGATTTCGTGTAGGCTTGAGATATACTTTTTATTTCCGGTTATATGATAAGCCATGACCATAATTTGGAATGGATCGTTAGTTGCCCCGTCATTGAAGGAAGTGCCATGATAGACTCCAGAATTTCCTGATCTACTTCCATCAAATGACCACTGGTCTCCCCAGCCTCCGCCGGGTCTTTTAATTGAGAGGAGGACGTCTGCACAGCGTAAGGCTGATTCTAAATATTTTTTATCACGGCTAACCTTATAAGCGTAGAGCATTATCCAGAATGGTTTGGTGGTTGTTCCATCTTGGATACGGATAAAATTTTCAGTCTTGCCTGGCCATGGCCAATGGCCTTTTGGCCACTGAGCAGCTAAGATCTTGTCAGTACATTTCAAACCAGCATCAAGGTATGACTTTTTGTTAAAGATTTCATAGGCTCTAAAAAAACCGACGGCGGCATTTCTAAGTGATTGAATGTGTTCACCAGAGTAAGAAGAGGTTGATGTTTGAATTTCGATTTGAGTATCCAGCCAAGTAATGATTTCGTTTTCGGTTCGTTGTAGTAGTTTTGGGTCTGCCCAGTTCTGAGTTTCTCTAATTTTTATCCTTTTTAATAAATTTTGAAGTTCCTGTTCTTTTTTTTCATAGTCGTTTTTGTTTAGTTCCAAGAAGTGGGAGGTTTCTCCTCCAAAGAGCGACGCGCATTGCTCCCAAGATAAATTTTTGTCAGATAATGCGGTATAGGATAAGTCTTCATAGTGACCTGTTTTTTCATTTAAAGTGAGAGGTCTGGTCTCTTCTTTTCCGTGACCTGAAATGATGGATGAAAAAAGTAGAAGAGAAGCCAGTAACCGATTTTTCATATTGTATTATTGTGCTACTAGAAATGCCTTTCCAAGTATTTTATTTGCTTAGTCACTGCCAACACTGTCTGAATGTATTTAGGCATATAATTAAACCTTTTCTTAATACGCCCGCTTTAACTTAAAAAATTTTGATATTTGGAATGATTAATCTTGAAGATTTTAATCAGATTCCTTCAAGTGTTGATTTTTCGTTTAATGGCTTCCAATACCTATTTTTTTTAACTTTACTATAGAGTTTCCAAACAATAAAAATCGACAAAACAGTTAAAGGAAGAGCTATAATAAAGCATGTTGAGTAGCCCCATTTAGCGGCAATATAGTAACTTATGCCAGCACCAAACATCATCGCAAATACACCCATGCAATCCATGCAGGTGTAATCGGAACCAGGTTGATTCTTTCGACTCCAATCCATCATAGAAGAGAACAAGGCAACGGTTACCAAGCCAGAAATAAAATGATCGACCATGATGAATGGTATGATTGCAATCATCGTAGGTTGGTCCGAATAAATTGATAATAACATATATCCAAGAGCTGAAATGATCTGTAACAAACCAAAGATAAGTAATGAACTAATACGTCCGAGTCTATTAATAAAATATCCTGCAACAATGGCTCCTAGTAATACAGAGGTTGGAGCAATGATGCCAAGTGCTAGTCCAATTTGAGAGAAATCCATGCCCCAGTCTTTTAGCATTGCCGGTAGTATGGACCGGATGAACCCTTCGATAATTCGATAAGCTGAAACAATAAAGAGTATCAGAGCGATTTGAGGTTGCTTTAAAAAACTGATAATAGAACTCCAATTTTTTTTCGAGATATTATTTGTTTCGTTCTGATTGGTCCTATGTGTTTTGTTTAGAAAAATGGGAATCACTGAGATTACATAAACAAATGCCATGAGAAAAAATACATTATTCCACCCAATTATACTGAAGAGGATAAGCATGAGTCCTCCACCTATTATGTAACCAAACCAGAAAGTTCCTACTTGAACAGAGTTACCCCAGCCTCTTTCTGAAAATTTAAGTAACTTTATTGAGTGGCCATCAATTGAAACGTCCTGCATCGAGCTAAATATGTTAATTAAGAAAACTCCAATAATAAAAAAACCAATAGGGCCGCCGATCTCCCAGAAAGCTAGGCTGCACATGACTCCTGCAATAATAAGTTGAAGCGGTATTATCCATGAACGGTACTTTCCTTGATTTATGGAATGGAATCTTTCAACAAGAGGTGCCCACAAAAACTTTAACATCCAAGGAATAAAAAGGACTGGATAAAAAAGGGCTATCTGTTCAAGACTTAATCCATTTTCCCTAAATATTACAGGAACCGTGTGTCGAAAAAATCCGTTAGGAATCCCCTGAGAAAAATATAAAGCACCAATAACGCCAAGGGTTGTTAATGTACTTTTCGGTTCTTTCATTAATTGTTTAGCTGAACCAACTGCATATGTGGATTCGATTCAATCTGCAAATAACTTAAAAAGATTAATTCGATTAAATGTCTCCAAGGAGTTGCTTCTCAACGTTAAAGAAACTGTAAATATTATAAATTAAATGAGAGTGCTTATCCTGTCAGACTTGAGATCCTCAATAAATCAAAGGTTTCATATTTTGAAATTTTGTTATTTGATATTTCTAATGGTTGGATGTTCCTCAGTTGAGGATAATTTTCATCTAGGAAAAGAGAAACCTGGAAATAATTCTCTTTCAAATCAGGTTATTGAGACGCAACACGTTGCTATAATTAAGGGGCAGGTCAATTACCAAAGAGGAGTGACTTTTTATAAGACGTTAACTCTAACTGATGCGATAAAAAGGTGCAGTGGCTTTACTGAATTTGCAGACCTAGAAAACGTTCAAATAACTAGGGGTAAAGAAATATTGCGATACGACTTTTTTGAAATAAATGAAAACAAAGATATTATATTAGAGCCTAATGATGTGGTTGAGGTGCCATTTAAAGATCCTAATTTTCAAAAAAATAACTGACAAGAGTGATTATACTCTGGTAATTTAAGTAATGATTTTTTCAAAATTTAAATTATTACTGCTTCTTTCTTTTTGTGTTTTTAATTCGCATTTCGTTAAAGCGGATCATCATGAGAAGATTAAGATTCTTTACATGGGAGGACGTGATCATGACTGGAAAGGGTACTACGAGTCCATCGTTCCTCAGTTTAAAAAGCAGGGCGACTTTGATTTGGTCTTTAGTAATAAATTAGATGACCTGAAAGCCGAAAACATTAAGAAATATGACGTGGTTCTCTTTTTTGGATCTGGAGGTAATTTTACGGACCCTTCTCAGGAAAGTGGGTTAGAAAATTATTTAAAGAATGGAGGTGGTATTGTTGGCGTTCACGCAACAGACGCTTTTAAGAAATCAGACTCATACTGGAAAATTTTTGGAGGTCAATTCATTGGCCATGGTGGAGGAACCTTCAAGATTGTCTTCACCGACAAGAATCATCCGATTACCAAAGGAATGGCGTCTTTTGAAATTAGTGATGAATCTTACCGCGATAAAATGCATCCAGAGTCTGAGGATAAACTACATCATCTTGGTAGAATCGATAGAGGTAAGGAAAATCACTCGATGATCTGGGTTCATGAATATGGTAAAGGGAGACTCTTTAATACTGGTCTTGGACATGATGAGAAAGCTTGGGTTAATCCAGCTCTTCAGAAGCTCGTGATTCGTGCTATTTATTGGGCAGCGAAGAAGCCAGTAAAAAATCCTAAATAGGAAACCTCAATACACATAAAGTTGTTCTATTCAATTCTCTTCTCTTCAGCGTTTATTTTCCTTTTTGGGTTACCTGTCGCGAAAGCTAATGAGGCTGAACTGAAGCCTTTTTTAGGTGAGCCTGTTTTCCACAAGCAAAGGCTTTTTACTGACCAGCGTTATCCAAACGTAGTCGTCTCAAAAAAAGGAACAGTACTTGCAGTTTGGGGAAACTCTGGAGTTTCTGTACGAAGAAGTGAAGATGGAGGAAAGACTTGGAATGATTCAATAGTTGTCTCAGAGGAAGGGTATAATGGTGGTGGCACCATTGTTGATAATGGATCAGGCGACATACTTGTATTTGTGGAAGACAGACAGCCTCCTGCGCCTTTAACCGTATATCGAAGTAAGGATGACGGTGCTACTTGGAAACCAGAGAAGACGACCATAGCCAAGGACCTAAATGGTAACAATCCTTCCATGCATATGAATGAAAGTGGTATCACCTTGTCCATTGGGCCTAAAAAGGGTCGTTTGTTGCGGGCGACTAGATTCTATGGGTCTAATGAGAGGGAGGCTGAGTGGTCTAAGCACTACACGAATGCTGTTTATAGTGATGATGGAGGAAAGACATGGAAAACTAGTAGTCCTTTTCCAGAGAACGGAACCGGTGAAGCTGCTCTGGTGGAACTTTCCGATGGGCGCATCTATTACAACTCAAGAGTTCATTGGCCAGAAAGACCAAACAACCGTCGCCGCCGAGAAGCTTGGAGCTTTGATGGAGGGGAAACTTGGAAGGACTGGAGAATTGTGCAGGCTTTGCCGGACGGAGATCAGGGTAGAGCTTATGGATGTATGGCGGGGATGACGCGAATTCCCTTGAAGGATAAGGATATTATTATTTTTAGTAATCTTGATACAGATGCTTCACAGCGAGAGCGCGTCACAGTATGGGCAAGTCTTGATGGGGGTAAAACATGGCCAGTGAAGAGGCTGGTTGATCCAGGTCGGAGTGGTTATTCCTCCTTAGGTGTTGGTCATTTAGGCACGCCTAGTGAGGGTTGGGTTTACCTGCATTACGAACATGATCCAATCAAAGGCTCACATATGGCCCGCTTTAACCTTTCGTGGTTGCTTGAAGGTGAGTTGACTGGTGATGGAGAACTGCAGCAGTTACTTGATTAAATTATTTGGAAATTAATTTAGTCGTTCTTTGAGGTTGCCGCTATAACCTGATAATTCTAGATAAGCTTTTCCAACAACGCTACCTTTATCATCTTGCACATTGCATGCTCCCTCCCAATAAGGTACACCTCCGATTTTTCCTGGAACTTCTTGTTCATCCATCAAGGGAACAATTTTAAATTTTCGCCTAACTCCATCTTTAGGGTCAATTGTTGTGAATGATGGGGTGATTGGGTAATCAGCACCGGTTTGCTTGCTTTTATAACTACCGCCCTGCTTCCAATGAAAATCTTTTGGGTTTTGGTGGCTCAACTTTCCTTTCTCATCAATCCAAACTAGCTTTGAGTAATCTGATATGGATCCATCTTTATTCCTCAATATATAGGCCATGATCTCTCTGTTATCATTAAGTTGGACGCTAACCCAGTCCCAACCAACTTGATTCTCATCAAGTTGGTTTGATGAAATTTCATGATCCATCCAAGCGCTTCCAGTAATATCTAATTCTTTTTTGTTGTATCTAATTTTCCCATTAACTCCCAAACGTGTGTAAGTTATATAATGACTTGCGGCGGTTTTTGATGGCCCCTTTTTTGAAATTCCATTTTCTCCAAAAATAACAAGTGGCTTTTTCGGAGTGAGTTCTAAATCGATTAAGTAGTCTGCTTTGATTGAACCCTTAAGAGAAATTGAATTATCTTTTAATCTTTTAAGTGTCCAGTTTCCATTCTTTAAATCTAGGTCCTTGGATTTTGAATATGCATTCCATCCCTCTTTGTTAACTCGCTCTTCGTGATAAAAAGATTGATTGTTGATGTCAGTAATCGCCATGTGGGCGAGGTAAATATCGCCGGTGTTTTCTTGACCGATTCTAAAAAAAGTAGATTCAAATCCAAATCGTTCTTGAGTCTGGCCTTGGAGGTGGCCTGTAATATACCACCACTCAATTTTATAGCTTGGATGTGATCCATGATCTCGAGGGAATTCGTAATTATATTCCTTACTAGGGTAAGACCATTTCTTTTGAGAGAAACATTTCCCAATTAAGAAAAATGCTGAAATTAGAAGCAGGCCCCCCCCCCCTTAAATAAGTAAATCATGTGAATCTAAATTATATTATGTTTACTAGTATTCTTACCTACGAACCAAGAAACAGCTGCGCCAATTAATAGCATTAATATTGCTAATGAAAAAATGCTTAGGAATGGAATTGATTGACTTAAGGTCCACCCAAAGCTCTGTACGTTAATTCTGTAAATTAATAGCCAACCGAGGCACAGGCTGAGTGCAATGCCGCCCAAGCTACCTATAATGCTGAGTGTAAGGCCCTCGTACATTGCGGATTTTGCAATTTCATTTCGGGTTGTACCGATTTGTCTCAGATTTTCTAATTCTTTTTTTCTCTCAAGTAAAAGGCCGGTCATTGTTAAGCCAAGGCCTGTGACAGCAATCAGTATTGCGATTGCCTCGAGTGCATAAGTTACTGAAAAAGTTTGCTTAAATATCTTTAATGAATCGGTTCTAAGATTTTTGTTTGTTCTAACAAATATTCCCGGAAATTTTGATCGAATTAAATTCACCCATATATCTGGATCTGTATCTGGTTTCAGATATATAGCTGCATTTGTGATGGAGTCGTCTTTATAAAATTCTTTAATGAATTTTCTATTTACCATTATTGTTCCAGTTTCATTGCTGTAATCAGCATAAACTCCTGCTACTATTAATTTCCTAGACCCTTCTGGCGTCGGTACGTTTATAGATTGTCCTTTTTTGATCGAAAATTTTCTCATTAATGGTTCGCTTATCCAAGCATGTCCACCTTCAAGGTTCTTATTTTCTGGTTGAATTATCCATGTAAGTTCGAGTTTTCTGTCGGATCGGTTATTTCTTTCAGTTCCTGCCAGCCAAACATTATTACTTCTAAAGGTAATTCTAATTTGTCTCAATAAGTCCATCCCATCAGTTTCTTTCTCATTGGTGAATTGGGACCAAGTTTTTGAGGATATCGATAAGTTTGTTGTAGAGGCATTCCCTTTGGATGCGGCTATGTAAACATCAGCCTTGAGAACTTGATTAATCCAAGAGTTAAGAGTTTTATCAAAACTTGAAATAAGAATACCCATGGCGGATGACATTCCGAAAGCAGAGACTAGTGCGGCAGTAGCAAGCCTGTGTCTACCTTTTGGGTTTCTAAACTGGCTCTTTGCATAAAGAGAACTTGGGTTTTTTGGTAATATTTTTGCAACTATTGGGAAAAGTATTGTACAGAACATCGCCCAGCCCAGTACAAAGAATAACGCGCTGAAGTATCCTCCTATAGCGATCGATCTATCATCTATTTTGATTGGAGGAATGAATGAGCAAATACAACCTAGTAGTAATAATATTAACCCCCATTTTGGTGTTAAAAATAAAAGAGAGCCGCCATCCTTGCTACCACTTTGTGCGGCTGAGGCAGGTTGAACTTTTGCGGCCTCTCTTGATGGTAAATATCCAGCTATTAAGCTAACGAATACGCCGAAAATGGTTGCTATTAAAGCTTCATTCCAGTTCATAGAGGCACTTGAACTTGTGATTTCGTAGTAAAGTTGGTTCACTGTACTCACGACACCTCTGACAACACTCTGTGCCAAAAAGAAACCAAGAATAACTCCAAATATTGAACCGATGATTCCAATTATGAAACTCTCTGTCAGCCAAAGTCTGAATATTTTATTAGGAGGAATTCCCAGTGACCGAAGAATTGCTATTTCTTTTCTTCTTCGAATTACTGAAGCTTCCATTGATTGAAGAATAAAGAATGTTCCAACCAAGAGTGCTAAACAGGAAAGGATTGATAGGTTTAACCGAAAAGCAGAGCTCATTTGAGTGGTAGCTTTTTTTTGGTCTTCAGAATTCTCAACAATAGCGTTATTACTCTTAGCCCATTTCTGTAATCTTAATTTAGCATCCTTTACAATATTGCTTTTTAGGGATCCTTCAGAAATGTATGCATCTATGCGAGTGACTTTTCCCTCTAGCGAGTCAAATTTTTGAACTTCCTTTAAGTCCATTAAAACTAAATTAGCTGGAACGGAGGGTCTGAAAGGTGAGTCGGCTATACTGCCTTTAATTTTTAAGTCGTATAAAAAAGACTCTCTTTGGATTAAGAATGAATCATTTTCTTCTAGATTTCTGTTTTTTAAAAATTTCTCTGGAAGAAAAATGCTGTTTACAAAGTCCAAGGATTCCTCATTCAATGCGCCAATTGGTAGTGATGTTGGAGAAGAAGATATTGATGAGAAATTGGCTAATGATATAAGATCAATGCCGACAATTTTCATTAAGTCATTATTATGAAAAGCCGACGTTTCAATGATAGGATAATAATGGACAGGGAGTGATTCAGTAATCTTTGAAATCTCAATAATTTTATCTTCTTGCAAAAAGCCAGACTCTGATCGGATTGTAAGATCTGGCTCGCCTGTCAAAGATTCAGTAAATAGATTGAATCCTGAGACTGCAGCTCTGTTAGCTAATCGTACTGAAAAAAAAGTTGCAACGCCAACAGCAATGATGATTATCAAAACTATCGGGAGTAGAGGTTCTTGAAACCACTTTCTAAAAATAACAGTTTTAAGAATTTTTAGATCAATTCTCATTATTCGGCAACTAGACCATCACTTATATTTATAGTCTGGTCGCAAATTTTTGTTACTTCATTGCTGTGAGTTACGAGTATCATTCCAATGTTGTACTCTTTACTCAAGCGTTGAATTAGCTCGAGTATTGACTCCGTATTTTTGGAGTCAAGGTTTCCAGTTGGTTCATCTGCGAGTATTAATTTTGGTCGCATCGACAATGATCTTGCAATTGCAACTCTCTGCCGTTCACCTCCGCTTAATTCATTGGGGAAAGCATCAGCTCTGTGTGTGATTTTCACAGCATCTAATAATTCAGCCATGCGTTTCTCGCGTTCAGCTTTGTCCAATGACTCAAGTAACATTGGAAATTCTATATTTTCTTTGGCTGTTAATGTTGGAAGTAGGTGGAAGAATTGAAAAATAGTACTTATTTTTTTTCTTCTTAACTCGCATAGTTTAGGTTCGTC
>JAOFDG010000026.1 GCA_028033615.1 Verrucomicrobiales bacterium | reverse complement strand
GAAGGTCAGGGCAAGGGCCAAGGTCAACCACCTGAAAAAGGAAATGGAGACCAAGGAAATTATGCCGGAAAAGGAGGAGCCAAAGGTCCCAAGAGAGATGAAAGAGGTTCCAGTAAATTTATAGGCTTACCAAAACGTGAAAGAGGATCATTAAATCAATCAAACTCTGAGGGGTTTCCGGCTGAGTATGGTTCTTTAATTGAGCAATACCTTAAAAATCTTTCTGATAAAGCTACTGACAAATAATTAAAAAGGGGCAAAAAATCCAAATGTATATAAACATAATAAGATTACAAAGCACTTCATTAATTGCATTGTGTACAATCTTATTTTCATTTCATTACGGTTTTGGAGCTCCTACTAAAGGCCGTCTTGAAGACCCCGTTAAAGTTAATGCCAAAACGGAAGCAGTAATTAATTCAGCTCTATCATATCTAGCTTCAAAGCAATCCCCTACCGGAGCGTGGTCAGGCGAAACGGGTGAAGAAGCAAGATACCCGATTGCTATGACGGCATATACTTTAATGACTTTTCAAACTGCTGGCAATCTTCCTAACGAAGGGCCTTACGGAAAGAATGTGGATCAGGCTGTAAAATACCTTCTCTCACAAGTAAATGATCAAGGTCTTATCGGTGACGAAAACAGTGGTCAATATATGTATTTTCACGGTATCGCTAGCATAGCTCTTGCTGAACTCTATGGACAAACTCAAGACGACAACTTGAAAAACAAATTAGAAAAAATGATCAAGGTTATTGTTAGCAGTCAAAACCCACAAGGAGGGTGGCGCTATCAGCCCATAGCCAGGGATGCCGACATTTCTGTAACAGTATTAGCCGTTGTTGCATTAAGAGCTGCCAAGAATGGTGGGCTATCAGTACCTCAGAAAACGATCAATGATGCGGTGAATTATGTCCGAAAGTGTTTCAATGAAAGAGACGGAGGCTTTGGCTACCAACCTAGTCAAGGTTCAGGCTTTGCAAGAACAGCTGCCGCAATATATTCCCTTCAGGTCTGCGGTGAATACGATGATCCAATGGTGAAGTCTGGCTCTGATTATTTGAATAAAAAATTTAAACCGGGTGACAGGTGGTTTACTTATGGAAATTTTTATGCTGCACCTGCTCAGTATATGATTGGTGGAAAGGTTTGGGCAGATTGGTACTCCACTTTAAGTAAATCTCTTTTGGAAAGAGTTAAAACTAATGATGATGGGCATAACTTCTGGAACCGCGAACTTGACGGAAGCAGTCCTGGACCGATTTACTCAACTGCAGTATACACAATGATATTAGCAATGCCTTATCATTACGTGCCCCTTTACCAGAGATAAAAAAATGCCAAAAAAAAAACTCAAATCAATCATATATGGAGTGGGTTTGTTTCTAATTTTCTTAACGGTTCAAAGCCGTTCTGAATTTAGGGTAGACATTGGGAACAAAGACGTCTCATCTTGGTGGGGAGGACATGTAATTCTTAAAGATAATAAACTCTTTAAAATCAAGGATCATGCAGGTAAGCCTTTAGAGAATATTTCTGAAACTGTTAATTTAGATAATGTTGGTAAAATAATTTTCTATGCACCTCCTTCTTCACCATCATCAAAAACTTTTGAAGACGGTCCACTCCCCTCTCCATGGAATCATTCTGTAGTAGGGAAACTACCTAGGGGTGGTTCTGTGACTGTAAAAAAAGGTAGCGTTCTTATTGAAACATCATCACCTGATCGCAATGCAGAGTACCCGTCATTTTATACTGCCTATCGCCCATTGCCCAAACTTGATTCACATATTACTACAAGAATATCAAGAATTGACACTTATGAGCAAGAGACTAAAAGCGGTATAATGATTAGGAAGAGTATTGATCCTGAATCGGAAACCGTTTTTCTAGCACTGTCTCATCGCCGCCCTGCCTCAATTCATTACACAGTCGATGGCACTACGATTAGTAAGTCTGATCCAAGAAACAATTCGAGACCAGGTCATTGGATTAGGTTAACCAGACAAAAAGGTAAGATCACAGGGTACGTATCAGCTGATGGTAATTTTTGGAGAGAGTTAATGTCATTTTCGGATAACATGGGCGATTCAGCTATTGCCTGCATTGTCGGTCAAGGCAGAAAACCCAGGCGTAAATGGGCAACTGTATTTGACCACTTATCAATAGGAACAATTAAAGAATTAGGAACCCAAAAAATCATGGAGCCTAAAATAGCTTTAATTGATGGAACCATCTTTCATTCACCCATAGAATCAGCAACTAAATCCCTTATCAAATTAGGAGGCCGAAACAAAGGCAAGGTTATTCCAGCACTAACTATTTCAAGAATTGAATTTAATCATCCTATCGATGGTAAATTTGATAAGTTTTTAGATGGACAGAGAAATGGTGTACTTTTATCAGGTGGAGATTTTTTTGAATGTGATTTAACATCAATTTTGAGAAATGAAAATGGAATCGAGATGAATTGTAATTCATCATTATTCGGTAACAAAACTTTTGATCTGAGTGGAGCTGTCGATGCAATGATGTTTAGACCAGCAGGAAAAAAAGCTCCTCCAGGACAAAAATTCACGATTATCACATGGCAAGGAGGTAGAATATATGGCAATAATTTACGACTAAACGAAAATGGTATTTTAATAGATACTATTCGCCTCAGAACACAAAAAATCCCCTTAAATCAGATAAAAAGCATTACAAAGAACATCCAAATCTAACGGGTTTTATAATTTTCACCTTGATTGCTTGCATCATTATCAATTCCTGCAATAAATCATCGAGTCAGTTAAAATTACAGAGTTAATAAAATAATATGAAAGCAATCCTAGCCCTTGAAGACGGTCGCCATTTTTCGGGTGAATCATTTGGGGCAAATGGTGAACAAACTGGTGAAATTTGCTTCAACACCTCAATGACAGGATATCAGGAAATTTTGACGGATCCCTCATATCGAGGTCAAATCGTCACAATGACTTATCCACACATTGGCAATTATGGAGTAAACAGTAAAGATACTGAAAGTGATTGCCCGCACGTCAGAGGTTTTGTGATAGAGGAACTGTGTGACGTTCCAAGCAACTGGAGATCAGAATCATCCCTTCACTCTTATTTGGAAGAAAATAACATTATTGGAATTCAAGGAATAGACACTCGAGCCCTCACCAAACATTTAAGAGAAAAAGGTGCCATGAGAGCCTTTCTAAGCACTGGAGATATAAGTCCTGAAGAGGCTGTTAGGAAAGCATCTTCAGCCGACAGCATGAAAGGCGCAGACTTTGTTCGTGAAGTCACTACTAAAGAATCATATCAATGGGATCCAGATGATTCTGAGAGTAGAGAATGGGTTCTGGCGAACCCTACCACTGAACCAGATGAAGTTGAAGGTAAGAATCATTATTTATCACTGCCAGAAATCAAGCATCGGATAGTTGCTTATGATTTTGGCATTAAGAAAAATATTTTACGTTGCCTACGCAGAGAAGGTTTTTCAGTTAACGTGGTAAATGCACGAACAAAAGCTGAGGATGTTCTATCAATGAAACCTGATGGTATATTTTTATCAAATGGCCCAGGCGACCCTGAAGCACTTGGTGATATTCACACAGAAATTAACTCACTGCTTGGGAAAATACCAGTATTTGGAATTTGCCTAGGACATCAAGTTCTTGCTCATGCGCTAGGAGGAAAAACTTTTAAACTTAAATTTGGTCATAGAGGTGCAAACCAACCAGTCAAGGATCTAAGAACAGGATCGGTAGCAATTACATCTCAGAATCATGGCTTTGCAGTAGATCCTGACTCTCTTCCATCAAGCACTGAAGTGACCCACATTAACTTAAATGACAACACAGTTGAGGGACTTCGCAGCACAGAACACCCCACTTTCTGTGTACAGTATCATCCCGAAGCATCCCCAGGACCAAATGATGCTAGATCTTTTTTCTCGGAGTTTTCAGAATTAATCGAAAACTCCAAAAACTCCTCCTAACAATCAATAATCATCTGAATATTATTTTTAACAAATTCTTACTGGGTCTTGGCGTTAACATCAAAGAACGGCCCTTCTAATTAGATTAAATTTTATGGCTAATACAATCATTGTCGGTGCCCAGTGGGGTGATGAGGGAAAAGGTAAAATCGTAGACTTTCTTACAGAGAAGACAGATATCGTTGTACGAGCCCAGGGTGGTAACAATGCTGGGCACACCGTAATTCACGATGGGAAAAAATATGTTCTTCACTTAATACCATCAGGAATTTTATGGCCTGAAAAAAATTGTGTTATTGGTAACGGGGTAGTTATTGATCCAGTCTCCTTGCTTGAAGAATTTGATAAACTCGATGGACAGGGAATCCTAATCAGCCCTGACAATCTAGTAATTAGTAATAGAGCTCACCTTACTCTTCCTTATCATAGAATTTTAGATTCCTTTAGAGAATCTGGACTAGGTGGCAAAAAAATTGGAACTACAGGCCGAGGTATCGGTCCAACATATGTTGATAAGTCAGAAAGATCTGGCTTAAGAATGTCTGACCTTTTCAACCAAAAAAAATTGGTCGAAAAAATCGAATCTAAAGTCCAAAAAGCAAACTCTTTATTAGAAGGCAGTGACGTAGAACCTCTAGTTACGAACCAAATTATTGAAGAGCTAAATAGTGCCGCTTCAAGGCTCAAACCCTTTATTTGCGAAACTACAACCTATTTGCATGAGAGAATAGCTGAAGGGAAATCTCTACTTTTTGAAGGCGCTCAGGGCACCTACCTTGATATTGATCATGGAACTTACCCATTTGTGACTTCATCTAACACTACCGCCGGTGGAGCCTGCACAGGTTCAGGTGTTTCTCCAAGAAACATTGATAATGTAACTTGTGTTGCTAAGGCCTACACAACGAGAGTTGGATCAGGTCCTTTCATAACAGAAAATCAAGAATTCTCAGATCGCATGCATGGTATGGGTCGTGAGTTTGGCGCCACTACTGGTAGAAAGAGAAGATGCGGTTGGTTTGATGCTGTCCTTGTAAGGCATGCTTGCAGACTAAATGGCGCTGACCAGTTAGCAGTCACAAATGTTGATGGGCTAGATGGAATAGAAAGTATAAAAATATGTACTTCCTATGAACTCAGAGGCGAGACAATCACGACACCTCCTGCCGATTCAGAGGATTGGGAAGATTGCACGCCCAATTACGAAGAGTTGCCTGGTTGGGGTGATGAAATTACAGCAGGTGCAGAATCAATCGATTCTCTTCCAAAAAATGCTAATAATTATCTTGATAGACTATCTGAACTCTGTGAGACACCTGTAAAAATAATTGGTGTAGGGCCAGATAGGAAAGAAACTCTGTTTAGAGACTAGATAGAAGTTTTATTTTCATTAGTTGAATTGGTTTGATTCCAAACCGATCTTATTAGAGCTCGCTCTTAGCGAGCTTTAAAACCAAATGTCTTCAGAAACTAAGAATCCCCCTAAACACATTGCCATAATAATGGATGGCAATGGGAGGTGGGCTAAATCTAAAAACCTTCCAAGGTGGAAAGGGCATGAAGCTGGAGCAGAGTCAGTTCGAGAAGTAATTGACGCATGCATTGAAGCCAATGTTCAATATTTAACACTCTATGCGTTCTCTACAGAAAATTGGAACAGACCAAAACCAGAAGTTAATGCGCTAATGAAGCTACTAGAGAAGTTTCTAACAACCCATGCCTCTGACCTTCAAAAAAATAACGTAAAACTCCAAGCGATAGGTAGACTCAATGATCTTACCCAAGGACCGATGAATGCCTTATCCAAAACCATCAGTAAAACAAAAAATAACACTAAACTAAATCTGATCCTCGCCTTAAGTTATGGAGCCAGAGAAGAAATTGTAGATGCTGTTAATGATATAATAAAGCTTACCCAAGAGGGTAAATTGGCGAACACCGAGTTAACTACTAGCTCATTTAAAAAACACCTCTACACATCAAATATCCCTGATCCAGACCTACTTATTAGAACTTCAGGTGAAATGAGAATATCAAATTTTCTTCTTTGGCAAATCAGCTATTCTGAAATTTTTATAAGTGAAAAACTTTGGCCCGACTTTAATAAAAATGATTTGTTTGAAGCTATTGATAGTTACAATAAGCGTGACAGGCGATACGGTGAAGTTTAATTTCCTTCATCGAGTAAATATTTCTTAGGCCAATTGTTTGTTATTAAACTTCGTGTTAGTGTAAGTGATGAAGTTTCTAATCTTAGCGTTTTTGTATTTTTTAATCCCCTTCTCTATGGCTCAATCAGAAAAGGGAACCAAGAAAGAAACAAAAGAACTTGATGCTTATTGGGCTGAAGTATCGCGATCAGTGCGTGAGGGTGATTTTCAAGGTTACAAGAAAACCTGTCACAAGGAAGGGATATTAGTTACAGGAATTAACAATTCAAGTTATCCCTTATCAGATGCACTAGTAAGTTGGGAAAAAGATTTCACTGCAACAAAAAATGGAGAAACTAAATCTAATGTGGAATTTAGATTTTCTCAGAGAATTATTAATGCAACAACGGCACACGAAACTGGGATATTTCTATACTCGACTGGTAAATCTAAAGATAATATAAAAAAAGAGTATATCCACTTTCAGGCGCTTCTTGTTAAAAAGGAGACTGATTGGAAAATTTTGATGGAATATCAAAAATCTAAAGCTAGTGAATTGGAATGGAATGAGTTAGAGGGAAAGAAGTAAAAAATCACACGATACTTTTACTTTAAATGTTTTAAAAAAATCATGGTTCAGATGGAACAAATTATGCTAATTATAAGAGAATACCCTCTCTCTCATGAGTAAAGATGACACAAAGACCATCATGGTTGTAGACCCTGATGAAGATTTTCTTGGTTGGGCAGACAAGCATTTGCGCACTCCGAACACGGATGTCATTTGCCTTAATGATTCTAATGTCGCACTAGAACAATACCTAGAACAGCATCCTGACCTCCTAATTACTGAGCTTTTTGTGAAGCCACTCCAAGGAATGGATCTCATAAAAAAGATTCGATTAAACGATCCTAATGCACAAGTTATTCTAACAACTGCATTTCCTCCTTCGAGCGCAGTCATTGAAGCAATGAGATTAGGCGCATATGACGTCCTAAGAAAAGAGTCATTACCTTATGATCTAAGACCAGTAGTAGAAGAAGCGCTTAAAGCTGGAGAAGAAATTAAATCCACTTCAGCAAGTGCTACCGAATCCAAAAAGGCGGACGGTCCTGATGAAACGATAATTGGCAGATCTTCAGCCATGCAAAGCGTTTTCAAGATGGTTGGAAGAGCATCAAGAGGTGATGCGCCGGTCTTGATAACTGGTGAAAGTGGTGCAGGTAAAGAGATCGTTGCCGGAGCCATTCATAAATTTAGCAAAAGGTCAGGTAGTGAATTCATCGCTATCAACTGCGCAGCAATACCAGAAAATTTGCTTGAGTCTGAACTTTTTGGACATGAAAAAGGTGCTTTCACTGGGGCTCATTCTTTGCGAAAAGGAAGGTTCGAACAATGCGACGGAGGTACGTTATTTTTAGATGAAATTGGTGATATGCCGATTCACACACAAAGTAAAATATTACGAACACTTCAATCTGGAGAATTTTCACGAGTTGGTGGAAACGAGAACTTAACTGCTGATGTTAGGATTTTAGCTGCGACTAATAAGGATCTCGAGTTTTGTGTTAAGAATGGGGAATTTAGAGAAGATTTATTCTATAGACTCAATGTAGTCCGGGTACATATCCCTCCTCTAAGGCAAAGAATTGAAGACATTAAGCTACTTGCGGAATTTTTTCTTAAACGCAACGCCGAACAAAAGAAAGCGCCTAAGCTCCGCTTGTCCTCTGAATCAATTGAACTTCTCGAAGCCTATCATTGGCCAGGAAATGTTCGAGAATTAGAAAATACTCTCTATAGAGCAAGCCTACTTTCAACGGCAGATGTACTTTTACCTAAGGACATTCCTCTAGGAAATCTTGATTCCGATAACATTTCAACTTCACAAAATCTCGAATCCACTATTAAGGAATCCATTAGCAGTCTAAAAAAAGCGTCAGGTAAAAAGCCATTGATGGCTTGGATAGAGACAGAATTTGCAAAATCTAGTTTTCTAGAACATGAAAAAGACCTAGATCTCACTTCTAATTTTCTAGGAATAAGTGTTACAAGACTGAAAGAACTACTGAAAAATTAGTCACTAGAGTTGGAATCCGCGAAAAAGCGTAATAGATTCGTGCCCCGATTTGTCGGAAAAACAAAAAGCCAATTCGGCATCATTATTAATAAGACACACCTCTGCATCCAAAATTTTTAAGGATAAGTTAAAGCAGATTGGTGATGGAACTGTTGTGTTTGATCACGTCACTTCGTCTGCTCATCCTTTTATCTGTTCATTAGTTGCAGAGCATTTTTTGAAGCATGCTAACCATAGAGTTTGGATCATCACAGAAAGCCTACAATCTCAAGAATCTATTACTGAAGGTATCGAATTATGGTCTCAAGGGAAAGGGGCGTATTTCTTTCCCGACATTGAATCGGTAAGCTCCCCTGATTCCTTACCCGACCAGGAACGCTATGCCGAGCGAATGTCTGTCCTAAAGGCTATCAATGATGCTAAAAAACTGGCAAATATAATAGTTGTTTTAGAGCACAGCCTTAACGAGAACGTCACCACAGCTGAATCAATCGACTCGAGTAAAATTTCTATCGATAAAGGTCAATTAGTTGGAATGGATTCATTAATAACTAATCTAGAAAAAATTAATTATGAACAAGAATCTATTGTAACAGAAAGAGGGCAATTTGCCGTAAGGGGTGGCCTTATTGATATTTACCCCATCCAATCTCCTTATCCCTTTAGGATAGAATTTTTTGGAGATGAGATTGACTCTATAAGAGAATTCGAGATTAATTCACAAACCTCAATCAATGTAGTCGATTCATGTCAGGTACTTTCAGGAGCTCAAGGACAAGGCGCATGTAAACTTAAAGACTATATAAATAATTCAGACCTTGTTATAAAAGTAGGTGAAAATGATGGCACTGCATCAGTTGTAATTACAGAAGGTTCTTCCGGCCTAAATAAAGAAGAAGACTTCTCAACAGCGTGTTTCGAATCTCCATTTGGATCTTTTGATGCAGGAGAATTCATACTCCAACAGGCAAGATATAAAAACTTTAAGGATACACTTAACAAATGGCATCAAGAAAAATGGAAAGCTAAAATATTCTTCAAGAATGAGGGCGAGATAGAAAGATTTAATGAACTAGCTCAGGATATGCAAGCTTTACCGAAAAATGGTTTTCCTGAGACTGGGACAGGAGGTATTTCTCATGGTTTTACTATACCAGGTTCTAAATTAGCAATCCTTGCCTCATCCGAAATATTTGGAAGGTATGAATCCACTAAATCACGAAAATTATTTAATCGTGAAAAAAGAGATCTTAACAAAAGAAGGTCTGATGATTTCAGGGAATTAAATTTAGGTGACCGTATCGTACACATGGACCAAGGGATTGGAATATTTAGAGGATTAATTGAGATAGAAACGGAAGGAGAATCATCTCAAGAAGTGTTAGTCATAGAATATGAGGATGAAGCAAAGTTATACGTTCCTCTTGAACAAGCTCATCTCGTATCCCGATATATTGGTTCTGGAAACAAGGCTCCTTCAATAGACCGACTCGGAGGAAAAAGATGGATTAGTCGAAAGGCTAAAGTCGAGAAATCCATAATGGATTACGCTTCTCAACTCATTAAAACGCACGCAGAGAGAAACGCTTTTAAAAGTTACAAGCATTATCCAGACACTAAATGGCAACTAGAATTTGAGAATAGCTTTGCGTACAGGGAAACCCCTGATCAAATCTCAGCTATAAGTCAGACCAAAAATGATATGGAAAACGACAAACCCATGGATAGGCTTATTTGTGGAGATGTCGGCTTTGGGAAAACCGAAGTTGCTATTAGGGCTATTTTTAAAGCTGTTATGAGTGAGAAACAAGTTGCTCTTCTTTGCCCAACAACTGTTCTAGCTCAGCAGCATTACGAAACTTTAAAATCAAGACTGTCTGAGTATCCAATCCAGGTTGAGCTACTATCTAGATTTAAAACACAGTCAGAACAAAAAAAAACCATCAAAGGCATAAGTAACGGTAGCACAGACATTGTAGTTGGAACGCATAGACTCGTTTCAAAAGATGTTAAATTTAAAAATATAGGTCTAGCCATTATCGACGAAGAACAAAGATTCGGAGTGAAACACAAAGAACGCTTTAAGGAAATGTTTCATCTTATAGATGTTCTAACTCTATCAGCGACACCAATACCAAGAACCCTTTACCTTTCACTGATGGGTGTCAAAGACATGTCAACAATTGACACTCCCCCACCAGGTCGGTCTCCTGTAGAAACAACCATTAGTCAATACGATGAAAGAATTATTTCTCGATCAATAAAAAGAGAATTAAAAAGAGGCGGACAAGTATTCTTTCTTCATAACCGGGTTAAGACAATCAATCGAACAAAAAAACTCCTACAAGAACTTGTACCGAAAGCTAATATTGAGATCGGTCACGGGCAAATGGATGAATCTATTCTGGAGGACATCATGCACCGTTTCATTGATAAAAAAATTGATGTCTTGGTCTGTACAACAATTATTGAAAGCGGCATTGATATACCAAATGCGAATACGATCATAATTGATAGAGCTGACAGATTTGGGCTGGCTGACCTTTATCAGTTAAGAGGTAGAGTAGGACGGTCTGGAAGAAAAGCGTTTGCATTGCTGATGCTGCCAAGATCTTTAATATCGACGGGTGATGCAAGGAAAAGAATCAATGCCATTCGCCAGTACACTGAACTCGGATCAGGTTTTAAAATAGCCATGCGAGATCTTGAAATAAGGGGAGCCGGCAACCTTCTCGGCACCCAACAATCTGGTCATATAAGCGCAATTGGATTTGAATTATATTGCAAGCTACTCAAGCAGTCAGTCGAGAGGCTAAATGGGAATACTGACGCCACAAGAGCAGAGTGCTCACTTTATCTCGATTTCATAAACACCAATGAAGCTGATCACTTTCAATCAAAAGAAAAATCTCTTCCCGCCTTTATTCCTTCTTCATATCTAGAAGAAACTAAAATTCGAATTGCAGCTTACAGACAACTTTCAGAGCTCGTAACCATAAAGGAAATGAAAGGTCTTATCCGAGAATGGCACGACCGCTTTGGTAAACTTCCAGATGAGGTCAGGAACCTTATGCTTTGCACAGAGCTCAAAATTAGAGCTTCATCGAAAGGAATTCATTCGGTTGAAATAGAGGGTTCAAAATTAATGATGAAGCGAAATGATGAATTTATATTAATAGAGGGTAAATTCCCGCGTATTAATACAAATAAAAATGGAGAACGACTAAAAAAAGCAGTGGATTTACTCAAGAAATTTTGAATATTAGTAGTCTCAATTCTGTCTATTCATTGTTATTAATTAATATACTTATTTTACAAAAATCATTCTCTCTGATGCTCCGTTCATCCGTTTCATTTTTAATTCTTTTCATATCCTTAAGTTTACAAACTTTTGCTGAGAAGAAATCCTTTAACTCCCTAGTCGCTGTAGTGAATGGCCAGGCCATAACCGAATCAGAAGTTCAAGAAGTAACTACTGCTACCAGAAACATCATTATGCTGAGTCAACCTGCCAGTCCAGAGAGAGACAAACGCTTGAAATCACTCCGGCAAACTGCACTCAGCAGCCTCATCGAGCGTGAGTTAATTCTCTCTGAATTTATTAAAATGGGGGGCAGGATCAAAGATGAAATTGTCGATCAAGACATACAAAGAATTATAGACGGTGAACCTTTCAACGGTGACCGAAACAAATTCCTTGCTGAACTAAGAAAAGCCGGAAGCACATTAAAACGTTACAAAGATAGACGTAAAAAAATTCTTAGTGTAGAAATAATGAAGTCTAGTAAGGCAAAAGGCATCAAAGTTGTAACACCTCAAAAAATGAAGGAAACATACAACAAGAATAAAGATCGTTTCAGGGAAGAAAGCTTTGCTAGAATTAGGACACTTACAATTCGTAAGAATCCCGATGACCCAAGTAAAAGCACTAAGGACCAGAGAACATTAATGGGTGCTATTCAAAAAAAATTGCAAGACGGTGAAGATTTTTCAGAGCTTGCAAAACAATATTCTGAAGACAGTGTTGCTGAAAACGGTGGCGATCGAGGAGTACTTGGCGAAAATAGCATCGAACTTCGTAGAGACCTAAAAGCTGCAGCTTTTAGTTTAAAATCTAACCAGGTTAGTGAAGTCCTTGAGGATAATTATGCATTTTACCTAATTAAGGCAGAAGACAAAAAACCTGGCAAACTAAAGACGCTTGGAAATGACGTAGTTAAGGAAGAAATCAATAATCTTGCATTACTAGACTTGCGTCGTTCAGCTTACGAAAGATGGATGACTAAGCTTAAAAAAACTGCATCAATTCGCCGTTTTGATAGTGCAGGCAAGCTCATTACTAATTCCACTTTATCTCAATAATAAATTATTTCTCCGTACTTTCAGGAATAGCATTGAAATCTAATCAAAGGTACTACGGGACAAGTACCAACATTTGTATTAAAGTTATTCGGTTCAGTTAAAATGGATAACGAAAAACAATTTCAATCTCTATCAAACGAAGCAATCATTGAACAATGGTCAGATAAAGATGCTCCTTTACTACCAGTACTTCATGCGTTCCACGACAGGGATGATTATCTTTCAGATGATACTATCAAATTTATTAGCAAAGCTTTAAAAATTCCAGTAGCTGAGCTATATGCGACCATAACTTTCTATCATCATTTCTCTAGAGAAGAGAAAGGAAAAAAAAACCCCAGAGTATGCACTGGTAATGTTTGCTGCCTTAATGGAGGTAATGAATTACTCGAGGAATTGAAAAAGGATGGAGCAACCGCCATGCCTTGCGCAGGGAGATGTGACGAGATGGTACCTGTAATTATAGGTGATGATGTTTTTGTAGGAAAAAACTCCAAGACTCTAAAAAACATACCCACTCCTATACCTCAACCCAATCCAGGGAAATATGAGGAGTGTATATTTCGTCATATAAGAAATGAAAACAGATGCCATATAGAGGGTTATGAAAAGACTCATGGATACGTAGCCCTGAAAAGCATTCTTCAAAAATCTCCCTCTGAAGTCATTGAAACGATAACCGAATCCAAACTTGCCGGCCGAGGTGGTGCTGGGTTTCCCACAGGATTAAAATGGAATTCTGTTGCATCTGCGCCAGGCAATCCTAAAACCATAGTATGTAATGCAGATGAAGGTGAGCCTGGCTGTTTTAAAGATAGAACAATAATGGATCATGACCCACATGCTTTAATTGAGGGAATGATCATAGCCGCTTACGCTACTGGGTCCACTCGAGGGTTCATTTATCTACGATACGAGTACCCTCAAACTGAAAATATCCTACAAACCGCAATCGACGAAGCAATTAAGAACAACTACTTGGGAAAAAACATTCTTAATAATAAAGATTTTAATTTTGATCTCCAAATCAGAAGAGGTGCAGGGGCTTATATATGTGGAGAAGAAGGATCTCTACTTAACAGCCTTGAAGGTAAACACCCTTTCCCAAGAAACAAGCCCCCCTTTCCTGTTACACATGGATTTGAAGATCTTCCTACAGTCGTAAACAATGTCGAAACTTTAGCCTCGGTGGCTCCCGTCATAAGAAAAGGCGCCGAATGGTATCAGTCTTTAGGAATTGGGGACCTTCCTGGCACTAAAGTCATCTCATTATCCGGTGACATTCAGAAACCTGGAAATTATGAGGTTCCTTTCGGATTACCCCTTAAAACATTACTTAATGATTGGGCTGGAGGAGCAATAGAAGGGCAAACGATAAGAGCCGTGACCATGGCTGGATTGAGTGGAGGTTTCTTATCAGGAGAAGATCTTAATGTGTCACTTGACGAACCGTCCATAAGAAGCAAAGGCTCATTTTTAGGAGCTGGAGGAATAATAGTTTTTGATGATAGACGGAATATGTTTGAAGTTGCTCACCAAGCTATGCAATTCTTTGCTCATGAATCATGTGGAAAATGTTTCCCATGTAGAATTGGAACTCAGCGTTTAACAGAAAGACTAGACCCAAATAAAATTGAAATAGACCTCGAAACGTGGACAAATGAAGTGAATGAAATTGGAGAAGTCATGAAAGCGACTAGCGCTTGTGGTCTTGGAATGGCAGCGCCAAACGTTACAGAAAGCCTTCAAAAATACTTTCACGATACAATAAATACTTACGTTAAAAAATAATTATTCCATACACTGATTTTTAAAAACCTAAAAAAATACTATGTTAACAAAGACAATCATCACCCTCATAATGGCTGCATTTCCTGCATCTCTGATAGCTCAATCAGCCAATGAAATTATTAAAAAGCATACCAAGGATGCTGCGGCAGCCCTTGAGGAATACTTACAAAAAAACCCCAAAGCTAGCGATAAAGAAGATGCTATAAATTATCTTATCGAATCATACGCCAGACTAGAGATGACAGAACGTCAAGCCGAACTACTTGCATCTAAGTATGAAAGCCTTCCAAAAGGAAAAGATTTAGTTCCTCAAGAATTTTTTGGTGCCTTCCAAGAACTTTTTAGATTATATATGGAATCAGGATCAAAGGATAAAGCCAAGACTGCACTTGAAAGCGCAAAGAAAGACATCGTCGGGCATCCTCAGGCAGATCGGTTTGGTCAATTCATAGAACAATTAGGTGGGGAGTTAAACAAGCCAAGTGTCGGTGATGTCATGGACATTAAGTTTACAGACCTCAATGGCAAAGAAGTAGACCTAGCTCAAATGAAAGGAAAAGTTGTGTTAGTTGATTTCTGGGCAACTTGGTGCGGACCATGTATTGCAGAGTTACCAAATGTTTTAAAGGCTTACGAAGATTATAATGACAAAGGATTCGAAATTATTGGAATATCTCTTGATAACGCTAAGGATGAAGAAAAATTGAAAGATTTTATTAAAGACAGAAATATGTCTTGGACTCATGCATTTGATGGTAAAGGTTGGGGAAATTCATTAGCCAAGAAATTCGGTATAACTTCAATTCCTGCAACATTTCTAATTGGTAAAGACGGAAAAGTTGCATCTTCCAATCTTCGTGGACCCGCACTAAGTAAGGCAGTTAAAAATGAACTTGGCCTCTAAGAAGTTATATCTAAACAACTAACGAAAATTTACGAAAACGGTCAACTCTAGCGAGTTGGCCGTTTTAGCTATGAAAATACTAGAATTCAGAAATGTAATTAATTTTTATAAAATACAAAGGCATTGAAACTAAATTTTAAAAATTACTATAATTTTTACCTAATTTGTGCTTTATTGATCGTCACTTTTTTATGATTTCCCCGAAAGAAGTCCCACCAAATTCTAGGGTGCTAACAATGTCGATTGACGACGAACCTGTCGATTTTCGGGACGGTGAAACTATTTACGATATTGCAAACCGCTGTCGAAGAGAAGTCCCTAGCCTATGCTACGATCCAAGGTTAGAGCCTTTCGGCGCATGCAGACTTTGTGTAGTCGATGTTGAAGGAATTAAAAATCCCGTGGCGTCTTGTACAACAAAAGCCACGGACGGCATGGTAGTTAGAACCAAGACAAAGACCATAGAAAAATATAGGAAGACGCTCCTTGAAATGGTTGCCAGTGAAAACCGTAATCTCGATATAAACCAATTATCAGGATATTCTAGCCAAGAACTCTCTGAACTTCTTGATCAATACTCAACAGATAACAAACGGTTCATCGGGAAGACTAGTGGAAAAAGCAATAAAGACGATAAGAATCCATTTATACTTCGAGACTATGATAATTGCATTTCTTGCTATCGCTGTGTCAGAGTCTGCGCCGAACAAGAAGGAGACCATGCTATAAATATAATTAATAGAGGTTTTCAAACTCAGATTTCTACTGAGTTTGGTAATGATCTTAGAGATTCAGAGTGTACCTTTTGTGGGCAATGTGTACAAACATGTCCTACAGGCGCATTAAGTGATAAAAAAGCACTCCGTGCGAAAGAATCTCCAGGCGAAATTAAGAAGACTCGCTCAGTTTGTCCCTACTGTGGGGTTGGATGTGCTGTAGATATACTAACTAAGGAAACAAAAGTGGTAGGAATTCAACCTGCAATGGATGGTCCCGCGAACGAAGGAGCGCTATGCATAAAGGGACAATATGCTTTTGATTTTGTTAGCCATCCCGACAGACTCAAAAAGCCTATGATAAGGCAGGATGATGGCTCATTCAGAGAATCCGAGTGGGAAGAAGCTCTTCAATTAGCTGCGAACGGCTTTCAAGAGGTAGCTGATGATTACGGAAGGCATTCAGTTTATGGCATTGCTTCTGGTAGGGCTCCGCACGAAGCGGCATACACGATGCAAAAGTTTATAAGGTCCAATTTTGGTACCAATTATATAGATAATTGTAGTCGAAGTTGACATGCTCCCACTGTCGCCGGTCTGGCGGCCACTATAGGGAGAGGAGCAATGAGTAACCCACTCAGTGATATGGAGCACCCGGATGTCATATTCGCCATTGGAACTAACATGACAGAATGTCATCCAGTTGCTGCTACCCGCTTAAAGAAAGCAATCACTCGTGGAGCAAAAATGATTGTTGTAGACCCTAGAGAGACGAGACTTGCTAAAATGGCTCATCTTCATCTCAGGATTAGGGTGGGCTCAGACGTTGCTCTTCTACTCGCAATGGCTAATGTGATTTCTAGGGAAGGTCTTTTAGATGATTCCTTTATAAAAGAAAGAACCTCTGGTTCTAGTGATTTCATTAAGCACGTCGAGGAGTTCACTCCGGATTGGGCTGCGAATATTTGTGAAATCGATGCCAAATTAATTGAAGAAGCCGCTATTATTTATGGCAAAGGCGACCCTGCTGCCATTTATTATACTCTCGGTATCACAGAACATATTTGTGGAGTAGATAACGTACAATCATTATGTAATCTCGCATTAATGACAGGCAACCTTGGGGTGACAGGCGGAGGCATTAACCCAATGAGAGGGCAAAATAATATTCAAGGGGCTGGGGATTGCGGCGCTGTACCTTCAAACTTTCCAGGGTTTCAGCCCTGCTCTGATCCAGATTTTGCAGAAAAGTTTTCAAAAGCTTATGGCAGAAGCATTGATCCACAAAAAGGGATAACAAAAGTTGCTGCATTAAATCAATCAGGACAGGAAGGTCCTGATGGCATTCATGCAATGCTAATAGACGGTGAAAACACTGTAGTAACTGATCCAGACAAGAAACACTGCGAAAAAGCTTTGGGTAGTTTACAACACTTAGTCGTCATTGATCTTTTTATGACAGAAACGGCTCAACTCGCAGACATTGTATTCCCTGCAACTGGATTCGCTGAGACTGACGGAGTTCAGACAAACACTGAACGTAGAGTGCAAAGATTACGTGCCGCAGTTCCTCCACCTGGAGAAGCAAAACCTGATTGGTGGATCATCTCAGAAATTTCGAAACGAATGGGAAATAAACAATTTGAACACTTCCATTCAGCTAAAGATGTTTTTAATGAATTATGCTCTTTAAGTCCTATATATAATGGGTTGGATTGGGACAGAATCGAAAATAGTGAATATCAGTGGCCAGTACCAGAGAAAGATCATCCAGGAACTCCAAGATTACATGAAAAGGAATTCAAAAACGGAAAGGGGCTTTTCACAATAATTGGATACAGAGATCCAGCAGAAGTGATTGATGAAGATTATCCTGTATGGCTTACTACTGGAAGGAGACTTCAAGCGTACCATAGCAGAACTCAAACCGGAAGAAGCGCAGGGATAGACTATTTACTTAATGAAGAAACGCTGGAAGTTAATCCTAAAGATGCTATTGAATGGCAGCTAAAGGATGGTGATTTTGTTGAAATGTCGAGCCGTCGTGGAAGCATTACTATAAAAGTTCGCGTCACGGACAAATCGCCACAAGGGACTGTCTTTACAAGTTTCAGCTTTGCCAGCGTTCCTGTTAATATTCTAACTGGAAGTGGTTATGACCCTGTCACTGACACTGCGGAATTAAAAGTATGTCCTGTAAGGATTGAATTGGTAAATTAATTTTTAAAAATTTAATTCTTTTTAGTTTGAGAAAACATCCACTCAAACACCTCGGGATTATTATAACATGGTGTCCATGAATCATGTTTTATTCCCGAATCTTCAGGATATTCTGTGTACCTAATATTACCTTTAGCCTTTTCCAATGCGTTGACAATTCCCCTCGTCCACTCAACTCGGACAACTTCATCAGCCTCTCCATGGTGTGTCCAAATGGGAACCTTTTTTATCTTTTTCGCAATTGATGGGTTAGCACCTCCGCAAATAGGTACTGCAGCAGCAAAAAGTTCAGGGGCAATAGATAATGCTTCCCAGGTACCAAACCCACCCATAGAAAGACCTGTTATATAAATCCGGTTCTTATCGACAGGAAGATGTACAATCGCTTGTTTTATAAGTTTTATGACATCATTAATATAAACCCCTCTCCAACCTTTATTGTCATCGGGGCACTGAGGAGCAATTAAAAAAGATGGGTTATCTTTATAAAATCCTTTTGAGGTCAGTTTTCTTGGAACACTAAAGAGCTGCTTTTCGTTATCGCTTCCACCTGAACCTCTACCATGAAGAAACACTACAAATGGATATCGCTTAGTATTCTTTAGTTTTTTACCACCCCAAAACCTAAATTTGAGAGAACCAAATTCCATTTTCTCCCAGTTATCATTTAAACGTTCCTTAAAAATACCACTAGGGTCTTTCTTTCCTGGCCCTTTAATTTCTTCAATTTTTTGTTTTACCCAATCTCTGTCCTCTTCAGATATCTTATCCAAATCAATAGTAAATCGCCTGCCGTCTGAAGCCCGGCGGAGAGTGACGTACTTTTCAGTACCAGAAATGAATTCAGCTTCTAATTTTTTTCCATTTGATGAAACCCATTCTCGTACCTCCCCCGCCACCGAGGAGACGGAAAGAATTAAAAAAACAAAGAATCCTATAGATCGAGAAAGCATGGTTAACTCATTATTACATTTCCCTGAAGCATTTGAAATGCAAATTGCATCATTAATTATCTAGAAAGAAGAATTCGTTTCTAACTTTGTTTGAGGGTTATCAGCCCAAGCACAACCAATAAATAAAAGCGCTGGAATTATAGAGCATAACCACAAAATCGACAAATAATTCCCATTCATTGAATACGATGCACCAAACAGAAGAGGCCCTATGCCGCTACTTATTACCATACTAGACATTCCAACCCCACTAATAGCTCCTAACCACTTTCTACCAAAAAATCTTGGCCAAACTATTCCAGTTAGACAGGCAAACCCTCCACCGGCTATACCATTACCAATGATATAGGATAAAACACCGGCACCACTATCTAAATGAATTACTCCTATCACTGAAACGAATATGGCTGCATTCATAATAGCCAGTAAATATTTTAACCTGACGCGAGAGCTAATGACGCCCATTAATATGTTTGAAGTTACACTAACACACGCCATAGGGACAAAATACCCTATCACTTCAAGCTCATTCCTTCCAAGGCTCGAACCTATAGATATGACATGAAAGGTAACTGCGGTTGTATAGAGAGATATAAATACAAAAGAGAAATTGAATGCCCAAAAGGCCCAAGTCTTCAATGCACGAGAGCATTCATAGTCAACATGAGCAATTGCATCTTTGTGCATTTTTTTCAGCTTCTCACCTGATTCATTACCATCCATTACAAGGTCACACTCTTCAGGGTTGTCCCTAAAGAGAAGCCACCCTAAACTAGCCATGACGGCTATCGTCAGGATCCCTAAAATTCCCCATGCACCTGACCAGCCAAATTGGTCACTCATCCACTTCAAACCACGCGGTGCAAAAGAAAACGAAAAGGCAGTAACTACACCACTTAAGGCAAACGCCTTTCCTCTATTATTATCAAACCATTTACCTATAGCATTACGACCAGTCATTGTTAGAACACCTTGAGCCGATGCCCTTATCATAAAGAAACCTAGAGTTATGATAACAAAAGCAATGATCGATGAAGAAACCGAAAAGATAGGATCAAGGAGAATTAAAATATTCTTAACCTGGCTCAGATAAAGAAGTACAAAACCAGTGGCAAGAGCTGAGTATACAATCATTCTGCGCGCACCTACACGATCATATAATCTTCCAAAGAAGGGTAAACTAAGGCCACTAATTACCGTGCCTAAACAATACGCAGTACTCAACTGAACTCTAGTCAGTCCAAGTTCTTTAATCAAAACATCAGTAAAAACTGAGAAACCCATCGTTTGCCCAGGAATACTAAAAACAACCGCAAGTGTTCCAGCTAGGACAATGACCCAGCCATAAAAAAAAGAAAAATTCTTTGGGCTGAAAGGAAATGCAGGGTCCCACTTTCTAGGACCATTATATTTTGCATTCTCGTCTTCCGGCATGAAAGACTTTGCTCCATTTGGCGAAAATCGCGACTAACTTTTTAATCTAAACTAATCATCGATCTCGACGGAACCGATTTTAATTCTCACTGATCCTGGATCCCAATCTTCAAGAGCATTTACATTAATATCAAAGAAATTATTTTGGTCCGTGGACCAAGTCTCTCCAGGCTGGAGCGATTTTAAACTGCCTTCAGGCGTTCCATGCCAACTGATTGGGGTAAACTCAGTTTGATAAACAGTCTCACCCTCTTTATTTAAGAAATCACAATCGATTCTAGCGTATTTAATACCCAATTCGCTATTGTTTTTTAATTCAAAGGAGAAATTAACCATTCCTTGATCATCTCTTTCACTTTGTAAATTCATAACTTCAATCTGACTCATGACGAGTTGCTTTGCACCTGAATCCAACTCTTCAAATGTATCTTCAAGACCACTCATTGCCTCACTAAATTGTGGGTTCTCAATGAGGGCCTTAGTTGTAATAATGGGTAATACAATAGATACAAGGGTAAGAGCTAATCCAATAATAGGTAGAGTGAGACCTTGCTTCTTAGTAGCAAATGGGAAAATAAAACCAATAATTCCTAAGATTAAAGCTACCCCAGCAACCGGCCATGCTAAGAAACCTATGAAAGGAATCCATCCAATTAAGAGAGCAATACAAGCACAAATTATAGATGCTAACCCAAGACCAAATGCTGTCTCACATCTATTAGATTTAGAATCTGAAACTTTCGTATCTTTGGGGAAATTCGGGATCGTCGGTTTATCTCCACCCCAATTAGTATTTGG
>JAOFDG010000025.1 GCA_028033615.1 Verrucomicrobiales bacterium | reverse complement strand
AACTTCATTCCTTAAATCAAAATTGCAAGCTTACTAAACTCATATTTGCATTACATGCTTGAAACCCTATAAAAAATATATATTATCGCCAAATGAGGATTTCTAAGAAGGCGGAGTATGCAATAAAAGCTGTAATTACAATCGCTCGTAATACACAGAATAAGCCTCTTCAAATCAGCGAGATCTCTAAAACAGGGTCAATTCCTATCAAATTTCTAGAGCAAATTCTCCTCAGCCTTAAAAATAATGGTATCCTCAAAAGTAAACGAGGAGCCAAAGGCGGCTACTTGCTTGCCAAGTCTAGTAATCAAATAACCATAAGAATGATCCTCGAAATTATCGATGGTCCATTTGATCCAGTCGGGCTTAATTTTGGCAATGATCTGGGCGCCGGATTAGAAAAATGCTTCTTTGATATGGTTGAAATGGTTAATGAGCATCTTAATCAATTCACAATTAAAGGTGTTTTAGAAATCGAAGAACCTAAAGATCTTTTGGCCTTCGAAATTTAAACGAAATTGGATGATTAATTTCTTTTTAAATTAAAATGAATCAGATGAATTAATTATCCACATTATGCTCCATCGGCATCCACTGGAAGACAGAATATATCCACCAAGTAGCTATAAATATCAGCCAACACTATATAATCAATAAGAATAAATTTTCATGCATAACCACCGAGACTAACCGCTCAGCTTGGTTAACAACTTATGATTATTAGTCATATTCGCTAATTAACAGATCCTCCTAAGTGCTTCTCATAATTCTTGGGAGATATAATTTTCCAATTCGTTAAGATAATTTTTTTGGTATCACTTCTTATTGAGTTATTTTCAAGAATCTTAGGAATTTCGGTATTTAAGTTTTTTACTCCTGCGAAATCCATCCAACGCGTAATGTAGAAAGAATCATCTTTATCTATGATTATTTTATAAACCTCTCGAATTTGAATAGGGTGCTGTTTTGCCTGCGCTAATATTTTTTCCCATGTGGCTCTTAAATGTCTATCATCTTTATTATTTGCCCTTTTCAATGCTTCAGCCCAGAGTCTTCGGGTTTCATTAATATCAATAAATAGCCAAACCTTAGATTGACGAAGAAGAAGGTCAACCCAAGTTGGATCCAGTGCAGCTCCTATTTTAAAAGAGGCTTTAACTTTCTCCTCTCCCCCATCTAAGAAACTATACATTTTACCTCTTACATAATGAAACTCAGAATCCAGAGGTGTTCTTTTGATGGCATTCTCTGTGAGATCAATTGCTGACATTATATAATCTTGTTGACCATGAAAATCGTTTTCGCGTGCTGAGTTGATACTTAAATCATACAAGTTTTGAATTTTATCCAGAGTGATTTGGGAGTCAGAAAAAATAATCGATTTTGAACTAAACCACTGAGAGTGAATAATCGTCAATCCCAAAGAAAAAACTCCTACGCCTAATAACTGATAAATAAATGTAATACATCTAGGAGATTGTCTATCTTTAATTTTACTAGGCTTTTGAGCGATTCCAATTAAAAGAATACCACTCATTACGATTCCAATTTTTTGACCAGGCACATCCACTATTCCATGTACTAAAATACAGATAACAGACAAGACACAAGAAAGCGCAAGCAGCCATGAGCGTGATTTTCTATTCCTTACAAGCGTAAAAATTAATAAAAGCGATACACAGATCAAAGCAAAGGCGAAACTGTATATTCCAGCCTGAGATACTAAATCCAACCAATTGCTCTCAGGATGAAGAACATTGCTATTTGATACTTTCTCAGAGGCAATAATGCTTGCTTTCTTATAAAATGGAAAAATAAATTCATAAGTTCCAAGCCCCGTACCCGTCCAAGGCTCGGATTGAATCATCTCATAAGTATCAGCATGAATATATTTTCTTAAGCCTAAAATAGAGGTGTAGTCACTTTTATCGTCGGTACTGATTAATTTTGAGCTGCCTTCTTTTTCTCCTATTAGATTATTTAGACGATTTTCTAACTGGGTATCTGATAAAAAGAATAGGACAATAGCTAGACTAAATAAAACTAGGAATGATGTAACGAGCTTATAATTGAGATTCTTTTTTCCAACAAATAAAAACCATATAACTTGAAAAGAAATGAACATAATCAGTCCTGCTCTGCTAACAGAGTAGCCTAAAATGGCCCAACATATTATCCCCGTAGCGAAAAGCGTTACAGTAAATCTCGTCCAATTCTTTTTTTTGAAGTAACTAAATATGATACCGACCCCAACCAGAGATCCCATAACCATCAACGTGGCCATATGATTACTATTAGCGAAAAATCCAAATCCATCATTTGGATCCCACACCCAATCCCATTCATTCTGCAAAAAAAGTATTGAGAATCCAGTATAGGAAACGACGGCAATTATAAATAATGTGGAAATCTTCAAAAAACTATCTCTGCTGACCCTGTGACCAAGCGCGCACAATCCAATAATTATAATCGATCCTATGATGATAAGGGATTCAATTGTTACAGCCGGGTGGGGTGATATAAGATTTCCAGTTTCTAGGCCTAAATTTTCTAATTTGATTCTCCAGCTTTGACTGCTGGCAAAACTGCGAGGAAGTAGAGAGGTAGATAAAGAAATAAAGAATAAAGTTACTCCAATATTTAGCCATTTCGTTGTGAGGAATGCTGGAGGAAAAATAGCAATGAGGATTCCAACCGATACGAATATTATACCGTAAAACCCCTGCGTCGGTGCCCCAGATGCAACACAGCCAAAGATCGCGATTATTAACAAACCAATAAAGAAAAAGTACGATGATCTTTCTTGGGAAAGTTTCAGGCTGCGAGGTGAAATATTTCTTTTACTCCTCTTTCTTTTCCCCTTTGAACTTTCGTCTTGCATTCCTACAGAAGTATACTCTTGATAACATCATATCAACTCTCTCTTTTAGAGTTTATTAGATTTTTTATAATCTAAACGAATTTGCTAATAGCTTTGAATCCAAAAGCATTTTTTCTTGGTCATGGAAGACAACAGTATTAGCGTTGAGTTTAATCGATGATCAATAAACACTGTAATCAATTTAAGATTAACTCAGTTTCAATAATCAAGAGATCTAAAAACCTCTTCCCTTTCGCGATTGAACAAAAAACCTTATGAGTGATTTCTTTGAAAAAAACGAAGATCAAGTCGAGTCCATTGGCGATCCTTATTATAATCCTGATGCCCCTCTAGCAGCAAGAATGCGTCCTCGAGAGCTTAATGAATACATTGGGCAAGAACATATATTAGGTGAGGGAAAGTTATTGCGTAGAGCTATCGAAGCAGACCGCTTCGCTTCGCTCATTTTTTATGGCCCTCCAGGCGTTGGTAAAACAAGCCTTGCCAAAGTCATTTCAAGCCATAGCAAGTCCCGCTTCCTCAATTTGAGTGGCGTTGAAAGCAACGTCGCTGAAATCAGAAAATCTGTCGAATCCGCAGAATCTCTGAATCGTCTTCATCAATCAACGACAACTTTATTCGTGGATGAAATCCATCGATTTAATAAAGCTCAACAAGATGTTCTTTTACCTCATATTGAACGCGGCACCGTGAGATTTATAGGGGCGACAACTCATAACCCATTCTTCTATGTTAATAGTCCCCTCGTTTCAAGATCGCAGGTCTTTGAGCTAAAACCCCTTGAGGAAAAAGATTTATCAAAGCTTATTGAAATGACTCTTGAAGACCAAGAGCGAGGACTAGGCAACCTTCAAATCAATATTAATGATGAAGCAATTAAGCTGCTAGTCACTAAATCAGATGGTGATGCGCGTAAGTGTTTAAATGCGCTGGAGCTTGGAGTCATGACAACAGCTCCTGATAATAATGAAGTTATTCAATTTGATCTAAACGTTGCAGAAGAATCTATCCAACAAAAAACAGTTGTTTATGATGGTGATGGCGACGCTCACTACGACACCATAAGCGCTTTTATCAAATCAATGAGAGGATCAGATCCAGACGCAACACTCTACTGGTTAGCCAAGATGCTTTATGCGGGCGAGGATCCGAGATTTATCGTGCGTCGGATCGTAATCGCAGCCTCCGAGGATATCGGTCTAGCTGATTCAAATGCCCTTAGAGTTGCTGTCGCCGCTCAACAAGCCGTCGATTTCATAGGAATGCCTGAAGCTCAAATCACGCTAGCTCACGCAGCGGTCTACTTAGCAACAGCACCAAAGAGTAATAGAGCTTATTCGGGGCTGATGAAGGCCAAAACAGATATAAGCGAGGGTAGGACGCTAGCCGTTCCGATGCACCTAAGAGATGGTCATTACAAGGGGGCAAAGACACTAGGTCATGGTGAAGGATACCTATACAGCCATGAATATGAGGGTAATTATGTACCACAGGCGTATCTTCCTGAGGGGAAAAGGTATTATGAGCCAACTCAAAACGGTCAAGAGATACGAATTGCTGAAAGACTAAAATATTGGAGAGAAGCTTTTGAAAAGGCTCAAAAAGAGGGGAGAAATAATTTTTAAAATTATTATGGTAATTATGGTAATATATGATATTTTTTATAAATATTATTATTATCCCATAAAATCTATATATTTTAATGAATCCTCAACCCACCGAATCCGACAATCAACGATTTAAACTTTCACATATTTATGACACTGAATTGGATTTAATTAGCGGCGAGGTTGTGTTTGAAATCGAATTAGAGCTTTCTCTTGATAATCAAAGACTTTTTCTGGGTCTTATGGACACTCACCGGATAAATGAAAAATCAATGTCCATGCAGTCTGGAATCGCTGTATCTATAAACACGAAGAATGGTGAATTAAGAGATCCTATCAACGATCAAAATGTTATTGGCAGCATTAACGCAAGCTCACTCGATTATGAAAGTCCTAATTTCGTGTGCTTGGAGTATGAAAAAATAAAAAGTATCTACATTCCCAAATTAACTATTGGGGAAGAAAAAATACTCTTACCGGCTATACACTTACCCGAACTCAGATCACTGAGCATTGTTGTGGGATCATCTGCAGGCGATTGGGCTGCCAAATTTAATAACCCTCATCTACTAATTACTGCAGGTGATTGTGGATTGGCCTCTTAATAAATTTCTTGTTTTTTTGTTAAGAATCTTTTTCAAGAAGCCAACTACTAGATTGTATTTTCTCTCCCAACCCATCGATAAGAGAGACTCCTAATTCCTTACATATGGGAGCTTCGGGAATACTCTCATTATTTTGGTCACCCCCATTAGCAAAAGCTAATTCATACTCTTTACCAAATTCTTGAGAAATATGTCTAATGGTTTCACAGACAGTACGATCTTGATCAATTGAGAGCACCGCTTCATCAACGGCCTTTATGTTACTGATAATCATTAATCTTTCCTCCTCATCCTGAAACTCCTCACTTCCTTTGAGTACTCTTTGATTGTCATTATTAACAATAACAAAAAGTTTATCAGCTATAGCTTTCGCACAATTTAAATATTCGAGGTGACCTTTGTGAATAGGATTAAAGTATCCTGAGACAATGATTGCTTTCATTAAGTTAAAGACCTTGGAAAAAATTCTTATTATTTCGTCATCATTTGAGCCATGGCCCCTGCAAAAGAGTCCCCAAGGCGAACAAAAAAACCACCACTTCCGAGATAATGATAAGGGCGATCACTACCAACAGTGACCCATTCATGAAAGTGCTTTGCCCACCCACTCTTGTAAACCTCATTAGAAAAAAGCGAATAATCTTTGTAACTCTCCACAGCTAAAACATTACCTTTAAATTCAGGAGCTTGCGCTGCCTTACGTTGGGCAAGGGATACTTTGTTTTCACCAACTTTTTCAGATGTTACTCCAGTACCTAAAACCCCAATAACAAATGGCATCTTTGGGACTTCGTACTCTTTTCTTATGTCTTTAATAAAAGCAATCATGTTATTTTCATAGTTGTCCCTGAACTCAGGTGAGAACTGATCATTAAATCCCTGAAACCACACAAAACCAGAAATTTCATAACCAGCATCTGAGTCGTAGTCTGGATGATTAGCTTTAAGATTTGAAAGGACCTTACGAATTTGATCATTCATCATTCGATAATTAAGACTCGCATTTTTTCTAATCTGTTCAGCTTTACCTCCAGATTTTTGTTTTTCATCAAGTTGATATTCACCGACTGATGGCGGGCGGAAATCATAGTTAATGGATTTACCTCCCCATGAAGTTTTGATAAGTAAAATAGGACCTTCAATTTTTTCAGCAATAGAAAGACCAAAACCGTATTCAGGACCAAGCTTATTTTTTCCACCACCATAACCAACGCCAAGCTTTCCAGATTTCACATTGCCATCAGCAATCGAATTAATGTAAACACGGTCAGATACAACACATGAGGATGAGACTTTTGCCAAGTATTCGTCATGTCTCTCTTTATGCTTTTTGACGTTCTCCTCCAAAGCCTTTTTCTCTGAACCATCTGGCAATTTTTTAATCTTATCGTTAGAAATTCCACCAGTCATTTCATCTAACTTCTTGGCACGAACTAACTGCTCTTCTAAAGATTTTTTAGACAGCCCACTATCATTTTTAAAAACCAATTTGGTTAGACTATTATCTCTATCATTACCTGAATTAAACAGTGTAGCTATGGTATGAGCATCGGCATGGCCAACCATGTTAGATTGACCCGCCAATATGAATACCTTCAATTTATCATTGGCAAGGACTGGACAGTAAAAAGTATATACAACTGCTAAAATTGAACAGATAAGAGCTTTGTTAATACATTTACTAAACATGATTATTATTTTTGTGAAGTCTTTGATAATTTAGTCCCTAACTACGATTTAAGCCATGACCATTGAGACTGTAAAGGAATTCTATTAGTTAAATAATATATCGGGATACTACTTGAAATGTAATATTCTAAATGAGCCTCTCCCACCACCACTCATTTGATAAGTACCAACTGACAGTTTCTTTGACTCCGATCGAAAAGCTTATGCTTGGCTGCCATCCAAGTTTATCTTTAATTTTGTTAACATCTACCCCATAACGGAAATCATGCGCTTTTCTATCTTCAACGAAATCGATGAGATCAGTATATTTTTTTAATCCTTTTGGTTTAGGAATTTTAAATCCTTCTAAGATCTCGCAGATATCACGAACGACATCAATATTCCTCTTCTCATTATTTCCACCAATCATATAACTCTCCCCCACCCTTCCTTTCTCTGCCACTGCAACCAATGCCTTTGAGTGGTCATTAACATGAAGCCAGTCACGGACTTGGATACCATCCCCATATATTGGAAAATTTTCTCCCCTCATCGCCTTAATAATAATTAACGGGATTAATTTTTCAGGAAATTGGTAAGGACCGTAGTTATTGGAACAATGTGTTATGAGTACCGGGAGCCCATAGGTTTTCCCCCAAGATCTCACTAAATGATCAGAGCAAGCTTTCGATGCAGAGTAAGGTGAATTAGGGCTATAATGACTCCCTTCATTGAAAGGCTCTTCTTGTGCACCCAAAGAACCAAAAACTTCATCCGTAGAAATATGAAGAAACCGAAATTTATCTTTTTCAACTCTCTCAAGTTTATCCCAATAATGGCGAACCTCTTCAAGCAAAGCAAAAGTTCCTACAATATTCGTTTGTATAAATTTACTAGGATCATCGATTGAACGATCAACGCACGACTCTGCGGCTAAATTCATCACTACGTCGGGCCTGAAACCCTCAATAACTCTCCTCATTTGATCTGAGTCACATATATCAACTTCACGAAAAGAATAAAGTTCGCTCTTCTCAACGTCTCTTAATGAATCTAGATTCCCAGAATAGGTCAGCTTATCGATATTTATCACCTCATGCCCTCTAGTGTTTATGAGATGTCTAATGACGGCTGAACCGATGAAACCTGCTCCACCCGTAATTAAAAATTTCATTGTGCCTCTTTGTATAACCTAGGACAATCTTCTGACTGAATTGTTTTCTAGTAAGTACTCTTGTCCGCTCTCATCACAAGTGGCCTTGCCAGATTCATCAAATTCTAAACGGTTCCCATACTCACTAACCCAACCTATTTGTTTGGCCGGGTTACCTACAACCAAAGAATATGGAGCAATGTCCCTTGTTATTACAGAACCTGCCCCAATAAGAGCAAACTCACCAATCGTATTACCACATATGACAGTGGCATTCGCTCCAATACTAGCACCCCTCTTAATTAAAGTTGAAACATATTTGTCTCTCCTAACAACAGCGCTTCTCGGATTAATGATGTTAGTAAAAACCATCGAAGGCCCTAAAAAAACGTCATCTTCACAGATGACTCCAGTATATATTGAGACGTTATTTTGAACTTTAACATTATTTCCCAAGATCACTTTCGATGAAACCACTACATTCTGGCCAAGGTTACAATTATCACCCAAAACAGAGTCTGGCATGATATGACTGAAGTGCCATATCTTCGATCCTGAACCAATAGTACAAGGCTCATCAATAACAGCTGTCTCGTGAATAAAAACCTCTTCTTCCATGGATTCTGTTGCTTTAAGATATTAATTTAATCTAACCCTGATAAATCATACTATAACTAACTCATATTTATATACCTAAAGAATTAGCCTGAGTCTCTAACGGTATTTTTTTCAGATTCGCTACTTGATTTAAGCGAACGAATTTCACGAGAAAGCTCTTCTTCTAGTTGTTGTGCCTCCTCAAGCTCACCAGTTGCAATAGCTTCCTGAATTTTACTTTTAAGAAAGACCTCCCTCTCTGCTATCTTAGAAGAATATTTTTTTTCAATTTCGGCGATATCTTGTTTTTGCTGATCAGTAATTGATTCCTGAGGAGATTCTTTAGCAAGGCGCTCCATCGCAAGCTCATATGCAGACTTCATAAACCTAATATCGCAGCATTCTTAATATCGTCCAGAATGAAAAAAGGTGCGCAACGTTAATTCTTAGATAAAGTCTTATTTCTCTAATAAATGGACACAATGAATTCTTCCGGCAAACAATGGCTTTTGTGTTTTGACTTTGACGGAACCTTTATTGACCCTGAAAATAGCCGAGAAATTGACCCTAGCCTAAAAACAGCACTCAACTTAGCGAGAGAAAAAGATGCCGCTATTGTAATTAATACAGGCCGATCTCTTATTGACGCAACCGAAGGGATATACAAATGCGGTATGAAAATATTACCAGATTACATTATTGCTCTGGAAAGGGAAATCTACCAACCAAACAGGTTCAAACGTTGGATAGACCTTGGCAAATGGAACGCAAAGTGCCGTAAGGACCACATTAAGCTTCTCAAAAAACAGCGCAAATTTATTGAGACCATTAGAATCTATGTAGAACAAGAAACGAAAGCCCGCTGGGTTGCGAGCCAAGATGAACCCGCCGCCATAATCGCCTCAAGCGAACAAGAAATGGACTCAATCTGCTCTCACCTTGACGTGCAGATCACTCAGAGAAAACCAAAATATTTAGCCTACGAAAGAAACTCAATTTACCTACGGTTTTCACATTCAGAATATAATAAAGGAACTGCAGCGATAGCACTTGGAAAAATGCTAGAAATTCCCAAAGAAAAAACATTCGTCATTGGGGATAACTATAACGATCTTAAAATGCTCAATCAAGAAGTGGCAGGAATGATCGCGTGCCCACAAAATTCAGTTCCAATGGTTAAAGAAAAGGTAATTGGAATTGGCGGCTATGTTGCTACCAACAGTTACGGAGCGGGAGCCGCCGAAGCTCTCAATCACTTCTTAAAATAATATCAGAAAGTTAGCCTCTCATCTGAATCAATAAGGGCCGTCAACTCAGCCCATCCATCGGCTTTCTGCGCCTGAAAAAGAGTCAGGTAAACAATCACTTCTTCCACAGTGTTATTTTCAATCATTTCATCAACAGCAGCCTTAAGCTTATCAGCATCTAAACTTTCAGGTAAATCACCTTCAACAGACCCTTCCCCATCATGCTCAATACCTAACTTATCTAGAAACCCAATGAGCATCTTGGTCTTGGCCTTTAGGAGCCAAATTTGAAGAACTTGATCTGCGACTAAGATACCTGTTTTGAGCTTCAACGATTGCAGCATCCATGAAATTTGCTTTTCAACCGGACGTTTCTGTACGAAGACAGTTCTCACTTTTCGACTCTCTGCTAGACTAGCTAATACAGACTTATAGGCCTCTTTTTCATCACCTTTGATGAACTTAATAATGTTTTGAGAGAGTTCCTCGGAGATTTTCTGAAAGATTACATTACTTGAAATCATTTATGAATGTGCTCGGATTAATTAAGAAATCAACCCCCTCATTGCCTTGACCTCTAAGTTTAACCATGGTTAATGCTAAAAGGGAAAATGCGTGTCACTTATATTACTGCTGGCGCCGCTGATATGATTTGCGGCAGCTGCTTGAGAGACAATGCTCTAGTGCGGAAACTCCGCGAACAAGAGTGTGAGATAACACTTGTCCCTGTTTACACACCGATCACAGTTGAAGAAGAAGACTTTTCTACTGACAAGTTACTACTAGGAGGAATTAGTGTTTATTTGGAGCAGAGCTCAAGCTTATTCCGAAAGCTACCAAACTTTTTAACCAACTGGTTAGATCGCCCATCCGTTGTGAAGTTTTTCACTAGCAGGAAACCTATTCAAGTCGAAGCTGAAAATCTAGGAAATCTGACCCTTTCTATTCTTAAAGGTGAAAATGGAAACCAAAAGCGCTCATTTAATAAAGCTTTCAAATGGATCCAAGAAGAGGCCCAACCTGAGATTATTAATTTCAGTAACTTACTCATTGCTGGATTGGCACCTAAATTTAAAAATGAAACAAAATTACCGGTCGTTGTAACTCTTCAAGGAGATGATCTTTTTATTAATGACTTTAAAGACGAGCACAGAAAAAAAATTATCAAGGAATTAAAGATCATTGCTACCTCAGTTGATGCATTCATCACCTTTAGTCAATTATATGCCGAGAAAATGGCAAGCCTTCTTGATATACCAATCGAAAAATTTCATATCATTAATCTAGGTATAGACGCTGAGCCTTTCTCTGGAATATCAGAAAAAAAAACCAATAATAGAACCATTGGATACTTTGGAAGAATTGCACCCGAAAAAGGATTCCATAATGCGGTTAATTCATTCATCGAAATCAATAAAGACGCCGCAAACGAAAAGGTCCGGTTAGTTGCAGGGGGGTGGTTAAGTGAAACTGATAAAAATTATTTTAGAGAGCAGACCGGAAAAATAAATTCCCATAATTTATCCAGTTACTTTGAATACATAGGTTCACCTGACTTAGAGAAAAAAAAGGAACTCTTTAAAAGAATCAACGTATTCACTTTACCTACTGATCAGGATGAGCCTAAAGGATTATCAGTATTAGAGGCTCAGGCCAGTGGCATTCCTGTTGTTCAACCAAACAAAGGAATCTTTACTGAAATGCTTAATAAAACGAAAGGAGGCGTCCTCTACAATGATGAAGATTCCTCTTCTCTTTCAAAAGAACTCCTAGCCCTTCTAGACAACCCTGACAGAGCTGAAGAACTTGGTAAAACAGGTAGAATCAATACTTTAGAGCACTTCAATGATAACAAAATGGCTACAGATACTTACTCAGTGTATGAAAATTTATTAAATCAAAAATAAGTCAGTAAGTCGCTCTTCCTCCGCTCAAATCAAATACCGTCGCGGTATTAAAACTACCCTCATCAGAGACTATCCAGCAAGCAAGCGAACTTACCTCCTCTAAGGTCCCACATCTTTTCATTGGAATCTTTTCAGTCATATAATCAACTTGCCACTGATCCAACTTTTCAACCATGGCCGTGCGAATCACTGCTGGCGCTATGGCATTGATAGTAATACCTGATTCCGCAAAGTCCTTGCCGGCACTTTTAACTAACCCAATAACCCCAGCCTTTGTCGCCGAGTATGCGGTCATTCCTGCATTACCCTCTTTACCTGCGATTGATGCAAACAGTAATATTCTACCACTCCCCTGCTTTTCCATCTGTTTAAGTGCGTACTTTGTTACCGAAAAAGATCCACGAAGATTAATACGATAAACCTCATCAAAATCTTCCACGTCAACTTCTGTTACCTTAGTTGCATTAGGTCCAACGATTCCTGCACAATGAACTACCACATCTAGCCTATCCTCTTTTTCGACAACTTCTGATATTCCATCATTGACCGATTCATCATCAGCGACATCAACATGCACTAGTGATGATCCTGAAATTTCTTTGGCTGTCTTTTCTAAAAGATCAATATCACGATCAAAAAGATAAATCTTAGCTCCTTCATCTGACAACCGCTTCGCAATGGACTTTCCAATGCCATCTGCACCTCCCGTAACAACCGCGATTTTATTATCAAATCTTGAGAAGTTATTACTCATCTTTAACGCGTTCTCTGATTGGCTGGTAAGGATCCTTCGGTCCTTTTTTGGGATTAACATATTTTGATAAACCCCTCATCGATATTACCGTACAGCCCTCTTCTTTTAGGAAATTCATGTACTTCTTAAAGGTCTCCTGATCACAATTCACCCACGGATGATCCAATGCTGGAACTCCATGGAAGCATAGAACAGCAATCTTTCCGTCCTTTGCTCCATCGATAGCCCACTTCAAATCCTCTATCCCCCATTTAGGCCCCGCGTAACCAGTCGTAGGAATTAATAAAGGATGATCAGTAGTTGGATCATAAAGAGGGCCCCGACTACCGGAACCACTATCTTTGAATTCTGGCCCAACTCCTCTCCTCGCAAATTGATAGTTTTTGGACATTAATACTTCAACCGCCGAGGCATTATTATGAAATCCAGGGTAAGCAAAAGTTAGTGGCTCACGAATTTTATATTGTTCGCAGCGCTTCTCAATGTGATCTAATTCATCTTTGAATGCCTTCTTAGTTAGATTCGCAACGTTAGGATGGGTCTTTGTATGATTTCCGATCTCAAAACCCATGTCATCCAACTCTTTAATCTCCTTCCATGTGACATAGTGTCTTTTATTTGCTAAAAAACCTAATCCCTCAGTTACATAAAAGGTTCCTCCAAAGTCATACTTTTTTAACTCACCAGCGACGAAGGTCCGGTCTGACTTATTACTATCATCAAAAGTTAAAACAACAAGCTTGTCAGGGATAGGTTCAAGCCCATTTGAAATGGAAACTAACGTGATAAACCAAAAGAAAATATATTTAATGTTCATAATTTAGCCTTCTATTTTTCTAACTTCTCCAGGTTTAACTACTTCCTGAGTATCAGCGCTTTTAATACCTGCAAAACATAAGGCGAGAGAATTAAGATTATCTCTGGCACTATTCTCTGGGTCTCTATCCTCTTCGATGGCACAGAGCAACTCACCCATGGTTCCCTGAAACCCATTTTCAAACCAATTCCCCTCAAGAGGAACTTTACACTCTCCCTCCTCAGTATAAACCTCCATAAGAGGTTGATCATTCAAACCAGGCCCTCTACTACGAAGAGTTCCCTTTGTTCCAACAACAGTGGTCACGTCTTCTTCTCCAAGGAGTGTATGGCTATTAAAAGACATCGTTGCTTGTCCTTCAGGATAATTAACGATTGCTGAAGCAATGGCTGGAGGAGTGAATTTTTGGTCCTTAAATTGGACCGCATTAGCATAAACGCTAACAGGGTCATGACCTCTCATAAAACAATTGGTAATATCAAACCAATGCACTGCAAAATCATAAAGTATCAAGTGATGGATGTTTTCAAAAGATTCGATTCCAGTGATCCATGTCTGATCCCACTGTAAAGATAAATCCACACTCACGACTGTTCCAATAAGGTCCTGCTTAATCGCATTTCGAATGTATGAGAAGTGCGGGGCCCAGCGTCCATTCTGATTAACCGCAAACTTCACTCCTTTGCTGTCAGCCAAATCAACGAGTTCCTGTCCAACCTCTAAATCAAGTACGAAAGGTTTTTGACTCAGAACATGCTTTCCTTCTTCTAGAGCCGCTCTAACTATAGGGATACGGTCCTCCGGGTGAGGTGTAATATCCACAACGTCAATTTCAGAGTTTTTAAGAATCTCCTCATAGCTGTCGGTAACGACCGCATCAGGAAAAAAACTTTCACGTTTTTCCTCAGCTTTTGATTTCGTCCGATTATGTAATGCAACAACGTCCCAACCACAGGTTTTATAAGCCTTAAGATGAAAGTCACTAATCCCTCCAGTGCCAATTAGACCAATCTTGGGTTGATAGTTTTTTGGCCTTGGCGGCAAATAATCGATAGGTGGAGGCGTGATCGTTTTTACTTCTTTTTCAGGACTCAATCCATAGTCATCTTCTTCGGACATAATCTACTTATTTTTGTGTTCCGCCATTCTTGACGTCTTGAGGCATCGAAAGCAAGATATTGATATTATTTTGTTAACACTAAAAAAACTATCACTGCTTTTTTTAAGTATTCTTTTCGTATCCCTAATAAGTAGAGGGGACGAAGAAAAGAGTGACTTGTGGTCTTTAGTCTATCCTGAAGAGCCGACAATCCCAAAAGTCACTAACGAAAAATGGGTTAAAAATTCGGTTGATTCCTTCATTTTAAAAAAGATAGAGGATCAAAAACTAGAGCCTACTCAAAGCGCTAAAAAAGACAAACTCGTTAGAAGGGCCTACCTCGATTTATTAGGTGTACCGCCAACACTTGATGAAGTTAAAAGTTTTCATGAAGATAAAAGCCCAACAGCTTGGGGGAAATTAATTGAACAATTACTCTCCTCACCAAGGTATGGAGAAAGGTGGGGAAGACACTGGCTTGATGTTGCAAGATATTCCGACACAAATGGAATGGATGAAAATATTGCTCACCCCGAAGCCCACAGGTACAGGGATTATGTTATTAAATCATTCAACCAAGACAAGCCCTTCAACCAATTCATCATTGAACAATTAGCAGGAGACTTACTCCCTGCAGAGAACCTCGAAAAGAAAAGAGATCAAACTATCGCAACAGGATTCCTTTCGGTCGGACCCAAAATGTTAGCATGCGACGATCCTGATAAAATGAGAAGGGACATTGTAGATGAGCAATTAGATACTACCGGCAGAGCTTTCATGGGCATGACTTTTGGATGCGCCAGGTGTCACGATCATAAGTTTGATCCAATATCTATCGAAGACTATTACGGACTTGCTGGCATCTTCATGTCAACTAAGACACTTACTAAATACAGTGTCGTTGCTGAACTTCATCATTTCGACATGTCAACGGAAGAGGAGAAAGAGAAAAGAAAGCAAATATCTAATATAGAAAAGAAAAAATCTGAAAAGGGAGTCAGCGAAGAAAACAAAAAGAAATTCGAGGAAGAAATCTCAATACTTAAGAAAAATTTAAATACCCCCTTTGAAATAATGGCTGTCACTGAGTATCCGACTAAAGATCTTCGTGTCCACCTTAGAGGCGATTACCAAACGTTAGGAGACACCGTACCTAGGAGGTTACCAACGGCTCTCGCAGGATTAATTCAACCACAAATGCCAAGTTCTCAGAGTGGACGAATAGAATTAGCACGCTGGATTGCATCAGACCGAAACCCTTTAACTGCTAGAGTTATTGTTAATAGGATTTGGCGCTGGCATTTTGGTCGAGGAATCGTTCCAACTACAGATAACTATGGTGAATTAGGAGAAAAACCCACCCACCCAGAACTCCTCGACCATCTCGCGCTCTATTTTATTCATTCCAATTGGTCGATTAAATCTCTTCACCGGTTGATCATGCAATCGAAAACCTATCAACAATCAGCTTTTGCGAAAGAATCCCTTAAAAAATCAGATCCTGATAACACGCTATTTGCTAGGTGGAAAATTCGAAGACTTGAATCTGAATCTTTGCGAGACTCTATACTCTCAAAATCAAATCTCTTAGATTTTAATGGCGGCGGCTCCATGATGGATGCAAAAAAACATAAATATGCAAATAGAGGGAAACTCAAAGAACACATAAAGAGTAACAAACGTACTATATATCTTCCTGTAATGAGAAGTTCAGGATACGAAGGACAAAACGCTTTTGACTTTCCTGATCCATCAATGATTAACGGAAACAGGAATAGCTCAACCGTCACCCCTCAAGCTCTCTTTCTCATGAACAGTGACCTGATTCACCGTTCTTCCAAAGCTCTTGCTGATCTCATTTTTTCAAAGATGCCCGATGAAGCCATTGACGAAAAAGCAAAATGGTTGATCTCACACTTACTTTCCAGAGAAGCCCATAACAAAGAAATCAATACAGCGGTAAGTTTTATAAAATCATCTGCAGAAAAGGATGAAAAAGCGGCCTGGTCGGGCCTCGCAAGAGGCTTACTAGCTTCTAACGAATTTCTATATATCGAATAATGTTATTAAGTTAGAAAGAATTAAAACTCTACCGATAATTCCTAATTTTGAATTATAATTACGAAAGTTTTACTTTTGTTTTGATCTTAAACTTATTTAATGCATATATATTTTTTCGATCAAAAAGATCGGAAGAGGAAATCTTCAAATTTCTTAAAATGAAACAATTAATTCATAACCAAAAACTCAAATTCTGATGAAAAAATCAATGTTTGCCGGTCCGGTAATCCTCGCCCTCTTCTTAACTGCCAGCTGCAAGAAAGAGAATAATGAAAATGCTGGTAATGCTGATGGGAATCCAAGCGCCACAAAGATCCTGCGCTTCTCGGCAATTCCTGATGAAAACACCACTGAGCAAACAGCCAAATTCAAAAAGTTTGCAGATTATCTTTCAAGTGAGTTAGAAATTCAGGCAGAATTCATACCAACAACAACTTACGGTGCCGCTGTAGATAAATTCGTTAATGGAGAAATCCAGCTTGCATGGTTCGGAGGTCTCACAGGGGTTCAAGCCCGAGCAGAAGTTGAAGGAGCCAGAGCCATTGCTCAAGGCATTGAAGACCCTGCATATAAATCATACTTTATCGCCAACGCATCAACAGGACTGGAGCCAAGCGATTCCTTCCCGGAAAAAATAAAGGACCTTAAGTTTACTTTTGGGTCGGAAAAATCTACCTCAGGACGCCTAATGCCTAGTTACTTTATAGAGCAAGCAACTGGTTCTAAACCAGATAAATGGTTCTCAAAGCCATCTGGTTTTTCAGGAGCACATGACAAGACAGCTAAGCTTGTAGAGTCTGGTGCATTTGAAGCAGGCGTACTAAGCTACAAAAAATATGATAGCATGGTTGAGTCAGGAAAACTGGATAAAGAAAAATGCAAAATCATTTGGGAAACACCCGACTATGCTGACTATAACTGGACGGCACATCCGGCATTAGACAAAATTTATGGTGATGGATTCATTGATAAGATCCAGAAGGCTTTAATAGACATCACTGATGAAGAGCTTCTGAAAGCTCTCACTAGATCAAAAATCATCTCAGCAAAAAATGAAGACTTCAAAAAGATTGAAGATATTGCGAATGATCTAGGATTTTTGAATAACTAACTCCCACATTAAAAACTAATAATATGAAATACCTTTTAAGCATCACTTTTTTTATAATATTAATACCCTCTTTAAAGGCTGAGGAGCCCCAGAATAAGGACTGGCGGGAGAGCTGGGAAAATATTGGACTCCTGTATAAGGATGAAAACAATCCACTGATCCAAAAAATTCATCTGCACGGAAGAAACCAATATCAATTTGGTTATGTCGATGGTTCTGCTAATGGAAATGACTTTAATTATGATACTGATGAATTTAGAAGAATGTACGGTGGAGCAACACTAAATCTTCTTAATTCATTGGAAATCAGCGGTAGAGCAAATTATTTCAAAGACACCCATCCAAAAGGGGGATCAGATCGTGAATTTAATTTTCAAAACATGTGGTATCTATTCGGAAGAATAGACGTCAAAGACACCTTAGGAGTTGATGGATTTGATAAATTAAAAATCGGTTATGGTGCTCGCGAATTAGCAGTTTCAGAGGAATGGAACGAATCCTCCCGTAGGATTAAAACTGTTGAGAGATCTGCCATCTCAAACAAAATATGGCCATTTGATTCTGAGTATTCTAATCCTACAGGTATTTGGATTGAAAGTTCCAAAGACAATGTTTCTACTGAGTTGGGTGTATTTAGCAGCACCCAGGATGATTGGCTAGCGTCTTGGGATGACGGACATGTTGTCTGGGGTAAAGCGGTTTTCGATGTCTCAGAAAATTCAAAATTTGATAAAACAGAGGTCTTACTAAATGGATGGTATCAGGATGCCGAAATATCAGAAGATCGTTTGGGTGGTGGACTTGAATGGGCTACTTCTGCCGCTGTGCGTATTACTGAGGGGCCATTGGGCATTCGATTCAACGGTATTCTCGGGGATAATGGTGATCAGACTAAGGCCGAAAGAGAAGGTTCATTTTGGGGTTTCGTTGTCTTACCCACTTATTGGCTTATTGATGATAAGCTTGAGGCGGTCGGACGTTATCAGTATCAGGGATCTGACAACGCTCAGGGAATAAGACTCTACAGTCGCTATGTTAGAAGAGCCGATGACGCTCTAAACATAGGACTACCAAACGGAGGTCGTGGTGATGAACACCATAGTTTTTATACAGGACTAAACTACTATATTTCTGGGAACAGAATGAAAATTATGGCAGGCATACAATATGATGACATTACTTCAGGAGGTGATGACATTTATAATGGATTAAGTTTATTTGCCGCTTTCCGTAGTTATTTTTAATTCCTATCCAATTTAAATCCCTACATAAACTAAATAGTTCTCAAAATTCTAATTATGTAGTTTCCATATTTAGAAAGCTTAATATAATTTAAGCAAACTAATGATGGAACTATGTTCAAACAAGTTACCTACTCCAATGAGCAGAAGAGAAATGCTCAAGACGAGTGGCATAGGTTTTGGTGGGGTTGCCCTTAACGCTTTATTAAGTCAAGATTCTATCGCGTTAAGACAACCCCCAAATCTTGCACGAACAAAAAGAGTCATCTTTTTGTTCATGCATGGTGGCCCATCCACCCTAGACTTATTTGATCCAAAAGACGCATTATATAAAAACAACGGAAAACCACTTCCTTACGACAAACCAAGAATTGTTTCTTCTAAAACAGGCAACCTCCTTGCCTCTCCTTGGAAATTCAAACAGCACGGACAGAGTGGTGCTTCAGTAAGTGAATTACTCCCAAACATTGCTTCAATTAGTGATGATCTCTGTTTCATCAATTCAATGCACTGCTCAAATTCAAGGCATGGTGGTGCCTTACTTGAATTACATACTGGCTCAGATACTTTCACCCGTCCAGCAATGGGTTCATGGATAAATTATGGACTAGGTAGTGAAAATAATAATTTACCAGGTTTTATTACCATTAACCCTCCGAGTAGTCATGGAGGATCAGGCGCATGGTCTTCAGCATTTCTTCCTGCGAAATATGGAGGAACAATGATTTCAGGAAAAGGGTCCAATATGAACATTCCTTTCATTAAGAGCCCTCTCAAAGAAAGATCTCAACAAAGAAAGGAAATCGATCTAATAAATGCTTTTAACAAAAATCATATCTCAAATTTTGAAGGAAATACGGAATTAGAATCGCGAATTGAATCCTATGAATTGGCATTCAGGATGCAGATGGCTGCTCCAGAAATTCAAAATATTGAGGATGAACCCGATCACATTAATAAACTTTATGGTGCAGACCAAAAACCAACAGATGAGTTTGCAAAACAATGCATCATGGCTAGAAGGTTTAGTGAAGCAGGTGTAAGGTTTGTTCAGGTGACTCACCGGTATTGGGATTCTCACGGAAACTTAAAGGATGAGCACACCAAACTTTCAAAAGAAATGGATAAACCAGTTGCTGGACTTATTCAGGACCTCAAACAACGTGGATTATTAGACGAAACACTCGTCTTGTGGGGAGGTGAATTTGGCAGAACTCCTGTAGCCCAAGGCAATAATGGAAGAGATCATAATCCTCATGGGTTCACAATGTTCATGGCCGGCGGCGGAATAAAACCTGGCACTAAATACGGAAGCACTGATAGCTTCGGATACCACGCTGAAGAAAACCCAGTTCATTTTCATGATCTTCACGCAACAATATTACATCTTATGGGCATTGATCACACTGCGCTGACCTATAAATACGCGGGAAGAGACTTCCGCCTTACTGACGTTCATGGGAACATCATTTCTGACATAATCATATAAAAAATTGCATGAAGATTGTCACCTGCTGTTCAAGAAGTGGAAGTTCTTTTATTTGCCAACTGCTTCATGAAATAGGCGCAGACTTTGGAGATGAAAAGAATTTAGTTAATCCAGACAAATGGAATAATAAAGGTTATTTCGAAAACAGGTCTGTTAATACACTAAATCATGAACTGTTATTTGGTCCTTGGTCTTCATCCAAACTATGGGTAGATACCATGTGGCCAAGAAATCCCATCACTCGAATTCGAAAGCTATCAACTCTTGCCTTAGCTCCAATAATTTCTAGAAAAAGTTTTATATCCAGAAGGAGTCAAAAAAAACAAAAATCTCTTGAAAGTTTAGCCAAAGAATTGAACGGCAAAGTCATTAAAGATCCCAGATTTTGTTATTTGATGAATGCTTGGGAAAAAACAAAAGAAATTGAATCTGCTCTATTTGTTTTAAGACACCCTTGGGAATCATGTAGATCAATGAGCAAGCAAACTGGCCTGCCTCTTGCATTAACTTATTTAGGGTGGAAGGACTCTATTCTAAGCTTCTTTGAAAATGATCATGAATTTCCAATAAAAATAGTCAGCTACGATTCATTTTTCGAGGAAGATAAAAACTTAGAATCAATGAAAATACTATTCGATTTTTTGGAAATTGATTTTGATAAGGATAAGGCAAAAGAAACGCTTAATCGATCTATTGATCCAAAAATGAGAAATTACTCTACTAGGGAAAAAGCACTTCCCAAATCAATTAACCAACTATATCAAAAGATTCTAGATGGCCACTATACTAAAACAATTTAATTATCTTCTTCTTGATCCTGCCCGGTGATCAATAGCCCCGTCTCCATCCCTATCCTCACCAAAAGGCATCGCCATCTTAATAGTCTTTCCAAGTCTTTTTCCTTTTGAAACATGGCTACTGTATACTTTTTTATCGGTCGTATCAGCATAATCTTGATTTGCAGAAATCATTGTATCCATTAGAACTTTGATCTTAGTGTCTATAGGCAAGGCCTTTACCACTTTTCCTGAAAGACCATACTCATCTGGTTCAATTAAGTAGTAACCCTCTCGCGCTCTTCTGAGGGATAATTTTTCAGACCAGTTATTTTCACTAGATTCAAAATCATAATTAAACTTACCTATAAAATTCTGATCCCAGGCTAGGGGTCGAAGACTGGCTTCTATTTTCTTATACTTCTCTTTGCCCACAGCAACGAAGAGAAGCATTTTTTGATCAGCCGATGAAACATTCAAAGCCAAATCAAAACTGTTAAAATCCGGAACTCTTGAATCGGCAAGATTTCCCTTAGCCTTAAAATTATCCGAAATTTTAGCAATATCATCAAAGTCTCTTGAGACATGATTAGGTCCCCTACCCGCTCGCGTAAGCCTTTCCTTTCCGTCCGGAGAAAGAATGCAAAAGGCCGTGTTTTCAAACCTTCCACCCAAATAACTTCTGACTATATCTTGATTCTCTTTGCTTTCATAGGATTCAATTCGAATACAAACGAAGTTTCTAGAGGACTTAATAACATCTGGATCACTGAACAAACTGTTCGTTGTGGAAGTATAACCAGGTCAGAAAACTCCAGGAACACCACCACATTGAGATGCAGCCGCCATAAACATTATAGGCTTATTTAATCTTTTCGCCTCAGCCAGCCCGTCTTCTAGTTTTGGATACCAAGCAATACCAGCCTGACCAATATCCAAAGGTGACTCTCCAAGATCATTAGGTCTTGGTCCTCCTGCTCTTCTTCTATCCTCATTGGGATTGCGACGTGAACTTTTTTCATTAGCTTCCGGCTTCGCTCCTTCAAAGGGTCGTCGACCCGAATGACGGGGCCTTAATTCTTCAGCCGTTAATAGACCATCATTATTTTGATCTAATTTTAATAAAGAATCAGAGGCTAATTTTAATTCAGAAGCAGAAATTGATCCGTCCCCATTAATATCAATTGCTTTAACAATAGGATGAGATCCAGGAGCTCTTCTCGAAGGCCCTTGAGCAAATACATCAAAAATAAATATTAGTGGAATAACTAATAATAATATAAATGATGAACGCTTTTTAATATATGATTTCTCAAGCATAATGACTACTTTTACAGATTATTGATTACCGCAAGGTTACATTAATTCTTTAAGGATCGTATTTTTCCTTAAATATGATTGAATAAATAATCTTTAACTCTAGTCGAACAGGAAATGAAACTTTTAAAACTAGCGGGAATTACTATAACAATCACTATCGTGGCAACATTATTGATCAAAGCTGATCAAATTCTAAGTCGTGATGGGGTAGAACAAACTAAAAGAGATCCCGTAGTTTTTGAGGCAGATAAAGATCAGAAGACCGAGATAGATAATAATGAATCTTTACTCGTTGAAAAAATTGAAAAACTCACCTCTAGAATAAATGAATTAGAGGCCGAACTAATCAACCAGCAGGCAGAAAAAGAAGCCGTCAAAATTAACGAACAGGCTAAAGTAAAGAACCCTGAAGAGGAAAAGGAACTTGAAAAGAAAACGGCAACGAATGTTCAACCAGAGCAAGAAGAGTCTACAATACCTAAAAATGGACCAGCGCCTAGAGCAGAACCAGTTATATCTTCTGATTTATTTCCGAATGACCCTCCAACTGGGACCGAGCCACCCCTTCCCTCTTTCTCTCCAGACACACAAGCAAGACACGATTTCGGTGAAGCCCTAAACCCATACGGAGAATGGATGGGAACACAGGAATATGGTGAGGTATGGAAACCTAGGATTCAGAACTCACCAAATTGGGCCCCTTACACCGTAGGTAGGTGGCACTACACAGAACTAGGTTGGCATTTCACTTCCGCTGAGCCTTGGGGCTGGGCATGCTACCATTATGGAAGGTGGGTCAGATACAGAAGCTTAGGTTGGTGCTGGGTACCAGGAAGAGAATGGGCGCCTGCATGGGTCTCTTGGAGAACTTCTCCAAATCATATCGGCTGGTCTCCTCTACCTCCTAGAGCCACTTGGAACCACCACTCAGGTATAAGGCACTGGGCAGATAGCCGTTTCAATATTGGTCCAAGTCACTATAGCTTCTTGAGAGTTAAAGATTTCAGCTCAAGGAATTGCAGAAATTCATTAATAAGTCGTAGGCAGAACACCAGCCTAATGCTTTCAACAAATAATGTGACACTCATGTTTTCAATCTCGCTCGGAGGCAAAAAAAGAATCTGCAATAGAGGTCCAGACCGCAACTTCCTTGTTAAACATCACCGTCAAGATCATAGACCATTAAGAATTACTCGGAGTCGTGCAGAAAAAGGGTGCGTAAATCAGGTTAATGTAATTAATCAGGAAATCGTAATACACCAGAGAGTTAAAAACGAAAGAACCATACACCAATCACGCTCTCAGAGTATAAGAAAAATCAATAATGATAAGATAGATGAAGGTTGGAGTGAATTATCAAATAATGAACAAAAAACAGTTTTAAGAAGACATATAGGATCTGATTTAAACAGAAATAGAGGAGCTCAAGCAATAAATCCCACCATCATATCTAATAAAAGTGTCACTATTAGGCAGACTAAAGATAGCGAAGTTAAGGGTCGAGTTTCAAATGTTGTCGTTCCTAATTTGGTAGAAACCAAGACAAAGGAAAGGCAAGGCAGGGTCACTGCTAAGGAAAGACAAAGACAAGAACTTGCTCGTAAACAAGCCCAAGATGAAAAATTAAGACAATCACAAGAGGCTCAAAAACAAATCGAAGACCAAAAAGTAAGAGTCACTGCTAATGAAA
>JAOFDG010000024.1 GCA_028033615.1 Verrucomicrobiales bacterium | reverse complement strand
CTTCACACCGAATCGATATATTAAGCGCTTTGATGATGGAAAAGCCAAATTCATCAATAGCGTCTATTAACTCTTTTGGACTATGGTATAAAAGGGGTACATAATTAACGCAAATTAATTGCGTTAATTAATAGTGCAACTAGTTTGCGTTAATAGGTTTTGCCTCTATTAGATATTTAAAAACAGCCAAAAGATTCTAAAAAGCAGTGTCATTTAGTTGCAGTTAATGGACGAACCTTCTTTTTCCATTCATCTGACTTCTCACTGACATCTGTATTGTCATCATAGAATTTTCTGATAGCCACGAGCTGCTTCTTTAAATCTTTTTGTAAAGTTTCTTTGCTAGACTTGCCGTAAATATTTGTGAGTTCATCAGGATCTTCTTTAAGATCATACATTTCCCATTCGTTTCCGAACTGATAGAAATGGATGAGTTTGTATCTTTCAGTGCGAATTCCATAATGACGAGGAATCATATGAACGCTGGGATACTCATAATAGTGATAGTAAATACTATCTCTCCAGTTTTCAGCTCTACCATTCTTAAGAATTGGAACAAGGGATTTACCTTGCATATTGGCAGGAATATTAGCACCTGCCATTTGAAGAAAAGTTTGAGCATAGTCTAAATTTTGAACCATCTGTTTCGACCTTGAACCGGCCTTAGTCACTCCCGGCCACTTAACGATTAGTGGCATCATAAGGGACTCCTCATACATCCACCTTTTGTCATACCAGCCATGATCCCCGATATAAAACCCCTGATCAGAAGAATAAATGACGACTGTGTTTTCATCTAACTTTAAATTTTTAAGGGTGTCTTGTATTTTTCCAACGCTATCGTCAACTCCTCGGACGCAACGAAGATAATTCTTTGCATACCGCTGAAATTTCCAGCGAACGAGTTCTTTTCCAGAAAGGTTGGCTTCGTGGAATGCCTTGTCTCTTGGACCATAAAATGCTCTCCATGAACTCAGCTGATCTTTGGTCATCTTTTTCATATTCCTCCATGCTGACCGATCTTGCCTTTTCTGAGAAGGTGCACCCTCATAATCGGCAGTCAAATCCAAAAATAAATCGTAGTTGATATCCATGTGCCTATCGATTTCGAGTTCCTGATGGCGGGCTGGGGGAGCATTATCCTCCCACTTATCAAAGAGTGTGGTTGGCTCAGGAATCTTGATATCATCATAGAGAGGCAAGTGCCTTAAAGCTGGCATCCAGTTTCGGTGAGGGGCCTTGTGCTGAACCATCAACATGAAAGGCTTGGTCTTGTCTCTGCCGGTCTTGAGCCATTCCACGGCAAGATCTGTAACAACATCAGTGCAATGACCATCAATTCTGACTCTTCCTTTGGGCGTTATTAGGTCAGGATTATAATAATCACCCTGCCCAGGCAAAACTTTCCAGTCATCAAATCCTTTGGGATTACCTTTAAGATGTGACTTTCCATAAAGGGCTGTTGTATATCCAGCTTTTCGAAGAATCTTAGGGAAGGTCTGCTGATTCCAGTTGAAGGAATTACCATTATTCATAAAGCCATTCTTATGGCTATGCTTACCGGTCATAATAACTGCTCTACTCGGGCCACAGATAGAGTTCGTACAAAAACTCTTCTCAAACAACATTCCTTGATTCGCAAGCTGATCAATCCTTGGGGTAGGGTTAACTGATTTTAGCCAACCATTGTAAGCTCCTATTGCGTGAGGTGCATGATCATCAGAAAAGATAAAAACTATATTTGGTTTTTGGCCTGCGCGTAAATCTTGGGGACCAAACCCGAAAAGGGTTAAAAACAATAGTAATAGTAATGAGTAATTATGATTCATAGATTAGTGGTTTAAAGCTTTATAATTAATTAAATTGTTAGCGTGGCAGTATCCATACATTACGGAAAACAACTGGATTACCGTGACCCTGAAAAATTATAGGGCCTTCAGCTACTTCCTTACGCCCACCACCGGCTCCAGTACCTTTCGGTAATCGAACATTGTTATGAATAGTAACTCCATTTTGCTTAACGGTTATTTTCACATCAGCGATCTTCTTGTCACCATCAAACTTGGGAGCCTGAAAATCAATATCATACGTTTGCCAAGAAAGAGGAGGATAACACATTGGAATATCAGCAGCTTTAAACTTATAGAAGCAACCACACCATTGTTTAGGGTCAGACTTTAGCGGCACTTTAACGTTCTCTCTATCATATACTAAGCCGAAAGAATCAAGAACCTGGGTTTCATAACGGTTTTGAAGATATATTCCACTATTGCCTCTGTCTTGACTACTAAGAGGGGAGTCCGGCTTGTAAGGTAACCTAAACTCAAGGTGCAGGGTAAAGTCACCATAGTTATCAGTAGTCTGGGCACCTGCCATGAGAAGCTGATCTTTAACCTGTCCTTTTATTTTAGTATTCTCTTTACCATCAAAAAGAATAATCGCTCCCTCTGGAGGCTTGGCTCCCAAAGATGGGCTCACTCTTAATTCTTTCTTCATCCCTTTAACCAATTCATTAACTCCATCTGATTTAATAATCTGAACAACTGGCTTTGATTTGTCCCAACCCTGACCAGGCAACCCTCCTTTAAACTTACTCGTATAAAAATTTCCCTTACCAAGCGCTGCAACCTGAATTCCTAAACCATCTTTTATATATTCACCTTGAACTGAGAAATCGGGATCTTCAGCAGAGGCTTTTTTAGGATCAGTCCAAATCCTATTTGAGTTTTTATCAGCCGCTAAAACGTTCGTTAAACCACTTACTAAAAAACAAAAAAGTAATAATGGTAAAAGAGAGGGATTTTTCATGATAGGATTCTGACACTATTTACTGCGGAATTGCAACTAATGAGCGCGTTTGAAGTTATTTTATTTTCCAAATTTGAATCAATGAGGCATTTCTAAATAATTATGAGAGGAAACTTATAAGAAGGATATTAATAAAATATTTTAGGTATTTTCAGGATTCTAAAAGCTTTTTCGCCTCAACCATCATATCGTCTAAAGCTGACGAATCGTTACCAGCTCCACGCGCCATTTCAGGCTTTCCACCACCTTTACCTCCAACGATGGGAGCTAACTTAGAAATTAATTCACCTGCTCGGTATTTATCTGTAAGCCCTGAAGAGACGACAACACCTAAATGAACTTTTCCTTGATCGATTACAGCAAAGATTGCCACTCCATCAAATTTGTGTTTCTTGATTCCATTCATCAGCTCCTGCAGCAGTGTTGGAGTTCCCTCTAAAGAATGTATTACAATTGGAGGATCCCCTACTGCATCTGCAATTAAACCAGTTACAATCGAATCAGCTTCAGCGGCAGCATTAGATGACTGCTTCTTTTTCAATTTTTTCTCAGCTGATATAAGATCATTCTTAATTGAATTCTTATATTCCTCCCATTGCTCAAGTGTGGCTGAATCGCCAAGTTCGCGTGATGATTTATTATCATCTCCTAATGAAGCAAGAACTTTGAGAAGCCTCACTTCAAAATCCTCTGACTCTTTAGTAAGTTCGGCAATTCTCTCCTCAACATACTCTTGCGCGGCTTCACCACAAACGGCTTCAATACGACGGACTCCTGCAGAAATTGCACCCTCTGTCTTGATCTTAAAAGATCCTACTTCACCAGTATTCCTTAAGTGAGTACCACCACACAGCTCCATAGAATAACCGTCAAGATCATTATCATTGCCCCCAATCTGGACAACTCTGACCATCTCTCCATACTTATCGCCAAAGAATTGCATGATGTCTGAACGGTCTTTGATGTCGGCATGCTTGACCTCTGTCCATGAAACTAAATCATTATCTTTGATTTTCTCGTTAACAATAGTCTCGACTGCTAGGAGTTGATCCTTGCTAAGAGCCTCACTATTAAAATCAAACCTGAGCCTATCGCAATCAACCAATGAACCTTGCTGAGAAACATCTGGACCAATGGCTTGGTGCAGAGCCCAATGCATCAGGTGAGTAGCCGTATGATGAGATTCCACCCTCTTCCTTCGCTCAGAGTCTACACTGACAGTCACTTCAATTGGGTTACCTTCCCACGAGTCTATCGGCTCTTCAATTTCAAGACAAAAGGCCGCTCCAACCTGCATTACACCCTCAATTTTGATAATCTTATCATTGATCATCAAATGACCTTGATCACTAACTTGGCCACCCTTTTCTGCATACAGGGGACAAGTATCAACAATGGCGTAGTGCTTTCCTTCACGTTCGATTAGGTCGATAACTAAGGCGTTAGATTTAAGCTCATCAAATCCAGTGAATTTCGTCTCCACATCAGTCTTGAAGTCCATCGCAGATATAATTTCAGACTTGGCATTACCTTTACTGATTTGTTGGTGCTCTTTGAGATATTTCTCGTATTCCCCTTCATCAACAGAAAGGCCAAATTCTGAAGCCATTAAATCCGTTAAATCTATTGGGAAACCATAAGTTGATTCTAAATCAAAGGCCGTTTTACCAGAAAATATTTTACCCGTTGTATTCTTTCTTTCAGACTCGAACAACTTCATTCCTCGATCAATCGTTTGCCCAAAAAGCAATTCTTCCGAATCGAGAATCTCGATGATCGTATCTTTTTTTGAAATAAGTTCAGGAAACACAGCACCAAATTCATCAACTAAAGTTGGAACTAGTTTACCAAGAAAAGGTTTGTCTATGCCAAGGCCAAGAGAACGAGCAAATTTAACTGCTCTACGCAATACTCTCCTCAAGACATAGTTACGACCTGCATTACCAGGACGTATTCCATCAGCAATAGCAAAACTAAGTGTCCTTACATGGTCAGCTATGACTCTGAATGATATATCTGTTAGCTCTTGATCCGTTAAGCCCTCTTTTTTTTCGGGAAGCGTACAATGATAACTCTTCCCAGATGATTGCTCCAAAACATCAAATATTGGCCTAAAAACATCAGTCTCATAATTAGAAATAGGCTTAGAAAAATCTGTGAATCCAGAAGTGCCTTGAATCATAGAACAGGCCCTCTCAAAACCCATACCAGTATCAACATGGCACTCAGGTAATGGCCTGAAAGTACCATCAGATTCGGCATTATACTGAATGAATACAAGGTTCCACAGCTCAATACAGCGAGCATCATCTGCGTTAACAAGTTTACCTTCTGTATTACCCTCTGGAGTAAGATCCACATGAAGCTCTGAACATGGCCCACATGGCCCTGTATCACCCATCATCCAAAAATTATCTTTTTTATTTCCATCCACAATATGTAAAGACGGATCAAGGCCAGCCTTTTCAAATATGAGCTTCCAATTGTCATATGCCTCTTGATCAAACTCAGCGGGGTCTCCGTCTGAAGGCCTGTACACGGTGGCGTAAAGTCGAGAAGGAGGAAACCCCCAACGTTCAACTAAAAGCTCCCACGCCCACTCAATAGCTTCTTTCTTAAAATAGTTACCAAAAGACCAATTTCCCAACATTTCAAAGAGGGTCTGGTGATAGGTATCAAAACCAACATCATCCAAATCATTATGCTTACCTCCCGCGCGAATACACTTTTGCGTATCAGCGGCACGCGGTGGGTCATAAGGCGCTTTTTGTGTTCCAAGAAAAAATGGAACGAATTGGTTCATCCCTGCATTAGTAAATAATAGCCCAGGAGATTCTGGTAATAATGATGATGAAGGTACAATAGAATGTTCCTTCTCACGGAAGAAATCTAGAAATGACTGGCGAATCTCTTTTGATGTCATGGGATAAAGCAAAAATAAAAAGAACTCAACTTGCGATGATTGGCAAACGCCACGTTTATTTTATTTCATATTGAAAAACAATATATACATAGTCATGGGGGTATGTGGATGCGGAAAGAGCTCTGTAGGGGGCCTTTTAGCAAGCACAACTGGTGGTGCTTTTATTGATGCAGATAGCTTTCATCCACAAAAGAACGTGGAAAAAATGAGTGCCGGACTACCATTGAATGATTCTGACAGGGAAGATTGGCTAATAGCTATAGGTAAAGCAATCAATAATCATGAAGGAGCATGGCCACTTTTTTTTGGCTGCTCTGCCCTGAAAAAAAAGTACAGGAAAACAATAATTGAGGAAGTTCATGAACAAAGCGTTTCATTTATTCACTTGGATGGCGATAAAGAGCTTATACGGAAAAGAATGATGGAAAGGGAGGGACATTTTATGAAAATAGGAATGATCGACTCACAATTTCAGGATTTAGAGGGCCTACAAAAAGATGAAAACGGCATCACCATTAACATCGGAATGAGTCTGGAGAAGGTCTGTGAGAATATCCTTAAGAAAATCAAGGTTTAGTCAACGAGACCACTTCTTATCATTAGCGCTTCAGGATCCGGGTCCCGACCCATGAAGTCATGAAAGAGATTTTTGGGATCATCAGAATTACCCTTGCTAAGAATTTTATCTCGAAGGTCTCGACCCGTGTCTGGATTCATAACCCCTTCTTTAGTAAAACGAGTAAATGCATCAGCGTCTAAGACTTCGGCCCATTTGTAAGAATAGTAAGCTGCTGCATAACCAGTTGGGCTAGCAAACAAGTGCCCAAATCGACGAGCCATCGTAGAGGGTCTAACCGTCGTGGGAATCGTATATTCGCTTAAAAGATCTTCAGTTAAGTCATCTAAATTTTTTGCCTCCTTAGCATTCATAGCCTCATTGATATGAAGTTCCAAGTCGAGCTTTCCAAGACTCAGCTGTCTCATCATCGCAGTAGCAGATCGATAATTTCTTGCAGCCGTCATCTTATTATATAGTTCCTCTGGAATTGGTTCACCTGTTTCATGATGTATAGCGAAAAGATCAAGACTTTGACGATCCCAACAAAAATTCTCCATAATTTGAGAAGGCAGCTCTACAAAATCCCAGGCTACATTCACTCCGTTAAGAGACTTTATTTCCACTTCTCCAAGGAGATGGTGTAAGAGGTGCCCAAACTCATGAAACACCGTCTCCACCTCATCATGTTTCAATAAGGCAGATCCATCTCCGACCGGAGGCGTCATGTTACCACACATCAGGCCTAGATGAGGAGATCGAGAGCCGTCTGACAACGGTTCGCCTGTCTTAAGGTAGTTCATCCAGGCACCGCTTCGCTTAGACTCTCTTGGAAACCAATCAGCATAAAAAGAGCCTAAATGTGCACCAGTGGATTCATCATGGATCTCATAGAATTTCACATCTTCGTGCCAGACTTCTGGCTTTTCATCTGGCTCATTTATTTTAATACCAAAGATTTTGGTCACGATAGAAAACATTCCACTGATGACATTTTCTATAGAGAAATACGGTCTCAATTCCTCATCATCAAAATCGTATTCCGCTTTCCTTTTCTTCTCCGACCAGTAAGCAATTTCCCATGGCTTCAAAGAGCACAAGTCGCCACCTTCCATTTCAGCCTTGTATTTTTCTAGCTCTTTAGTTTCAGAGTCAAAAAATGGCTTGGTTCTTAGGTGAAGATCCTCAACAAAACTTAAGGCAGTCGCACCATCTTTTGCCATTCGTCTTTGTAATACTTGATCTGCAAAATTCTTCCTTCCTAAAATTTCAGCCTTTATTTGACGTAAGTCCAAAATTTCCCAAACCAAATCAGTATTATCATAATCCCCTGAAGCCCCTATCGAGGATGTTGCTTCCCATACTTTCTTTCGTATGGAATCAGAATGTACGTGCTCAAGCACAGGAAAATAGGACGGAGCCTGTAGAGTAAATCTCCATTTAGGGTCTTCGCTAGAACCAAAACCCTTCGACTTAGCACTTTCCAATGCTGCAGATTTAGATAGCTCAGGAAGCCCTTCAAGATCCTGCTCATTTTCGACGATTAACTCCCATTTGTTAGTGGAGTCGAGAACGTTCTCAGAGTACTTTTGAGTTTTTTGCGCAAGCTTTGACTCTATATCCATGAGGCGTTTCTTGTCATCTTCAGGAAGATCAGCTCCACTATTTCGGAAATCAGAAAGTGTTTCTTCAAGAAATCTTAGCCTAGTCCCCAAAATTGACTTGGCGTCTTGAGTTTCACTATAAGCTTTGATCCGATTCCAAAGCCCATCATTCAAAGGAACCTTAGAGTAAAACTCTGAAACCTTTGGAAGCATTGTGTTATATGCTTCTCTGAGTTCATCAGAATTGGAAACGGAATCCAGATGACTAACAAGCCCCCAAGGGCCACTCAGAAACTCATATGCGCTTTCTAAAGCAATGAGAGTATTTTCAAAGGTCAGACCCTCCTCAGGAAAATCGGTTTTGGATAGCGAATCTATTCTTTTTTGCGCGTTTTCGATCGCTTCAGTAATATCTGAAACAATATATTCAGGCTTAAGGTCAGACCATGAAATTTGAAATTTGTCGTCTAAAAAGGGCTTTTCCATAAGAACTGATGAATCATATTCAATAAGACATCCAGAGGAATGTTATTTTTTTATCACAATCTGAGCTTTGACAAATACACTAATTCCATCTAAACAGCGTTTAATTGATTATGAGTAAGGAAACCGCCGTAAAAGAACGATATGCTGCTGGTGCAGATGCCCAAGAAAAAGCACTCTGTTGCCCAGTAGAATATGATGCAAAATACCTAGAGATTATTCCAAATGAAGTCATTGAGAAAGATTATGGCTGTGGTGACCCTAGCCAGTACCTAAAAGCAGGGGAAACCGTATTGGACTTGGGTAGTGGAACTGGCAAAATATGTTTCATAGCAAGTCAGGTAGTCGGTCCAGAAGGCAAAGTCATTGGGGTGGATATGACAGATGACATGCTTGAAGTTGCGAGAAGAAATGAACCAATTGTGGCAGATAAGATCGGCTATTCTAATGTAGAATTTCGAAAAGGAAGAATACAGGATCTTGGGTTAGACATAGAACTACTAAACGATGAAATGAAAGGTCTGAGTTCGGAAGGGGCGGACGCATACCTAAAAGCAGAAGAACTTGCAAAAAAACTGCGCGAAGAAAAACCCCTGATAGCTGATAAGTCAGTGGATGTCGTCGTCTCTAATTGTGTGCTAAACCTCGTTGATAATGCTGCCAAAAAAGAACTCTTTAAAGAAATTTATCGAGTCCTAAAGGAAGGTGGCCGAGCCGTCATATCTGACATCGTTTCTGATGAGCCTATTCCTGAATCCATGCAGAATGATGATAACCTCTGGAGTGGTTGTATATCCGGTGCATTTCTAGAAGATCAATTCCTTAAGGAATTTGAAGACGCAGGGTTCTATGGCGTAAGAGTTCTAAAAATGGATTCGACTCCCTGGCAAACTGTCGAAGGAATCGAGTTCCGCAGCATGACGATTGAAGCTTTCAAAGCGGACCAGGGACCTTGCTTAGAAAGAAAACAAGCAGTCATTTATAAGGGGCCTTTCAAACACATAAAAGATGATGATGGCAACGTTATGGAAAGAGGGAAGCGCTATGCTGTTTGTGATAAATTTTATAACATATATAAAAGCCCGCCTTTTGAAGGATCCTTTGAGATGGTGGATCCAATAGAAGAAGTGCCTTTAGACAAAGCTTCAATCTTTGACTGTTCAACGACAAGAATAAGAGACCCAAAAGAAACTAAAGGAATAGACTATAAGGCGACTGAATCAGGATCTGACTGCTGTAGCGGATCTGACTGCTGCTAAATTGAGTAGATTCAGGACCTATCTTTGACCCACTTTTCAACGATGTTGAAAAGTTCGTTTTTCTCTTTATCAAAGGCAAGGAGGTGATGACTCTCTTTGAATAAGTGTTTAGTCTTATCTTTAAACTTCAAAATTCCGAAGAATTCATCAACCTGATCAGGCCGAGTAAAAACATCTTTTCCCGGATAAAGTATTAGGGTTGGTTTTGAGATTTTTGGACCAGCTTCTTTACTTGAGTATACTAAGGCCTCGATGGACCCTAGTGTTCTTAGTGTATACTTTGGTACAAAGTGGGGCGTTTTAGCCATTTGCTCCCAATGATCAGTGTCAGATGTGACTTTAGTGTTTTGATTAGAAGCCAGACTTCTAATTGATATTTTCATCTTGGGAAAAAGAAACATCGCGATTCTCACAATAAAATTTTTCACCGGTGGCAACTCCCCAGGTAATGCAATTAAAGGAGATGCATAAATCACCCCTTTAATCTTTTCCCTGATAGAATCATCCAAATAGGGAAAGCCATGCATCACAATAAGGGAACCCAAACTTTCGCCATAAAGAAAGATCGGAACTTCTGGCGTTTCTTTATGAACCTTCTTGATAAATGAATTTAGATCCTTATACCAATGATCAACGCTGGCGATATCTCCTACGCTAGATTCTTCAGGGTCATTACCTTGTCCTCTAAGCTCATAAGCATATAAGCTTACACCCTGGTTTGAAAGGTGAGCACCTAAATTGTTAAAGTCTGACGCCGCCCCACTAAAACCGTGAACACCAATCAACACCGCGTTCGGGTTGGGCTTTTCTTTTGAAGGCCATTTGGAAAAAGGGAAATGAGAACTATCGAAACTTTTCCAGCTAGATCTTACTGGCTCATCAGATAAAAGAATTGTTGATAAAAATGACCAGACGACAAATAAAATAAAACATTTGTTTAAATCTGGAATCATAAAATCACTTTACTTACAAAATTCTAAATATCACAAATAAAATTACCAAACACCCTTTTCATTAAGTTGCTTTTGAGCCGTGCCGCTCCAATCACGATTTGCAGCAGGACTGGCAGGACTCGGATGTAAAATCCGAGTCACTTTCGGTGGAGTGACCATTTTGTCTGTAATTGAAATCAATTTAGATTCGGCGAATGCCCCAACTCCAACGACCCATTCAGGTTGCAAAGCTTCGATGACCTTCATCAGGTGAATATCACAAATTTGATCAAGATTCTCCCTCTCATTAACAGGTAGCTTGTCAGGCGTGCGATTCTTTCCCGATTCCTCCATAAAGACAAGGGGGCAATAATTTAACACAAAATGATCTTCAAAGAAGTTTTCTGGATTACCAAATTTTTCTGCAAAGAGTCCCCATAAGCGACGACCACTAACCTCTGAACGGGTGCAGTGAATCCCTTCAACTGGTCTTTTTGGATGCTCTAATTCAGGACTCTTTACTTCACTAGTAATTTTCATCCAATCGCGAACGGCTGGGATTTCACCAAAAGGAATTCCAGTCTGAGTCATACCCCAAGGTCCTGGATTCATACCCAGAAATATGACTCTCTTCGTCGAATTCGCGAACCTATCCAAATATTGCTGGTGACAAGACCATGCATAATCTAGGGGATTGTAAACAAAGGCTACTGGCTCAGCGAATTGGAGATCAGATACAGAAGAACTTAATGCTTTCGCTGCATTTTTCATTTGAGTACCAATCTTCATTTAAGATCTTAATAGTTCTTATCGATAACATACTCAAGATAAAGAAAAGGCCCGGGCAAATTTGCCCGGGCCTTAAGGTCACTCTGTTAAAAATAATTTAATTATTAATCGTTATAAGCCGTTTCGCCATGAGCAGATTGGTCAAGACCGATACTCTCATCAGCCTCATCAACCCTTAAACCAACGGTGTGCTTGATGATAAGAAGTATCACAACGGTAACTACTGCTGTAAATACAATGGTAAATAATGATCCCTTAGCCTGAGTAAAAAGCTGAGCTCCCATATTGTAATTTTCTGCACCATTCTCAGTTCCACCTAATGCGGCCACTGCTACAACAGCAGCTAGCAAAGTTCCTACTAGACCGCCTACACCGTGCACTCCAACCACGTCCAGAGAGTCATCATATCCAAGCATGGTCTTTACCTTAATTGAGAAGTACCAGCAAATGGCACCGGAAGCGAAGCCAATGATTAATGCTCCAACTGGACCTGAAACTCCTGAAGCAGGAGTAATGGCAGCAAGTCCAGCAATGGCACCAGTACAAATGCCTAATATGGTTGGCTTCTTTGTGGTAATGAGATCAATAAGCATCCATGTCAAAGCCGCTGTCGCTGCTGAGATATGAGTGACCACAATAGACATGGCTCCTGCTCCATTAGCCGCAAGTCCACTTCCACCATTAAATCCAAACCAACCGACCCAAAGCATACACGTACCAATAACAGTCATGGCAAGATTATGCGGAGGAGACGTTTCTTTACGAGGGCCAACCATAATACAAAAAATAAGGGCTGCGATACCAGCCGTGATATGCACAACAATTCCACCGGCAAGATCAATAACGCCTTCATTTTCTCCCATGAGCCAATTTTTTACAACTTCTCCTGTTTCTGTATTTTCATTGTACATCAGTCCTCCGTTCCAAACCATATTACAGATTGGAGCGTAACAGAATAGCCCCCAGAGAACGGCAAAAAGCATCACTGCTGAAAACTTGACCCTTTCAACGAATGTACCCACAACAAGAGCTGGTGTTATGATGAAAAAAGTCATTTGAAATGCAAAGGTCAGAATATCAGGTATATCAGAGCCACCGGAATCACTACCATCTAATCCCTTTCCAAAGATTGCATCTAAGCTTCCGATCCAGTCATTACCACTCGTAAGCGCCAAAGAGTAACCAGCAACGAGCCATACCACACTTAGTATGCATGCCATCGCAAAACAGTGCATGAGTACAGAAAGGACATTCTTTTTGTGAACAAGTCCCCCGTAGAAGAGGGCGAGACCTGGTAGGGTCATAAAAAGGACCAAGGCTGTCGCCGTCATGATCCATGAGGTATTTGCTGCGCCAACGGCCTGATCGACAGTTGTTTCTTCAGCAAGAGCGATTGGCGCAGATAGCACCAACAATAGAGTAGCCCAGAAGGGCTTCATTAAGTTCTTCATTTTTAGTAGGTTATGGGTTTAACAGAGAAGGCATTACTGCCTTATGACCTACATAATAAGCATTATTTATGCCAAACTAGTTCAAATTTTAGCATAAATTATTGATTTCTAAGGCTTTATGAAACCAAGCTTAGCCCTGACAGGATAGTGGTCTGATAAGTACCTCTTATCTTTGTTAAAACGCACAATAGATGCAGAACTTATTTTGGCTGTATTAGGAAGAATAAAGACATGATCAATTTTACCCCCGGGGTAAGACCCTCCTCTAAAACCGTGGAAAGTTTTCACCATCTCTTCATCAGGTTTAACAACTCGAAAAGTATCGAGCAGCTTTAATGGCTCTTCTTTAAATATTTTAATCGCAGGGTTATTCTCAGAAGCATTGAAATCACCCATCAAAATAATGGGTTCATTGGATTGCTTTCTTTTAGAAATCTTTTCAATGATCAGCTTAGAAGCTCCGAGCCGGCTAGGTTGACTACGGTGATCATAATGCACGTTGTATACGTAAAACCCTTTGTTCGTTTTCTTTTCAATGAGTCTCACCCATGTGCATATTCTAGGAATCTCATTTCCCCATGACTTTGATGCTATCTTTTCTGGCGTATCACTAAACCAAAATGTACCGCAATCTTTTTTGTCTAACTTAAACCGATCCTTTAGATAAAGAACACTACAGTGCTCTCCTCTACTCTTACCGTCATCTCTTCCAACACCATATTCTGAATAAGAACTTGCCATTTTTCTAATATCATTAATTTGATGACGAAGAGCCTCCTGTAAACCTATGACATCTGGTGATTCAGATTTAATCCACTCTCCAACCATCACCGCTCTTTTCGGCCAAGCATTATCACCATCATTAGCATTATCAAATCGAATATTAAAAGTTAAAGCATCAACCTCGAAAGCTGAGGCGGTGATTTGAGTTAGTAAAAGTGATAGTAATAATATGATTTTTTTCATTATCTATTCTTGTGATTTATTAGATGAATTTGCCCGGATTAAGAACAGAATTAGGATCAAGAGCTGACTTTAATATTTGATGCAAATTCAAGGCTCCTGAGTCCAGAGCTTCATTGAACCATTTCTTTTTAGCTATCCCAATTCCATGTTCTCCGCTCACGACACCATTCATGCTGATGACCTTTTTAAAAAGGCGGTCTAGGGCCTGATCTGACTGGACTCGATTCTCCTCTCTTTCAATGTCTTCTACCATCACATTAACATGAATATTGCCATCCCCTGCATGGCCAAAACAGGCAATTGGCATATTAATCTCTTCCTGTAAATCCTCACAAAAGTTGACTAATTCGACAAGTCTTCCACGAGGAACCACAATATCCTCGTTGAGTTTAGTTAGACCAGTAGCCCGTAAACTGTAACTAAAGGCTCTTCTGATTTCCCATATATCATCACAACCCTTCTCGTCCTTAGCCACTGATATAGTCAGTGAACCATTTTCTTTTATAAGCTCAGCTAGTGCATCCACTTCTAGGGCCACTGATTCAAATTGACCATCCAACTCCACGAGAAGAAAAGCCTCTCCGTCTGGAATCATTTCTGAGCCGACATGATTACGAGCCGCACTGAGTGTAAATTTATCAGCTATTTCAAGTGCTGCCGGCAGATAACCCGAGCCAAGTATATTTTGAACAGTTTTAGCCGCATCTGCAAAACTAGCAAATGTGGCAGAAAGCATTGCCCTTGTAGGAGGGGAAGGTATGAGCCGACAAGTAATTTCAGTTACGATTCCTAGAAGACCTTCTGAACCAACAAACATTCCAATCAAATCAAATCCTGTTTTATTTTTGTGACAGCGGCCCCCTAACTTGGCTACGGAGCCATCTGCCAAAACGACTTCTAATCCCAAAATATAATGTCTCGTTACACCATACTTCAGACACCTTGGCCCACCAGCATTAGTAGCAACATTTCCTCCCATACTACATTCTCTAAGGCTAGCTGGGTCGGGGGGATAAAAATACCCAAATTCTTTGACCGCATCTTGAAGATTACCAGTAATAACCCCTGGTTCTACAACTGCAATTCCATCCTCAGGACTAATTTCTTTTATTTTGTTCATTCTTGCCACGGAAAGAACGATACCTCCGTGCATAGGTACAGCACCTCCAACATAACCGACTCCAGCTCCTCGTGTTGTTACCGGCACTTGATTCTTATGGGCAAATTTTATGACTCTCACAACGTCATCAGTCGTTTCGGCGAAGGCCACTACATCAGGAGGGTTACCCACCAACCACTTATCAATGCTATGAGATTCAATGTCAGAGCGATCAATAGAGATTTTATCATCTCCTATGAGGGCTGATAATGATTTTTCTAAATCGAGCTGATCCATAAATAAAGTTTAGGAATGAAAATTATAATGCCTACAACAAGAGCTGCAATGGCAGTTATTAGTACTGAGCCAGCGGCAATATCTTTTGCGCTGCCGATTCCTTCATTTCTTTCTGGATGAACAGTGTCAGATAATTTTTCTAGTGCTGTATTGAAGCTTTCCGCTGCTATGACCATACCCGAACTCAAAACAATAATAGCCCATTCGGTAAAAGAAATTTTCAATAAAACTCCAAGAATAACTGCCAATCCCATAAAACAAAGATGGATAATAGCGTTCCTTTGAGTAGAAAAAAGAATCCATAAACCCTTGAAAGCATTTCCAAAAGACTTAATTAATCCTTTAGCTGCTTCATCCATAGATAAGTATTACGAAATTAATCAATCAACGAGATCAATTTCTCTAAGAGGATCTGTTTCGGCATCATAATTAACCCCATCAAGGCCAAAGCCAAAGAGCTTAAGGAAGTCTTTCTGATAACCTTCAAAGTCCGACAACTCTTTAAGATTTTCTGTATTTATATTTTCCCAAGTATCGGCAACGCTTTGCTGTATGTCCTCTCGCATCTCCCAATCATCTATTCTTATGCGATTAGAGCTATCAAGCTTTGGATCACTCATAAGTCTATCAGAAAAGAGCCTGTGAATTTGCTCAATACAGTCCTCATGAATGCCCTCTTCCTTCATTTTTTTGAAGAGAACACTTATATATAAAGGAACAACTGGAATAGCAGAACTTGCTTGCGTTACTACCGCCTTATTAACAGAAACAAATGCTCTACCTTCAAGAGAAGCTAATTTTTCATTAATTCTCCGACAACTTTCTTCTAAGTGAATCTTCGCGCGACCTATGGTTCCATCTTTATAAACAGACCATGTTAATTCTGGCCCAATATATGAATAGGCTAAGGTCGTTATCGAGGGAGCTAATACACCTGCCTCGCTAAGTGCATTCATCCAAAGCTCCCAATCCTCTCCACCCATAACTTTGACTGTCTGATTAATTTCATCTTCATTTGCGGGCTCAATAGTAATTTCTTCGACCTCGGCCTTATCAGTATTAACAGTTTTTTGAGTATAGGTAGTGCCTATGGGCTTTAAGCATGACTTATATATATCTCCAGTATCAGGGTCTTGCCTCCTCGGTGAGGCGAGTGAATAAATAACGCAATCAACCTGACCCATAGATTCCTTAATTTCTTTAATGGCTTGGTCCTTTATTTCTTTAGAAAACGCATCTCCATTGATGCTTCGAGCATACAATCCTTGGTCCTTAGCCATAGATTCAAATGCCGCACTATTATACCAACCTGAACTCCCAGACTTTCGATCATTCGGTTGCCTCTCAAAGAAAACACCTAAGGTGTCGGCTTGACCTGCAAAGGCAGGGACAATACGCGAAGCCAAACCATAACCGGTAGAAGAACCGATAACGAGAACCTTCTTTGGGCAATCTTCAATTGGGGGTTGTTTCTGCACATATTTAACCTGTTGGCGAACATGAGCTTCACAGCCATCGGGGTGAGCTGTAGTACAAATAAAACCTCGAATTTTTGGTGATATTATCATAATAAAAGTCGCATCATTATTATAGCAATTATCGGATAGTTCCAAACCTTTGTTCAACAAGGTTTGTTCCGGTCGAGTTATACCCGACCGGAACACATTTTGTAGTAGGAAGTACCGTCATAAGCCGGATTCTGTATCCTAATTAATCAAAGACCAATCAGGTGACAGCCATTTATCTTCCTGTTAAACAGGAGCTGGCGAACCATACTGCGACTATTACCCGGGATCATCTCGTGAGAGGCCGGGCAGGCAACCCGTTTTCCCTGTTCTGTCTTGCACCGCACGGGGTTTGTCATGCCCCCTAAGTTACCCTTGGGGCGGTGAGCTCTTAACTCGCCATTTCACCCTTACCTGCTTCAACTAAATGCCAAATCAGGCGGTATATTTTCTGCGACACTTTCCGTCAACTGGAGCTTTAGCTACCAACTGCCCGCATTTTCATGCGGCGATGCTGCCTTGTGGTGTCCGGACTTTCCTCTCAAAAATATTAAATTAATGAGCGACTGTCTCAGGCACTTCTTGGGACAATATCATAGATTTTTAGGAATCTTCAAATGATCATTTGTCCTGATCATTAAACCAACTAACTTTTTCACTAATTGGGCTCCTGCTGCTCTTAGGCCATTCTTGGCCCTCTTTGAGCCAACCAAGATAAAAAAGACCAAGGCAGCGATCTTCTTGGCCCAATTCTAAAAACCTTTTCATTTCTTCAGATTCCAAAATTGGTGGAGAAGACCAGAAAGCACCTAATCCAGCAGCCGCTGCAGTCAGATGCATATTTTGTACAGCACAGGCTACTGCCTCAATTTCCTCAATTTCAGGAATCTTCGGGTTCTCGCCCCTCTTCATACAGATAGCCAATACTAATGGAGCTAGGGTTGGGTTCTGTCCTAACTTTTCAAACTTGTCCTGTCGGTACTGATCCTGAGGTGTGAACTCACTATATATATCTTGTAATTTTTTACCAAGGAGAGCACGGCTGCCACCTGAAAAAACGATAAATTTCCAAGGCTCTGTAAAACCATGCGTCGGCGCCCAGTTCGCATTCTCTAATAATTCATCGAGTAATTCATCGGGGATTTCCAGATTAGGGTCCATTAGAGCAGGCTTTACTGTTCTTCTATGCCTTATGATTTGAGTGATTGGGAATTCTTTCGACATAATTTTACGGATAAGTTCTTTCCCCTATAAGTAAGGATATAAGTAACGACAATAAAAAAATTATATTTAGTGAGTATTTATTTAATTTGATGGTTTCTAAAATTTACTGACGACAAGACGAAAATATTTAGACTCTAGAGACGAGGTAGGATCTTTTGTAATAACTGTAATTTGTTTTGTTTCATCATTATTAAATTTTAAGATGTATGGATCCATTACTGAACTCGCATCAGACCAGTCCCTAAGATTAGTGCTGTATTCCAAGCTGACTTGAACATCATTAGCATTCAAATTCACGTTATAAGTAAACAATAAATGATTTTCACCTTTGATCTCAACCGGTAGTAAAAAATACTTCAATTCGTTAATTGAAGGGTCACTTGAGGTTGCATATTCAATGACATTTGACATACCATCAACATCGGGATCTCTTAATTCTCCTGAAGTTTCTAAATCAAAAGATGCGGAATCACTAAAATTTCTCCAGACCCAATCAAAGTAAGGATCTGGTTCATTTCCAGGAGTCCCTCCACTGTTTCTACTCGGTCTCCAGCTCTCTTTATTTCCAAAGTATACACTTGGATTAAAAGGATTAATAACAGTTAAAGAATGCCCATTTCCGTCCGTTAGATCATACCAATTACCTGAATAAATATAGTCTAGGACTGTACTTCCCAAAGAATTACGAAGAATAATTCTCTCAGATTCATTGTTTAAATTACCACTGTACTCACCAACAATGTTTGGTAAATCGCCATATCTCATTCGAAACGCTGTTAATCTATTAACTACCAAAACTCTCTGACCCGGGCTTAGTGTGATATCTCCAAATCTCATCCTTACGGCACCTAGTAGTTCATAGCCCTCAAGATTATAAGAATCTTTACTGATATTTACTAATTCAATAAACTCAAAATCATCATTATCAATGAAACCCTCGACCCGCTCCTCATTAGAGGGGTCTCTTGGATTGTACATCAATTCAGTGATACGAATCGGAGAGTCGGTCGGTAATACTCTTGTATTTCCAGGGGTTCCTCCGGCAAAAGAGCTTGCACCCCATTGATATCTATAACGCCATTCATGAAGGCCAGCGAGGTCATCTACAACCTCTAAGGAAGCTCCTTGTCCATCAGATTCCTCATGCCACGATGCAGAATATTTGAAGTTGTGTATAAGTTCACCTGATTCACTTAGGAGCAAAATTCTTTCTCCTGAATCATTCAGTTTACCATTATTAAATGGTCCGATGAGGTTCTCAATTTGACCATATCGTTTATGAAAAGCATTAACATCTGAAGCCACTACCAAATATTTCCCAGGCTCAAGTTCATAATCACCAAAAACAAAATCAACCGCACCTGATAAGTGATAATCTTTTATCTGAATAGCCTCATCACCAACATTCCTTAACTCAACGAACTCAAACTGATCTCTATCAAAAAATCCTGAGGCAATCTCATTATCGTTGGCTTTGGCAGGATTAAAATTAATCTCTGTGATCCTCAAAGAGGGTGGTTCCCCCTCAATGTACCCAGGTGAGCCACCCTCAAATTTACTAGGTCTCCAACTCTCACGCAAACTCCAGGATTTGGTCATAGTAATCTCTCGAACAGGTACCAATGACCTTCCTTCTCCATCTGGTTGAGAGTACCAATCATCATCATAATAAAAATCCTGTATTATGTTTTCAAATGGACCGGATAATTGAATTGTTTCACCTGAATTACTCAGGCTACCGTCATACTCCCCAGCAATATCGATATTGTCTGCTCCATAGCGAAAATTAAAAGCGTCTATATCATTGGTGATCACAATTGAAGATCTAGGTTCTATGACCTTATCATCAAACTGAAATTTGATTCCCTTAGTAAATTCTAGGCCCTTTATATTAACTGATGCCTCACCGTTATTAGTAATCTCAATAAACTCAAACTCATCCTGATCCACAAACCCAGCAAGACTCTCCTTCTCATTTACAGAGGATGGATGAAACATGATTTCACTGACTCGAATATTAGAACTCGCGCTTGCTACGGAAAATATCACCTCAGTCAATGCACTCCATTGACCTGTGGACTGATCAAACGTCCTCCCTTTTATTCTTAAGCTTTCAGTGATTGTCAGAAATTGATTTGTGAGCGCATCATCTTCGGCCGCACCACTAATAGATCTTGGATCTTTTCCATTTATCGTATAAAAAATTTCCCCACGATTGGATGGATTTTCAATTTTTAAGTTAAATCCATTTTCTACAGCTCCTCCATGCTTTGAAAAGACCGGCGCATCAAGTTCCGGATAAAGTTTATCTTCTCTTAACTGATTCAGAAGGATTCTTGTTCTCTCCGGAAAAAATTCTGTCATGAGACGGCCTTTTTCTAGAAGCCAATCGTCTCTCGTATATGCTGGATTATCTGGATTTCTGTTATCCCCCCAACGGGCAGACTCGGCAACAACCGCCCTATCAATGGCATCTAATCGAGAAAGATACATTGTAGAAACAACCTCTGGTGTCAGTACACCGGAATCAAACATTAAGCGGTGAGCCCTATCTGCGAACTTCAAACGGTACTGTGCGTTCTCCTTAAGTCGCTGATGTATATGGGTTGGTGCACCCAAATCATCTGCATCGGTGACATCGTCACCAACTAATTGAAATGTTTTTTCAGCATCCCAATTATGGAAAAGCCATAATGAATTTGGATCCGATTTATTATAGCTAGCATTCCAGTTCTGAAATGCCCAATCTTTATTTCCTGCATAAAAATTCACTAAAATATAATCAATAAATGAATTAAGTTCCAGAGTGGCAATTGCTGAGGCATAGTTCTCATCATTCGACATGTCTCGCTCAATCAAATTCAACAAAGAATTGTAGGATACATTATCTCCGGAAACTATATTGTTCGATCGGTGCCTTAAAACATCATAATCCTTTTTCTTACCGCCTCGATAAGCAACGGCATAATTCTCATCTATAAATTCATGTAACCAGTAAAGACCCCAAAATAATCCATTTAAATATACAAATGCGTATGATCCTCTCGGAGCAATACCTCCTGCGGCATTCTGTAAATCACTTACAAATTGATCTCTGATAAATTGAGCCCGACCTTGTTGAGAGGGGTCTGGATGAGTCCATGACTGCTGATTAGTAGCATCTAAAATGACGGTATTAATATTATCAGTCGCATCATCACCAAATAATGGATAATCTAATTCATTAGGCCCATAAGGTGACTTAAATTTAAGTCTCATGGAAAGCTTATCAGTTTTCCACCTCTCAGTACTACTGGCTCCTTGAACTTCCAGTGAACAATCAATCTGAAATGCCGTAGTGCCGTCTTCCAAAATCATTTCAGCTGAAGCTGATCTCTCAAACCCTTTGCCTATCGGGTATATCCCACGCGTTTCTAAGACCTTATTATCTACATCTCTTGTTACAGGTTCGGTCGAAAATAAATCCTCAGGATTCAATGATAAAGATAGTGTCGGGATTGATTTAAGATCTTCGACTATTCTTTGACTATATTTAGGATCATTAACAACCTTCTGATCCATTTCATAATCGCCCAGATAAGGACCCGGCTTAAGGTCACCTGGCGATGTATCAAAGTTGCCTAGAGAGCCCCAACTCTGAGGCATCCCGTCGCCGTTTTGTCTTATGACATCTCCAAGAAAAAAATAAGAATGTGTATCAATATTAGTTGGTTTATACCCCTCTTTAAATGCCATGGCACGAATGACCATGGTTGTATTAATTAGAATAGGGTTAAAATACGTTTGGCCATTATTGAGAGAGGGTTTACTGCCATCAGTTGTGAATCGAATCATAGAACCTTCGGTTCCAGAGCTAATCTCCAATAAAAAAGGATCTTCAAAAAAACCTCTATCCACACTGAACTTTGTATCCTTGACCCTATCAGCTAATGAAGTGACAGAAACAAAACAGGTCACCAAAAAAATCAAAACTGATTTGTTCAGCATTCTTGTTTTTCGATTACTTAGGAGAAACATGATTCACCACCAAAGTTCAATATCTATACAATAGGCCTAATTCCTGATATTCCTAAGAATAGTCTCAAGTTTCCTAATGAAAACTATAAGAGTCAAAACGAATCTGAATTGATATAAATAATTATTCTTCTATCGTAATAGCCAGAATGAAAACTATTCAAATCATCTTAATCTTATTCATTTCAACACTCTCTTTATCGGCAGCCGATAAAACAAAAAAGATCCATCAGAACCTTAATCCAAAAAAAGCAAAAGCTCTGATTGAAAGTTATGTTAAAGCTAAAGAGAAACTCACAATCATTGACGTCAGAACACGAGAAGAATATAATAAGGGACATCTCTCAAAAGCCAAACTGATTGACTTTTTTGATGACGGATTCGAAAAGAAAATTAGCGCACTCGATAAAAAATCACCATACCTCATTCACTGCCAATCAGGAGGGCGTAGCATGAAAGCTTTCAAACTTATGAAAACTTTAGGCTTTGAAAAAGTCTTTCACTTGGACGGAGGAATTCTCGCTTGGAAGAGCTCAGGAAATAGGTTGAAGAATTGAAATTGGAATAAACCTAGAATCCTTCTTTCCACCTTTCTGGGGCGTTTTATTATTTTTCTGAGCATTCCAGCGCTGAACTTTTAAGCCTGCATCTCTGAGAAGCTTAACGAGCCCTTTTTCGCCGACTAAATGTGCCGCTCCAACGATAACCATTTTATCTCGGTCTCCCTTCATAAAGGCATTAATCTTTTTAGCCCAATTAACGTTACGCTTATCCAGCAATTCTTCTCTGAAATTTGGTGAACCTACCATAGATTCATTTATTATTTCCTCGACCATTGAATCATCCCCTTCTCTCCAAGCCTTGACCATTTTTGGAAAGTCTTTCTGAATATTTGCCACCTCTTTAAGTGTTGATAAAAGCATCTTCTCTTGATCTTCTTTACTGAGATTTGTAAATAAACCGATCTGAAATTCAGTTGTCTCAAGGGCAGAAATGACTTTTTTATCTTCAATTGCCTTACTTTCAAAAAATGTATCAACTCCCAAGTCTGGTCGGCCTCCTAATTTCATTATCTCAGTAATAGAAATGGTCATTGACGCCATCCATGGACGAAACCCATCCATTGCGGTCTTAGGCAATCCAGCCTCTTTTAAATATTGAATAAGTTCTTTATACATCTCAGGAGAGAGATCATCACGAATTTTTCCCTTTTCCCCATACATTCCTTTCTGAAGAGCCAGTGTATTTGAACCCAGCTCCTTACTGGTTGCAATTTCCAGAACTAATTCATCACAGGCACGATATGCTGTTTCAAAGGCAATGGGTAACGGATGATCCTCTTCAGTCAAAATGTGAATAGAACCTCCAAGGTAAATGACTCTTTCAGAGCCTTCAGCTGTTACTTTCCACAAGCTCGTTTTATCCTGCGAAAACGAAAACGATGAAAAAAAGAACGTGAGAGAGAAAACGAATAAGACCCTTTGAAATACCCTAAATTGACAAATCATTAAACAATGATCTCCAAAAGATGAGGATTGTAAATCGAAAAGCTATGTGCTTTTGAAAATATAGAAGATTAATTTTTAGACTTGGAGCGAGTCTTTACAGTGATTTGAGCCATTGATTTTGCAATAACCTCTTCCAAGTCCTTAGCTACCTGTATGTCATCCTCAGTCACATTTTCTAATGCTTCTTTAGCTCGCTTCAAAGCATCTTCAGCAGCATCCAAATCAATATCATCATTTTCTGAATATACCCAGTCAGTCAAAACTGAAACTTTGTGTGGGCAAATTTCTACGAATCCAGGACCCAGAGCTAACTCAGTTGTTTCTTTGTTGATTGTATAAATCAAATCGTCATCCCAATCTTCCTTGATCATTGTGACCAGCGGAGCATGGTTTTCTAATGCTCCAATGTGTCCATCAGTTACTGGGAGCTCTACTGTCTCTACCTCAGCGTTGAAGTATTCTCCTTCAGGGGTAACGATTTCAAGTTTCATTGGGAAGGACTTTATTTAATTGAAATTAAGACTTTTCAACAGAATCAATACCCGCCTTCATATAGAAGTTATCTTCAGAAACTGAATCGTGTTTACCTTCTAAAATCTCTTTGAACCCTGTGATAGTTTCATCAACTGGAACATAAACTCCTGGAGTCCCAGTAAAGACCTCAGCAACAGAAAATGGCTGAGAAAGGAATTTCTGAATTTTACGCGCTCTAGCTACAGTGAGCTTATCTTCTGGGCTGAGTTCATCCATTCCAAGAATAGCAATAATATCCTGAAGATCATTGTATTTCTGTAGAACCTGCTGAACGCCACGAGCGACTTCATAATGTTCCTCACCGACAACCTCAGGAGCAAGAGCAAGAGAAGTAGAGGATAAAGGATCAACCGCAGGATAAATTCCAAGCTCTGCTAGCTTTCTTTCAAGCACGACTGTCGCATCTAGGTGGGCGAAAGTGTTGGCTGGTGCCGGATCAGTAAGGTCATCAGCTGGAACATAAACCGCTTGGAATGATGTAATAGATCCTTTAGTCGTTGAAGTAATTCTTTCTTGAAGCTGAGCCATCTCTGCTGCGAGTGTTGGTTGGTAACCCACCGCGGATGGTGTTCTTCCAAGAAGCGCTGATACCTCAGAACCAGCCTGAGAAAAACGGAAAACGTTGTCTACAAATAGTAGAACGTCTTGGTTTTGTTCGTCACGGAAAAACTCCGCCATGGCTAAAGCTGAAAGGGCCACACGCAAACGGGCTCCAGGAGGCTCGTTCATCTGACCGTAAACTAGAGCAACTTTTGATTCGGCAAGGTTCTCTTGGTTGATAACGCCAGCTTCTGACATTTCCCAGTACAAATCGTTACCCTCTCGTGTTCTCTCTCCAACCCCTGCAAATAATGAATAACCACCGTGATTTTTGGCAATATTGTTGATCAATTCCATAATAACAACAGTCTTGCCAACTCCAGCACCACCAAAGGCACCAACTTTTCCACCCTTGGTAAATGGGCAAATAAGATCAATCACCTTAATACCAGTTTCAAGAAT
>JAOFDG010000023.1 GCA_028033615.1 Verrucomicrobiales bacterium | reverse complement strand
TGGCATCATAGTAATGGTCAATGTTCTAGTCTTTGCTCCACAATACGATAGAGGAGCTCTCGCCTCTTGGTCGGATGGCCTTTTAGAACAAGCACCTTTCAATATTTTTCTGATTGCATCAATTATTGCAGGTTTTGCTATTGGCGCAGCAGTTGCAAACCGAATAGGGTGGCTAAAAAAATTATTTACGCCTTCAAGTGAAATGAAAGACGAAGTCATCAACAAAGCTTCACAAATTTTTTACGATCAAAGAGTCCACCATACATCCGCAGATTCCGGACTTTTGATATTTATTTCATTCTTAGAAAAAAGAGCTGTTATATTCACAGATGAAAAAATAGAAAAAGATCTAGGCATCAAAACCATTGAATCTTTATGTGACAAATTAACTGACTCATTAAGACAAAAAAAGAGTCCAAGTGATTCTATGATTCAAATTATTGAAGAAGCTGGAACTCTTTTAGCGGAACTGTTGCCGAGAGATAATGCAGATGAGAACGAACTTAGCGACGCTCTTGTTTGTATTGATTAACTAAAGAATTGATGAGGTTAGAATTAAAGGTCGTGAGGAGTGAAGAAATTGGCCAATTTTCCTACCCCTTGATTAATCTCTCCCCAAAATTCTATCTCAAGATTAATGCTAGCAACAGCGCATGTGATGAAAGAGTCAATATCACAATCATTGATTAAATGATGGCAAAGTTCATGTGATCCAGGGTTATGAGATACTATCATTATACTCTCAATACCTTTATTCTCTTCAGTATTTGATATGACTTTTTCGAAGTCACTAATATTCGCCAAATAAAGTTCTGAACTATATTCTATCATGGACAGATCATAACTTATTTCAACAGCAATAAGTTTAGCCGTAGTGGCTGCGCGAACAGCTGTACTAGAAATTATTCTATCGGGTATTGAGCCTCTTCTCATGATCTCTGCTCCAACTTTAGGAGCTGCATTCAAACCTCTTTCATTGAGGGGTCTATCATGATCGTTGTCATCTGTGTTCCACGATGATTTTGCATGCCTAACGACAGTGAGCGTTTTCATTGGATCTTAATAATTTTTTTGCTCGTAGGAAAATCTCGATTGTAAACATCAAGAAATGCCTTCATATCATTTTTCATTAAGTACATCTTCCCTCTAATTATCTTTTGTTCTCCCGGCTTAAGCCCGCCAATTCTAAAGTCGTTATGAATACAACGGATGACTCCTTGAAATAATTCCTGAGAAGGGTCCCAAACACTAGCTAATAACCATTCTTTGTCTTCTGAAATACATCCAATAATATTTTTATAGGGAACTACTGGATGAAGCGGTCTGGGATTCACATCATTTCTATTCACACCAATAGGGCACCAAACCTGGCCGGGTATATATCTGGCTTTTAGCTTCCAATTTTTAGTTGGAAGGAAATCAGGAATGTCGTTCTTGTCTTGAAAAACAAAGCAACTTTTAATATAAGCATACTTATCATCGGTATTTTTAGCACCTTTCCCAGTGAACTCACCCACACGAATACAGGGTTGAGCCCAATGGGCTTCCGACATTTTGTCTGTTGGGTTTTTAGCGATTAGATCAAAACTAATACCTTTTTTTTCAGTCTTAATTAAATGATCAACAATCACTCCATCATTTAAATAACAACGTAATTTTAATTCATTGCGTTCTTTATTCATGGAGACCATTTCGGTGCGATGACCTATCACTGTTTTTTCCCATGCCCTCGCTGTTGAACCTGCACGACAGTAAGCCTCTATATACCAAGTATCTAATTTCCCTTCAGGAATACTAGGATGGTAAACACTAAGGATATTATCTTTCCATTCGAGAGTTAAATTTGAATTAAAGATTTCCTTGCCACCAGCAATAGTTAACAGAAATAAAAATCCTAATTTGATATAATAGAAAACTTTTATTTTTGAGTTGGAATAAAAAATCATTTGGATCTGATCATCATACAAATATGATTTTAAAACTAAAACAACTATGAACTAAATGCTCTAAAGTTTTAAATATTAGTTAATATGGAAATATCATATTTATTGAACGATTCTTACACGATAAAAAATACTAAGGAAATTACCAGTATTCTGGTCCGAAAATGTGGTGGTTCCACTGCCTGAAGCTGAAACATTTCCTAATTGATCCCAGTTAATTAGGTCAGTACTTTTTTCCACTTGATAATTCTTACCTTCAATACTTGACCATGTAATCAAGACGTTACCATCCTCAGATTCTGTTACTGATTGTATCTTGAGCCTAGAAGAAAAATCCAAAGGGTCAGTTCCCATGGCTACTTCATCTCCGTCCAAGAAACCGTCATTATCAGTATCTGGATCCTTAGGGTTTGTACCTAGTGCAAGCTCAACTGAAGCAACCAACCCGTCTCCATCATCATCACCATCAACGGTAGGTTCTCTACCAAAGTTTGTAGCCTCAGAATTAAATTTACTTTCAATTCCAGATTGGCTAAGCGCCCTATCATAAACTTTTATTGAAGCGATAGATAATGAAGCAGAAACAGAATTATTACGCGTTCCGTTCCCTTCATTTTGAGCACCGATAACGATAGGCAAAGCTTGGCCCGAAGTGCTTTTAGCATATACGTTGAGTGGGCCATGATTGATAAATTCAACTTCTTTGGAATTTAGATACAGTCTAGAAGTCCCAGCTCCATCATAAGTGTATGAAATATGGGTCCACTTGCCCTCTTCTTCTGTATTATTCCATCCCGCAGAATAAGCACCTCCCCAGTGCTCTACACCGCCATAAATATTTTGAGTTCCATGATTTAAAGAAACAAGTCCTCCTAACGTGCCAGATTGCCGCCCCCATGAAATCACGGATTCCTGAGTGCCTGCTTCTGGATTAAAAATCCAAGCCTCAATAGAATGAGGGTTATTTCCAAGAATAGAATCAGGTGCAGAAGGACCAACTAACCAGTCTCCTTGACCATGAAATGAAACTGCCCTCACGCCTTGAATATCCTCTACAACAGGACTCTCAATCTCGGGTTTAAAAGTGCCTCCAGATAAGCCTGCATTTTGCCATGAACTTAAGGAACCCAAATCCATTGACCGAGAATCTATAAAAATCTGTAAACCATCTGCAATGATCAGATTAACGGGAATAACTTCAGGAGAACCCAACGAATTCCCCGCATCAATAGTTATGTTTCCACTATATGAACCACTCGCCAAATCAGCTGTAGAAAATGTAATGACGTGTCTTTTGATGTCTAAAGGTCCAGAAGATGAACTTTGACTAGGAGTTATCCCAAACCAAGAAACATCAGAAGATAAACTGTAATCCATCATGACTCCAGAAACCTTATTACTGACATCAATGTCAACATCTTCTGCATTTTGCCCCTCTCGAGTGGCAACTGTCATCTCGTTACTACTAATGTTTAATTCTGGACGAATTATCTCAATTCTAATTGGAATTTCATAGGGAGAGTTATCAGCTGTATCACTTGATATTGTAATAACCTCCTGATAAACACCTGCCTCTAAAGAACTGGTATCAAATGTTATTGTGTGATTATTTGTATCAGTAAGCCCAGTAGATGATCCTACAACTGGGTCAACAGCAAACCAGGCTGCAGGATTTGCAGAAATGTCGTAGCTAAGTTCATTGATGCCAAAATTGGCTACCGTAAAACTAACATTAGGAGCGTTTACACCAATCTGAACGGTTGTGGATACAGAGGTAATATTTGTATCGATTCTGGCAGCAGTCGGCGGAAGAATACTTATTCCCGGAGTCCCTCCTATATTCTCAGAAATTTCCCAGTTCTTGGGTTCGTTAGCGAACTCATTTACGAATACCCTTTCAATAGATCGTCCCGAACTTGACTCAGGTGTAGGCCAAGATTCTGAAGCAAGATACCTGACTGAATCTATAGTAATAAAGCTAGGATCTAATTCCTCTGGCTCCGGCATCTGCAACCGAATATTCTCTCCATCTTTCTGAAGTGAACCTGAAAAAGATCCATACACTGGAATCTCGGAAGGAATAGAATTATTAATGCGAAACGTTAGGGGGTCTCCGCTAACTATGAGAGCAACTCCACTCTGCGGAAGGACCTGGTTAGGAGGGAATTCATAGGAAAGACCACCAATTTTCCACACACTCTCTGAATTGGAAGGGTCAAATAAATTTACACTTTTACTACTAATGTTCTGAATCTCTATCCAGCTCATTTTATTGGGCTCGTTCTGATACATTATTTCTGTAATGACTACTGGGCCAACTAATGGGGACCCATTTTCAGAACCTAAGGACGCATTCTCTAGGGGAGTAAAGTATTCTTCACCCTCCGAATTAATGTATTGGCCAAAAGAAACTCCGTTCCTAGAAGCTCCAAATTCCTGCTCAGCTGCATAATATTGAGGTTGATCATTATTAGCTTCAATTAGGTAGACTTGGTCACCTCCCGAGCTAATAGCAAATTCTGAATCAGAGGGTTCACCCGCATCGGGATTCCATAAGCCATTTGGATTAAATTCGGACTCATCAAAAACAACGAACCCTTGAGGAGGCACTGAGGTTCCTACAGGAATTTTATACTTCTTCCAATTAGCGTCCGAATCAGAAATGTACCAGCCTGAAATATCTATGCTTGAGTTGGATAAGTTCTTAATCTCAATAGTATCAAGTGACGGCAAATCAGTATGACTAAGAACTTCTGTTATGATTAACGAATTATCACTAACTCCACTCCCTTTTCCTGGAGAACCACCAAACTCATAACTCGCTCTCCAATTATTCTCATCATCATAATCAGCTTCAGTATCAATAATAACCAAACTACTACCACCACCATCAGCACGTTCTGCCCATCCTCCGTTGTTATCATATTCAAAACGGTGAATGATGTTACCATCAGGGTCCCTAAGTACTATCTGCTCTCCTCCATTAGAAAGCGAACCTCCAGCCCAGTCAGACACGATAACCGGTCCGTTACCATAAATGGATTCAAACCCAACTCGATCATTAGTAACAATAATTCTCTGACCCGGGCTCATGACGAAATCAGGCAAAATAAGTTCATTAAATGGTGCCCCCTGATCAAATCTGACGCCTGAAAGATTAATCGGAACGGTTCCAGTATTAGTTAGCTCTAGGTATTCAAGACCGGTCTTTCCAGGAGCATTATACATAATCTCAGTAATTCTTAAAGAGTCGAGATAATCATTTGAAAGTGCTGGATCAACCAACATGACATAATCAAAATCAAATTTTGCATTTGTATTTGAACTGTCAGACGCAGCGAAGATACCACCTTTAACACCAGTAGTATTAACCGGTAGATTGCGAGAGTAGACTTCTATCCATTCACCAGGTTCTCCTCGATACTCAAAAATGAGCTTACGGTCCGCTCTACGAATTCGAATCTTCGCATTTCCCTGATTCCATGATTTTGAAACTTGTTGAGAGTAGCTACTGCCTGTTGACCTTTTAACTCTCAAGTAATCTCCATCCTCCATTGCAAAAACGTAGCGCCTAGTGCCAAAACCTTCTTGGAGCTCTACCATTAACCCGCTGATAAAATCTCCTTGCTGCAAAGTATCAAGGCTCATATCAGTTTGCAGTGACCAGTCTGTGGATTGAGGGATATTTCTCCAAATAATTGGATGCGTAGGATTCGACATCGTTAGTCTTTTGGCTGAGCCCTCGGGCATGCTAAGCACTAAACTGCCAGGTTTATCGCTGAGAGAATACCAAGACAAATTAGATCCAGATCCAGTAGGCTCAATATTTAAGGTATTCCAGTAATCCTCCAATAACGGATTGTTAAAACTACTCCAACCCGAATCTGCGTAAACCGCAACCTCACGCATCATCTGGGATGATTTTCCATTGGTATCGGTGGCATTAACCATGAATTGATATAGCCCTGGTGAACCAAAACTGGAATCAATAGATGAGGATCTTAAATCTGTAACGGAATTACCAGTGGAAGGTAATATTTCCCAATCAAAGCTTAGCTCTGTGCCCTCGGGATCATAACTAAGTGAGCCATCAATATTCAAAGTTTTAGTTACATTCAAGTTGAATGAAGAAGGGTCAGCTTCTAACAATATTACAGGATCAGCATTGCCTGTTTTATTAACAGTAAATGTTTCTGATCCAACAATTTTGCCACTCGCGTCGACTGCTTGAACTTTGAGTTGATTGGCACCTTCACGTAGTCTTATTCCACTCAGTCCCCAGGATGTTTGATTGGTAAAATTTGATACGGCTTCGGGATGACCCTCGACCTGAATGTCAAAAGACTCCCATCCACTAGTGCCAGAAAGTGAGATCGTATCAGAACTAGTAGAAGTGGAGCTACCGTTACCGGTTGTAACATTGAATGAAGAATTAAAAGCCGAACCAATTTCATTCCTAGCTCTACCAGCTCTACTATTATGCCAATTTGTATATGTGCTTTCATTGCTTCTGTAAGAATCCGATGCCTCTTCCTCTAGATCAAACCATGTCTGCATTCTTGGCCCTGTAGCAGCATAGTCATTAATCATTTTTCCTAAGTAATAATTCACTCTTTGGCGGACATAAGGTTTGTCGAAGTAATTTCTAACACCTGAAAGATTACCAAAAAAAGCAGCGCCAGAATCACCAAAAGTAAGATCAGAATCCCACTGTATCAGCATCCATTTTCCATCATTATACCTACGCAAAAAGTAACCATTTTTTCCACGGTTCCTTGTTAAGGTATCCCAATCATCTACCCACCCTCGTACGACAGCATTGGCCGCCATCATATCTATGTCCGACATTCTTTCAATTTCTTCCCTCGTGAAAGAATTTGTTCCTACTTTATTAACCCATGTAGCAAATGCGGAATAGTCATACTCTGTTTCTCTGGACCGCTTAATCCATTCTGCGTGATATCGCTCAGGTTCATAAGTGCCCTTCCAAGACCAATCTGCGTTGCGATTTTGCCTACCCCAACCATCATCAAACCACCATTCATCATCAATTCTATAGAGTTCTCCTTTCTGACCGTCTTCCCAATTTCTCTTTAAAAAGTCATTAGCATTTGGCTCGAGGTCTTCTTTTAAACTTGCAGAACCACCATTAATAATTGTTCTGACGAACTCATGTTCATTGGCAGGATGACCAAATAAGTAAAGCCAATGCCGTATAATGCGCCCATGATAGGCCCTGCCTCCACCGGCATCAGAATCAATGGAACGTTTTGAGTAACCTCTGAATCGCTTATCACCAGGAGTTTTCCATTTTGCCTTGGATAAACCATTGCCATCATCTCTCGTCCAAGGACTGCCACTCTTTCGAAGTTCACAATTATAAATAATGTCTCTCTCATTAGATATGAAAGTTGCATTAAAATACTGATTAGACAGTCTTGGAAAATCATAATCTCTTGATGATCCACCTCCTGTATTTGTGTTCGAAGAATTACGATCGTACTCAGACATTACAAATCTCTGTACCCTTAGATCAGTTGGAATATTACTATTATCCACTACCCACATAGCAGGTAATTCAGGCGCAGGGCCTGGGCTATAAGAAGTGCTAGTTCCACTTGCTGCTCGTACATAAAACTGAACAATCGTATTATCACTTTGATACTGATTAAGTGTCGCAGTATATATTCCATCTCCTGCTAATTCATCACCATTATTTCCATTATCATTCATAGGAGATGATTGATAATTCTCGTTCCCAGAACTCGTGGATCGGCGGTGATAAACATTAACCGAGCTTATCGGAGAGTAGGAACTTACTTTTGCTGTTATAAGCACTGGATCAGAGGAAGTTGGAACAGCAGGACTGTGGGCTAATTGTGAAACAGTAGGAGCTGGTGAAGATATAGAACTCGTATTCACTGATCCAGCAGTGCCAAGGTTTTTTGGCAACTTTAAATGAAGCACACCTCCAAATGAACGATCCCAAGTATTTACTACGAGAGTTGGCTTACCTGATATCCAACGAGCCTGGCAAGTGAACCTTAAATTATCATTTCTGCTGATCTGAGTAATATCAATTTCACACCTGTTAGCTTTATTATCTCCGTGACCTGATGAGATAATATGAAATTCATTTCCAATTTTATCGCTAGCATGATGAGTGCCTTGGCAAAGCCACCCATTAGAGCCATTTCCATTCCGAGAAACAGTCTCTCCGCCACCAGGTAATATATTTGTAGTGCTATTATTTCTTGTTAGCGCAACATTCCTAAGTGCTAAATGAGCATCGCCTACTGCAAAAATATGCAATTCCTCATAATCACTAGAGGACCCACGTGTCGTAAGTTGTTGATACTGCTCACTAATATTAAAACTCTGCCAGCTAGATTTATTACTTTCATCTGAGTCTGCCCATGCAGAAGAGTCCGCATTATCCATATCCGGGTGCCTTAATTCTAGTGAACTTCCCCCACCAGCAGCTAATCTTGGCCAGTCTCCTCCAGTATGATAATGAAGTTTATCAACCGTATTTCCCCACTGGTCAGCCAAGCGAATGAATTCACCTCCATTAGCAAGATTACCCAAGTAAGGACCCAGAACTGTCGCATTCGGAAACGCAGCAGCAGTTATTTGAGGGTTTGCTGCTACAACTAAATAACCGTTAGATGGGAGTATAGTGCCACCAGGAAAATTATAATCCACTCCATCGGTGAAAGCCCAAGCGCTCAAATCAATTGACTCATTACCCTTATTAAAAAGCTCAATAAATTCACCATCCCTCTCACCAGTAACGGGCTCGACCATCAATTCATTGATGACAACATTTGAAAAACGATCTGGATCATTAGAGGCATTTTTAGTACCCGAAAAACCTATATAAAAATCTCTAGATCCGTCTGGATAAGCTTGCTGAAAACTTTGCCCATCTTCCAAACTAACTGAACAAGCGTCCAAAACCGTGTTAGATGAATCTATTAAGAATAACTTAATTGAATTCCCGGAGGATTCAAACTGAGCAGGAATGACAATAAATTTTTTCGCAAGAACAGACCCTCCTAACTCCACCTTATCAGAAAAATCGTTTTTACTAGTTAGCCATAAACCTTGAGTTGAAATAGAAGATTCACCAAGATTGGTCAACTCTACCCACTCCACAATACCATTTTCATTGTAATGAATTTCATTGATTTTTAAATTTTTCCCCAGACCACTAGAACTCTCGTTTGGCAGATCACGAGTTGGTGAAGTGAAAAGAAACCAAGACCCTCCTCCCGCCGGCTTTCGTCCAAGTGATCTGCCATCTAATGGCATTTGAGTACTAACTGCGTTAGCAACGGTATTACCGTCTGGCTTTGTTAAGTAGACAGTTGTTGTTGCAGAAACACTGAGTGATGATTCACTGAAACTTACAGAGGCAAATTCACCGGAAGCTATCGTTAAATTACCTGGAATTCTTTTCTTAGTAAGGTTTGAAGCTCTATCACTAATATACCAATTGCTCAGATTCACGCTTTGATTGGTGGGGTTATAGAACTCAACAAAACCTGATTCATTATTCGAAGGAAGAATTTCATTAATGATAATGGTAGGCGCACTAGGAGCAGAAAGACTTACTTTTGCACCAAATATAAAGTCTGAGCTAGAATTGTTGGTTTGACGACCAGCTGCTGCAATAACATTTTTTCCATTTACTAGTGGAGGGTTAGCTAACGAAATGACTCCTAATTCCTCTTCAGCATTACCTACAACTCTTTCTGCAGTCGTAGTATGACTAGCTCCACTGGACGTTGCAACCCCACCAATCCATTGACCATTTAACCAAAAGCCACACCCATCATCATTAATTAAATCAATAGTAAGTCTAACACCAGAGGTCGACCCATTATAAGTAAACTCTTTACGAAAATAGTAACTAATATGATTAGCATTATCTGAGCTATTCAGGAGTGGGGTTCTAAGGCCAGGCGCAGGAAGAGCTGAACTTTCAAATCCGTATAAGCCCCCTTCATTATCACCAGCATTTTCTCTAGTCCATCCAGGATGGGAGAAATTATAATTAGAATTTTTCCATGTTGTTCCAAGATTTATATTTTGGTCATTATAATCCCACGCATCCGAATATTCGATATAAGGAATTCCAACGCTTAAATCAACTTCAGGGTTTGAATACGGCTCTTCCGCCGCTGCTGGTTCAGAAGATCCTGGCGTTCCATTGATACCAGAGCTAGCCCTCCACAAACGATAATCGTCGATGGCTCGACTATCGTCAAAAAGAATTAAGCTGTGTCCTCCACCCGCTGCTGCAACGGGCCAGTTCCCTTTATCATCATATCTAACCGTGCATCTAGTGATGCCATTTTTATCTTCAAGGGTAATTCTTTCACCACTATTACTTAGGTTTCCTTTCCAAGGCCCAAAGACACGTACTGCTGAGGGTAATCCATAAGTATTTCTAAAGGTTCCTGGATCAGTATCGCAAATAACAATTCTTTCAAAATCTTTGAGAAATGTATTCCTAGGAGATGCTGAACTAAAATCAGGAAATTCAAAATCTACTCCACCGCTCAACTTCCAAAGTGCGATATCAAAAGGAGATGATGTGAGGTTTTCTATCTCTACAAACTCATGCCCACCTTCATTAGGGTGATACATAATCTCGTTGATAACAACCTGCTCAGCTTTGAGAGATTGAGAGGGTTTAATAATAATGATGAGAGAGACGATCGCGGTTAGCAGAAAAGGACTTTTCATTCTTTTATCGAGTTGGGGAGTTAGCCTTTGATTATGAGGGTACTATAATAATAATCTCCTCTCTGAAGGTTAGCATTCACGAAATTTACCCTTGTTCATTTTAAAGTTAATTAAAAATTTATTAACTATCTAAAAATACCTCTTAATATAACTATAAATATCTAATAATGAGTTTGTTACGAATAATAAATCTAACTTGGTTATGAATTTTCATGTAATTTTTTTAATTCTTTTTTACAATGCCCAAACTTAGAAAATGAAATTTTTCAGGAATTAAATTACGTATTCACTAAAATATTAGCCTTCATTAAGCTTTTCTTTTAATTACAAAGTATCAAATTCATAGGAAAACGCTTTTGCGAAAAAACCAATGCACGGCACGGCTATCATATTAGTATTTCTTTTTTTATGCCAAATTGGTGTTGTTACCGCATTTGAGCTTCAATTAAAGCAAAGTAAACTTAAAGGACTATTAGTACAACCGCTGCCCAATGGTGACTTTGCAGGTAAAGCCTCACAGATGAATGCAACGGCAAGCCCACTAGAAAATAAAACCGACCCTATTAAAATTCGATTCAATCAACGAGTTGGAAAAAATATGGATGGAGCACTCAATGAGGTAATCAAGTACCTGCGAGTAAAGCATGAAACATTGCCCTCAGGTTATGATATTGAAATCGCATTTGAAGATAGATTTACCTCTAAAGATGGACCCTCTGCGGCAATTTGCTGTGCACTTTTATTGGATTCTTTAGTCACTGGCAAGAAATTAGATTCATTTTTCGCTGTCACAGGTGACATGAATGCCGATGGAAGCATCCAACCAGTCGGAGGAGTTCCAGCCAAAGTTCGAGGAGCCTTTAGTAAAGAATGTAAAATCGTTGCCATTCCTGTGAAAAATGCTCAATCACTTTCAGATCTTGTTTTACTCAACGGTATTAAAACTGTTTCTAGAATACAGGTATTTACAGCAACTAACTTTAATGAAGTTTCCAAAATCGCTTTTGTTGAAAAGGATGATTCTATCACAAAAGCAATTGAAGAATTTTCTAAGGTGCAGGCTGCAATCTTTCGTCATAAAGCTACAATCCTTAAAAATGCTCAAGTACAAAAAAAACTCAGGGAAATATTAAAACTTGCTCCTAACCACCTATCGGCAAATCTGACTCTTGAAGTAGCCACAGGAAAATCTCCGAGAACTCTCTCATTAATGGGATCACTGGAGAAGACTGAAAATTTCGCCTCTACGCTTATGCAGGCAGCAAGGTCAGGCACTGATCCCGAGGATGCTCTTGCTACCGATGATTTAGGCAAAGTCATAAATGAACTCAAAAGGGTGAGATTAAAGCTAGATAAACGCGTATGGTCTTATGCTGATTCAATTCAAGATTTTGGGAAACTCGTAAGAGAATTTCAAATCTCACCTCCGAAAGGTAACGCCTCAAAAAAGAAAAAACTGACTGAAATACAAATCTCAGCAGAAAAAATAGAGAAAGAAGTCAAAAAAATCCGAAGCAATAAGGAAATGATGGAGGAATTAATCCAAGATTAATTATTATCAAAACAACATTTCAAGAGGAAGAAGTCGCATCTTTATCTCTAGCCATAAGCCAAAGGAGATCAGAAAGCCTATTCAAATAAACTAAAACTGATTCACCTAAATCTTCATCTAAATTGATACATCCTCGTTCTGCTCTACGACAAATAACTCTAGAATAATCCAAGTGAGCTGAGACATGCGAACCACTTGATCCAGGCAATGCCCACCCGTCTAAGGATACATCTCTTTCCTCAATCTCTTTTATCCAATTATCCAAATTTTGTACTCGCTCAACTCCGAAATGCTCAAAGCCCTTCTCCTCGTAGAGTTCCATATCTTTAGGAAGAGTGCTTATCTCTCCCATTAGTATAATTAAATCCTTCTGAATAATTTCAATTTTATCTATAAGCTCCAAATCATCATTCAAATATACTCTAACAATGCCGAGGCTGGCGTTTAGCTCATCTATTCCTCCAACAGCTAATATTCGGGGATGGTTCTTGGACACACGTCTACCAAACATCAAATCAGTTCCACCATTGTCGCCTCTCTTAGTTGTTATACTCATCAGTTAAAAACAGAATTGAGGATTAAGCCTCCTCAATCATTTTATCAATAGTTAATACGTCCTCCCAAGGAATTCTTCGACGTTGATACTTATTAAAAAGAACTTCGCGAAAAACATTTAAATCCTCAATACTTAAGCTTTCATGATCTGTCCAACCTTCTTCAGATTTTTGAAGTCTAGACATAAACTTCCATTCACCGCCATGCTTTGTAGCTCTCCATAAACGATTTTCTCCAGTCTCCGTCCGGTCTTTCCAATCATGAATTTTCATATAATTTAATCTAATATTTAACAAAGGATTTGTCATCATGCATCAATGAGAGTTCAGTTTAACAAATAATATATACTTATGCTGAAAATTATTAGATCAGACATTCTAAAATTATTGGCATGGTTCTTAGGTTCTCTCATTATAGGGGCAGCTTTGGCACCATTTTTGTATCATGGTTGTAAAGCAATCGTTCAATTTAGGGTACTAGGAAGTTTTGGCGATGCCGGGTTATGGCTCCAGAGCAAACTCGATAATGCTCACTTTGGGCGTTATTTTAATCGTTCAATGCTTCTAGGAGCTCTGGTTTGCCTATACCCTTTAATTCGTTCATTAAAATTAAAAAAGGCTCACCTAGGCCTTGAGAAAAATTCAAACCGATTCTCAGAGCTGGGTATTGGATTCATCCTAGCGGCAGGAATTTTATTTATTTTTGGGATAGTTTATTTTCAGATGGGAATTTTTGAGAGAACGAATTCTTTTAGTTTTCGCATTATTCTCAAATTCATTATTTCGGCAATAACTGTATCCTTGATAGAAGAATATTTATTTAGAGGATTTCTTTTCGGTGCCGTAAAAAGAACTGCTAGCACTTTCTCAACTTTACTTTTTATCTCTTTTTTCTTTGCTATCATTCATTTCCTCAAGCCTCCTTTGAATTGTGCAAGGTTAGCCGATAGTGACATTCACTACTTTGGAACAGGGTTCTGGACAGTTGGACAAATATTTGCGCAATTTGAAAACCCAATTTTTATTGCAAAGGGGTTTGCTACACTTTTTGTAGTTGGTCTTGTCCTAGGTTGGGCAAGAATAAAAACTTCATCGCTCTGGTTAAGCATAGGGCTACATGCGGGATGGGTCTTTAGCGTAAAAATCTACGACTATCACTCAAATATTCCTACTAGATACGATAAAAACTTTTTACTTCCTTACATAGGGTCAGATCTAAAAGAAGGCCTTATTCCACTATTAGGCGTGTTATTAACAGGTATACTAGCAATGTTATGGATAGCCATTAGACAAAAAAAATCTCATTCGCGACAATAAAGAATCATGACCAAAGAGGGTTGTCCTTAGAAGATAGGTGAGTTAAATTCCTTGAATTATTGATTCTAAAACATGGCCATTTTTAAGAAACCCCCTTTCCGAGGTAACGCAGATAAAAAGCGCGATATGCCTGAAGGTCTGTGGCACAAATGTATTGGATGCGGTGAAGTTATTCATGAGCTCGAACTCAAAAAAAGCCTAAGAGTATGCCCTCATTGTAACCATCACTTCACTTTAAGCGCCCCAGAGAGAATCGAATCAATCACTGATCCAGGGACTTTTGAGGAAACAGATAAAGAGATGGCCAGCGTAGACACTCTAGATTTCAAAGGTTACAAAGATAAGCTTACAAAATATCAAAAAATCACTGGACTCTCAGAGGCAATCATTACAGGCAAAGCCAAAGTCATCGGACATCCAGTAGTTCTAGCAGTAATGGATTTTCGTTTCCTTGGTGCCAGTATGGGTTCGGTCGTTGGAGAGAAAATCACGAGAGCTATCGAACTAGCTACAAAAGAAAAAACAGCGGTCATTATTGTTTCAGCTTCTGGCGGTGCAAGAATGCATGAAGGCATACTAAGCCTAATGCAAATGGCTAAAACAAGTGGAGCTCTTGCCGTTCATGACAGAGCTGGTCTTCCGTTTATTTCAGTTTTAACACACCCAACTACCGGGGGAGTTACCGCCAGTTTTGCTACTCTGGGGGATATTATTCTGGCAGAACCAGGGTGTATGATTGGTTTTGCTGGGCCTAGAGTCATAAAAGAAACTACTCACCAAGAACTGCCTGAGGGATTCCAAACTGCAGAGTTTATGCACAAACACGGTTTAGTTGATATGATTGTCGAAAGGCGTGAAATGCGTGAAAGGTTGGCTAGTATACTTGGTTATTTATTGCCCTAGTTTCATTTTCTATTGCTAAAAGATTCTAAATAAAATGGAGTATGAAGAAGCCAAGGAATGGCTCTATGGTCGACAAGAGTCAGGTATAAAGCTTGGTCTTGATAACATCATAAAACTCTTGAAAGCGATAGGAGCCGATGGCGCTCGAATCCCTATTATTCATGTAGCAGGAACGAATGGAAAGGGTTCAACTTGTGCATTCATCGATTCAATTCTCCAACACAGTGGATATAAAACCGGCCTTTTCACCTCACCTCACCTTATTTCATTCTGTGAGCGCATTCGCATTAATGGAAAACCAATAACCAAAATTGAAATTGCCAAAAGAATAAAAATAATAAAGGATCTCGTTAATAAGTGGGATAAAGAACCTACCTTCTTTGAAATTACCACTGCCTTAGCATTGAAATTTTTTATCGACGAAAAAGTAGATGTCGCAACAATAGAAGTTGGGCTAGGAGGAAGACTTGATTCAACTAATGCAGTGCAACCTACGGTCTGCGTCATCACACCAATAAGCCTTGATCACCAACATATTCTTGGAAACAGTATTGCTAAAATTGCTAGAGAAAAAGCAGGCATTATTAAATCGGGAAAACCTGTCATCTCTGCTCACCAAAGTATAGAGGCTAAAGCTATTCTCGAGTCACGATGTAATGAAGTTAATACAAGCATCGATTTTGTAGATGATACGCTAACATTCGAAAGAATTTCCTTAAAAGGAAAACATCAAAAAGCAAACGCTAGTTTAGCAATTGCTGCGGTAAAAAAATTCTCGCCAAGCATTAACAATAAAAACTGCTTTGAAGGTGTCGCTAAAACGGTTTGGAGAGGTCGTTTTGAACAATATCACCAAAGGGAGGGGTTTGATATTGTTGTTGATGGAGCACACAATAAAGAAGGCGCACAAGCTTTAGTATCAACTTGGAATGAAATTTATGGTGAGAATAAGGCTACTGTTATTTTTGCATCAGCTGCAAATAAGGATCTAGAATCAATAATAGTTCCAATTGGAAAAGTGGCATCTCGCCTAATTGTGACTAAACCAAAAACACCAAGAGAGTTAGCGAGTTATAATGAAGTTATTAACCATGTTTCAAAAAATATCCAAGTGGAAAGAGAGGACTCAGTTTTAAAAGCCATTGAAGTTGCAAAAGAATCTAAAAAAAATGTTCTTATTGCAGGCTCTTTATTCTTAGTGGCAGAAGCGCTTGCAATTCTTGATGGCAAGAGCCAAAATTTTGAACCTAGCGACCAGTGAATCAATAACTACTTCTCGTGATTTATCTAGACAACAACGCCACAACTAAGGTTCATCCTGAAGTCTTTGAGGCAATGGAACCTTTTCTCAAGGATGAATTTGGTAATCCCTCAACGGGTTACGATTTAGGCAAGAATAGTAATGAGGCTGTTACTCAAGCGCGGAACCAGGTGGCACAATTAATAAACTCAAAAGCAGAGGAGATCATTTTTACATCTTGCGGAACTGAATCAGATAATACTGCAATCTTTTCTGCATTAAAGAATAATTCAGAGAAACGACACATCGTTACAACATCCGTTGAGCATTCGGCTATCATTTTATTTGCTCAATCAATGATGCCAGACATTGAAATAACAGAACTGCCAGTTAACAACGATGGCCTCATTGAATTAAACGACTTACGCGATGCTATCCGTGAAGATACGGCTCTGGTGACAATAATGTGGGCTAACAATGAAACAGGCATTTGTCAGGATATTTATGAGGCCGCTAAAATTACTCATGCAAAAAATTCTTTATTTCATACGGATGCAGTAAATGCGGTCGGAAAAATTTCAATAGATGTGAGTAAAGGTCCGATAGATTTTCTATCCATTTCAGGACATAAATTTCATGCACCTAAAGGAGTCGGCGCACTCTTTGTCCGGGCAGGGGCACCTTTTTCACCATTTTTTATTGGTGGCGGACAAGAAAATGGAAAACGAGCAGGGACCGAGGCAGTTGCACAAGTTATTGGACTTGGAACAGCAGCAGAGCTCGCTAAGAACAGACTACTTTCAGGCGGGGAAGAAAAATTAGCGATACTTAGAGATAGACTAGAAAATAATATTATTAGCTCAATTGATGGCGTCCAACAAAATGGTTGTCCAAAACACAGGCTTCCTAACACTTCTCACCTTAGCTTTGAAAATATCGATGCAGGAGATTTATTGATACTAACTAATGAAAAAGGTTTATGTATTGCTAGTGGATCTGCATGCAGTACTGGCAAAAGAGAACCCTCTAGAATAATGACTGCCATGGGCCATAATGATCAAAGGGCCTTATCTAGTGTCCGATTATCAGTTTCTTCAATGAATAATGAGGAAGAAATTGATAATGCATCAAAAATTATTATTTCTTGTGTGGAAAAACTAAGATCTCTAAATCCTACTGATGGAGGCCCTGTTATTTTTGGTTAATAAATTTAAACCCTAATTTTTTATCCATTCAGGAAGCCCTTTATCATCAACAATCCAAGGACTAGTTTTTGCTAAAGATATTAAGGCTTTAATGTCACCATAACGAGCTGCTCCTGGAAGAAAGTCTGGGTGCCTTATACTGTTTATGTTAATAAATTCAAAACCTCCCGTTTCAATAACAACTCTGTCTAGGTTTTTAGATAAAAAGTTTGCTGCTGCTGCCCAATGACCGGCTCCTTGGAGACCAACAAGATCAATATGATTTACTCCATGGCTGTTCGATTCAATCATACTGATTGTTGTTAGAATATCTCTTACACGCTTAACAAACAGACTATAATTATAACCATGAGTATAGGCTGCGGCTTCTCGCTTATTGGCTACGGTTCTTGTAACTTCAATAGGTTTACCATCCTTTAAAAATTCACCTTGCATAAAAAGGTCTATACCGCAAACCGCAGTTCCCTGACTTAGAACATTTAAAACATTTTCTTTAAGCTCAGACGAGTTTGCACCGCTTTTATATAGTCCACTCTTACCCAATTCGTTTAACCATATGACAACTCTCTTATTCCATGAATCCTTTGGATAAAGAAAAATCGCTGGGATACTTTCTTTACTAGTTTTGTTATTAATAAGACCACTCATTTCAACGTATCCCTCTTCTTGATTTTTTAATGTTAAATCCCACTCAATGTCGTTATTTCTTTCTGAATCTAAACCAAGAACAACCTCCCAACCTTTCCTAGAAACGTCGGAGTTATTAATAATTTTTTTATTAATGTCCTCGGTGAGATAAGTTAGCAATTCAATCTCAAAATCTTCCCCTCCGGAGGGCATTGGATCATCTTTATCCCAAACTGTTAATGCCTCTTTGGTCAACCTTTTGTGAGGTTTTTCAATTTCAGGTTTTTCATGTCCAAGACCTAAGTGTTCATTGAACCATTTATACATTGATTGTCTCGAGGGTAGATTGTAGTTATGGTCAAATTCTATACGATTATGAAGCATAATATTTTGAGGATATCCTAGGACTTCGTAAGTTTTTTTTAATTGAGGAAAACCTTTTGTAGTCATTTCTTTAGTCCAATCATTGGCGGTAGTTAGGCCAATTGGCTTAGGTGCAAACAAAGCAGCAAAAGCCACATTTCCTTCATTAACCCTTAGAAGTGATGCATTTTCACATGTGCAACCACCTTGCATTGCAGTAGAAACCATAACAGCCGGCATTGAAACTTTTACTCTAGAATCAAGGGCTGAGACCATGAACGTTTGAGTGCCACCACCGCTGGCACCAGTCACCCCTATCCTGTCAGGATCAACATCCTCAAGCGCTTGAACAAAATCTATTGCCCTAATGGAATTCCAGGTCTGAAGCATTAAAATGCTTTGAAGATGAGATTCGGCTTGAGGGCTATAGAGTCCCCACTCTTTCTTGGCAATCATGCCGGGTCTCTGGCGGGCGAACCGGTGAGTAATCTCATGGGAAATCTGATGGTTATCAGAATCACCCATCATGTCATATTGAAAAACTGTGCATCCTAATCGGGCCAGACCAATACAACGAGCTTGGTAAGGATTTCTCGCACTATCTAAATTATTTTCGGCACTAATCTTAATCTCTTTTTTTGCTTTTGATTCACCAGCGTCGTAAAAACGTGCATCTTTCCAATGACCGTGTGGACATAAAATACCAGGTCTTTTTCCTATTTCTCTGTTGGGCCTGTAAAGAGTTCCTGTTAGAAAAAAACCAGGGAGCGTCTCAATGTAAACTTTTTCGATAGTAAAATCTCCACACTCTTTTTTGTCTCTAACAACAGCATTTAAAGGAGAGCGCGTAGGCTCTGGATAAAGTCCGGCGGCTACTCTTAACTCCTGTCTAATTTTAGAAGACCTTCTTTCCCACTCTTTTTTTGAAGAAGGAGGGTCAAAGGGAAAATAACCATTTAGGTCTTTCAATGGTAAGAGCCTGATATCATCGGGTAACTGTCCATTTTTCAGAGCAAGTGGAGCTGCAACCAATTGATTAATTAATCCTAGTATTAATATAGAACTCCATGGAATAAATTTAATCATTATCCAATTATGACACTCTTAGCAGTTATGTCTCAAGCATGATGATCCAACGAAGTTAAGTTTGCTTGAATTTTAAGTAAATTAAGGAAACTTGTTGCTTCTATTCCCCTTATAAAGAAAGCCATAAAAATGTATAAAAAGAGGAGAAGACATCTTGCCGTCACCTTTGCTCTCTTCAAGGTCGCCATCCTAGCCACCTTGTTAATTTTTATATCCTGCGGAATGATCCTAACAGTCTATGGAATTTTAGCAAAGGGGTATAATCTAAAACAATTAGGCAAGATGCCCTTACCTTCTATCGTTTATGATTGTCATGGAAATGAAATTGGTAAAATTCACGGATCTAAGTCGAAGTTCATAGCACTAAACGCAGTTTCGAGCGACTTTCAGAAAGCGCTAATCATTAGAGAAGATGTCCGTTTCTACGAACACAAAGGTATAGACCCCGCCGGAATCCTAAGAGCATTTTATAGAAACGTTTTCAAAAAAAAGAGGGAAGGCGCTAGTACCATAACCATGCAATTAGCTAGAAATAGTTTTAGCGAATTAATGAGTCAAAAAACTCTACACAGGAAGTTAATTGAAGCGCAATTAGCTAGAAGAATAGAAAAAGAATATAGCAAAGATCAAATTCTAGAATTTTATATAAACAGAATATTCTTTGGATCTGGTATTTATGGAATCGAAAATGCAAGCCTTTCATACTTTGGAAAAAAAGCCATCGATATGAATTTAAGTGAAGCCGCAATGCTTGCTGGTATCATTCGCGGACCAAATCGTTTTTCTCCTTTTAGAAATTTTAAAGCTGCAAACGAACAAAGAAAGACTGTTCTAGGCCGCATGCATCAAGAACGCGTAATCACTAGGAATGAATTTCAAAACGCAATGCTTATGGGAGTAAAAATCCTTCCACAAAATTTTAATAAAAAAGAGAGAGTGAAAAGTTACGCCATGGATGCAATTCAAAGAGAACTTAATAATGCTTTAGGCGAATCAAATACTGAAGATGGAGGACTTAAAATCCACACAAGTATTGATCTTCTCCTTCAAAATAAAGTCGAAGAAATATTAGAACGATCTCTTCAAGCTATAGAAAAAAGGCCTGGATACAACCACCCAACTAAAGCCCAATACGATTCAATAAAACTAAAGAAAACGCCTGATTATATACAAGGTTCCGTTGTTATAATGGACAACAAAACAGGAGCAGTACTCGCAATAGTTGGGGGTAGAGACATCAAAGATTCAGAATTTAATAGAGCACTTAATGCAAAAAGACCCTTGGGTTCGATTTTTAAACCTTTTGTTTATACTGCAGCCTTCAATCAAGGTTTAATGCCCGGTTCATTAATTAGTGATGGACCGATAAAAAAGAACGAAATCGAAGGGGCTCAAACAAATTGGATGCCACGTAACCATGATATGAAGTCTTATGGTCTTCAGACTGTCAATTTTGGACTCTACAAATCTAGGAATACAATGTCTGCGAGAATTGGAAACATAGCAGGTATAGATAATATAAAGGCACTCTCGGAAAAAGTTGGGATCAAAATATCAAGTTCAAATCCACAAATATTCCTGGGAAATGTAACTTCAGACCTCCAATCAATTACCAGCGCATATACTGTTTTTCCCAACTACGGAAGAAGAGCTCCATCATTCACAATACATTCAATTAATGACATTAACGGGAAGACCTTTTACAAAGCCGCCGCTCAAACGTACCCAGCGGTTTCCTCAGGCCCTATAACAATGACATGCATGGCGCTTGAAAAAGTAATGTCTAAACATGGCACTGGATCTGGATCAAAAGCTCTTGGCTACAAAAAGCAAGTAGGTGGGAAAACAGGAACAACAGATGATTCTAAAGACACTTGGTTTCTTGGATTTTCAAGTAGAGTGACTTGTGGGGTATGGATTGGTCTAGATAAGCCGAAAACGATACTGAAGGATGCTTATGCAAGCAATATTACCTTACCTATCTGGACAAAAATCATGCAGGAATGTGAGAAGTTTGGGTATACAGCAGAAAATATGATTCCTCCGATTCCCATGAGTGAAATTAATCTTTGTAGAATAAGCGGGAAAAGAACATCGAAAGAATGCATTAGTAGTGGAAATAGCTATCTTGAAAAAATTCCCTATGACTCAATCCCTCAAGATTATTGCCAAATCCATTCTCATATTGGACTGTCAAAGAATCGCGAGAAAAAACCAGAAAGATTAAAGGTTTTGAAAAAACTTTTTCAGTCTAATTAATCTGGTACTGAATCCATTATCTCCTTAACTGCCAAATTTACGTCATTAGTACGCATAAGGCTTTCTCCAACTAAAACCGCATCAGCACCCCAACCCGCCACTAGTGCAGCATCTTGAGGAGTTTTAATTCCACTCTCGCTCACGAAAAAAATATCCTCTGGAACTTCTTCACTAATCTTTTCAGTATTTTTAAGATCCACTTCAAATGTTTTCAAGTTTCGATTGTTTACTCCAATAATCTTTACATCTGTCTCCAAAGCTCTTTCGAGCTCCTGCAGATCATGAACCTCCATCAAAACCTCAAGCTGATAGGTATATGCACAATCCAACAGGCGTTTTAATTCGTCTTGGTCTAAGGCAGCTACTATTAAAAGAATGGCATCAGCTCCAGCTACAGAAGCTTCATAGATTTGAGCTTCACTGATAATGAAATCTTTCCTGAGAACTGGAATTTCAACTTCTTGTCTAATATTCACTAAATATTCTAATTTTCCACTAAAGAACTTTTCATCAGTTAATACAGAAATCGCACTAGCTCCAGCCGCTGCATATTTTTTTGCCTGCTGCACAGGGTCAAATTGCTTGGCAATGACACCTGCAGATGGCGAAGCTTTCTTTACTTCAGCAATTAGGCCTAACTTTTCAGAACCTAAATCAATCGAGGCTGATAAAGAGCGAAATTCGTTTCTTTCAAGCGCAGCATAACGAAGCTTATCAGCTCTAAGTAAAAGAGGTTCTATTTCCTTTCTCTTATGCGCTATTATTTCAGCTAATTTATCAGACATGAGCTTCAAAGCACAAGCATAGCCAGTTTGTAGATAACTTCAAATCGAGGTTCGATAACTTTAATAATCCGAATTAACTCGCACAGTTAAACATTTCATTTCATTGTAAAAATATGTCAGAAATCAGTCAAACCCGCAGAAATTTTCTACAAAACACCTCCGCGCTTACTGCAGCACCTATCGTAATACCAAATTTAGTTTCCTCAGCTTCACCGAATGGAAAAATCAATCACGCAGTAGTGGGAACAGATGGTCAAGGATGGAGTGATTTGAGCAATATTTCGACACATCCAAATGTAAACATCACAGCCATCTGTGATGTCGACACATCTCGAATGGCTAAAGCTGCAGCTAAATTTCCCAATGCTCGAAAGTATCAAGATTGGAGAGACCTGCTCGAGTCTGAAGGTGATAGAATTGATTCAGTCCAAGTCGCTATTCCTGATCATATGCATGCAAGCGTATCTATCGCTGCTATGAAAAAAGGCAAACACGTTTACTGCGAGAAACCATTAGCCCACGAAATATCAGAAGCTAGAGCAATGGGAGCATGGGCAAAGAAAAGTGGTGTCGTTACTCAAATGGGAAACCAGATTCAATCGAGCATCGAATATCGCTCCGCAGTTATTTTAATTCAAAATGGTGTAATAGGAAAAATAAAAGAAGTTCATGCATGGGCTGGTGCTACTTTCCCTGGTAGCGGAAGGCCTGCTGGCGAGGACCCTGTTCCCAAAAGTCTTGACTGGGATAAATGGCTAGGAGTAGCTCCAAAAAGACCTTACAAAAATGGAATATATCACCCTTTCAATTGGCGAGGCTGGCAAGACTTTGGCACTGGTCCAATTGGAGATTTCATGTGCCACATAATGGATTCACCATTTAAAGCACTCGAACTTACAGCTCCTAATAGCGTTATCACAACTGGCGTACCAGAAAGATGGACAAATGACGAAAAAATTCATTCAGAAAATTGGCCTGATTGGGCAACTTATGAATATGATTTTCCAGGCACAAAATGGACAACCGACAAATCGATTAAAGTTTTTTGGTATGATGGCGGAAAAAAACCAGCCAGAAAACTTGCGGGCTTCGAAAAAGATGACAGGCAGTTACCTGGAAGTGGCAGTTTATTCATTGGTGAAACGGGCAACTTACTCTTACCTCATGTTGGTGGACCTCAATTAGTTCCATATTCCAAGAATAAAGGTATCGTAAGACCCAAGCTTAAAGGTCGAAGTCATTATCATTCCTACATTGATGCTTGCCTTGGCAAAGACGCCACCACATCCAACTTTGGCTTTGCTGTACCGCTTACAGAAACAACTCTGTTGGGTAACATTGCGAATCGTTTCCACGGTAAAAAACTAGAATGGAATCAAAATAAAATGGTCATTCCGAATCATTCCGAAGCAAATTCCTTAGTTAAAAAAATTCCAAGGGATTTCTCATAAGATAGAAATATAACAATGAATTAATATATCTATTTATCCTATTATTCTAGTATTTGAGACTATTTGGCTATCAATCAGACTAAAAACTTCTTGAAGACCAACCTTTGAAGGCTAAAATCCCTATCCGCACATGGAAAAGCGGGTGTAGCTCAGGGGTAGAGCGCAACCTTGCCAAGGTTGAAGTCGTGAGTTCGAATCTCATCACCCGCTCCATTTTCCATTAAACTTTAAATCGTTGCTCAGACGCAGATCAACTAAACCCTCAACATTAAATCAATGTTAGTTTGGTCAAAGATAATTTCTGTTAATGAAAAAAGTTTTGTTGAAGAACGTTTTTTAAGCATGGCTCAGACCAATGCTGTTATTAAGCGGCTATCCGGCTCACAAAAATTACAAGTCGAAGTTTACTTGGAAAATGAAAATGAAGCCCAAGGTTTAAAGAAAGAATTAGGTGGTAAAGTTAATAAATTAGAATACAAAAATTGGGCAAATATTAACGCCTCATCTAATAGACCCTTAATCAAGATAAGAGATAAAATTTTGATTACAGATAATTCAGACTCCAAAGAATTAAAAAAAATTAAAATTAGATATCCAAAAAAAATTGTCATTTCAATACCAGCTGCGCTAGCGTTTGGCACCGGTGATCACGCAACAACTTCAACCTGTTTACGTATGTTAGTAGACATTGCTAAAGATCATCAAAAGAAAAAAAAACAATGGTCCCTTTGTGACATTGGATTAGGAACAGGAATATTACCGATAACAGCTAGTCTTATGGGAGCCTTTAAGGTGGAAGGTTTCGATTTTGATCCTGAAGCTCTAGTTATCGCTAAGCGTAATATGGTTATCAACTCAATAGATGATATTAATATTTATGAACAAGACCTATTTGATTGGTCCCCTAAAAGAGGCAAGACGTGGAACGTGATTACTGCCAATATTTTTGCAAATGTTCTTAATCCTAACCTAAAAAAAATTTGGAGCCTAGTATCTCAAAATGGTCATCTTTTACTTTCAGGAATATTGAAAGAACACCATGATAGCATTCTTAAAAATGCAAAAAATAATGGATTGCCTATACCTGAATTATATTGCAAAGGAAAATGGGTAAGCTTCAAATTCAATAAATGTTAGCCGATAATTTAACTACTTACTAAAATGCTAAGACCTAGGAAAAAATACACTGTTTATGATTTACAAAAGTTAAAGGGGAAGCGCTGCCTTACACATATTCATGTAAAATCGCCTGAAGAAGCTCAAGCCGCTGAATTAGCGGGAGTAGACCTAATGAGTTGTAGTTTTGATTCTCTAGAAGCTCAACTACGACTCCCAAAAATCATTGAAGCAGCACCTAATAGTTTTATTTCAGTGGCCACTCCACACGGATTATCGAGTTCAGAGGAAGCTATAAAAATTGCTTTTGAAGCTTTAGAAACAGGAGCTAGCTCTGTTTATTGCTCAGCAAGCACACATATCATTGAAAAAATGAGTAATGAAAAAATACCTGTGGTCGGTCATCTAGGTATGGTTCCACGACACGTTACTTGGACTGGTTATAGAGCCATTGGTAAGACCGTCGAAGAAGCTAAGAGCCTCTATGTAAAAATGAAAGAGCTAGAAAACGCTGGAGCTTATGCAGCCGAGATTGAAGTAGTACCTGAAAAATTAGCCACATTTTTATCATCTAAAACATCCATGATACTAATGTCCTTAGGGTCAGGTCCTAATTGCGACACGCAGTTTCTTTTTTCAGATGATATTCTAGGTGATTATGACGAAAGAATTCCTAGGCATGCTAAAGCGTATCGGGATTTTCTTTCTGAAAAAAATCGATTACAAGAAGAGCGCATTAATGCCTTTGGTGAATATATCAAGGATGTGAAAGACGGATGCTTTCCAGAAAAAGCCAATTTAATTGATATCAATGATGATCTGATAGAAGAGTCAATCAAGGAAATCGAGTCGATTGATTAATCTATGAATTGATAGTTCCTCTGATCCTAAAATTATCGCCTAAAGCCTTAAATTTAATTTCAGATAAACCGCATGATTCAGACAATTTAACATCTGCGAAAGGCGTACACTTTTGTCCGCATATCAACGGTGCAAAATAAAGACATGCTTCATCGACAAGTTTTCTCTTTATTGCGTTTCCTATAAGCGTTCCGCCACCCTCAATCATGACACTATTGCATTGGTGCTTATCAGCAAGATTTTTAAGCACTGCCTTAAGTGAACGGTTAGTGTACACTAAAGTGTTTTCCCTAAACTCATCTATGAAAATCTTTGCGGATTTCGGTAATTTACCAGTTCGCGTAAGAACAACTCTCTTGGGCTGATTTTTTCGCCTTCTCAATAACCTCGGTTCGCGAATTGTAAGGCGTGGATCATCTTTTCTTAGAGTTTCAGATCCAATAATAATTGCATCCACTTCAGCCCTTAAATTCTGAGTATCTTTGATGGCATGTTCATTAGTAATCCATTGCCCTTCATCACCAGGTCTGGTTAATCGACCATCAAGGCTCATTCCAGCTTTTACGAGGACCCAAGGCAAACCCGTTAGAATACGTTTTGTAAATGGGCGAATTATACGACGACAACTTTCGGATAAAACACCTGAGGTGACATCTATTCCTTTCTTCCTTAGAATTTGCATAGAATTGCCTTGATGGCGAGGGTCAGGGTCATTGATGCCGAAGACCACTCGTTTAAAACCCCTGTTAATAATTGCGTTGGAACATGGGGGCGTCTTACCATGAGTCGAACATGGCTCTAGAGTGATATAAATGGTAGAGCCAGCAATAGGAGTCTTTTTAGCATTTTTTATTGCCTCAATTTCCGCATGTGGTCCTCCTGCCCCTCGATGATATCCTCTACCTATAATCTTTCCTTTTTTGACAATAACACATCCCACACTCGGATTTGGGCTTGTACAACCAATTCCTTTTTCAGCCTCTTTGATTGCTGATTTCATGAATTTGATATCTTGTTCTGTATTTTTATCACTCATTATAAAAAATCAGATAGCCACATTGCCCCGATTGCTGAATAGTAACCAGTAAATTTATTTTCAATCATGCTGAACGACCATGACAAGTTCACATTATACAGCGAGTTATCAAAACTTTCTAGCGCTGGATTTCCAATTCATAAGGCTATTGAATCAATTTTAGACACAAACCCACCAAAGAATCAGGCAGATTATCTTCGGCAAACTTTAAAGGGCATTAAAGAAAAAAAATCTTTTTCTGATAGTATTCAATATAATAACGGCATTACTTCTTTAGAGATTTCCCTAATACGTTCAGGAGAAAAGAGCGGT